>NC_014632.1:1023232-1364309 GCF_000165505.1 Ilyobacter polytropus DSM 2926 | reverse complement strand
ATAAGTAAAGATTATCAGAAAAAAATAGATTCTGCAGGTTTTGACGGATATTTTTTGGATACGGTAGACACCTATAGGTTTTTTGAGGAAAAGGAGTAAATTATGAAAAGCAAAACTTTTAATTGTTTTATAGAGAGTTTATTATACACCACGGCAGTTTATCTGGTATTTTTTCATTTTTCTTCCTTTAAATATAGTTTTTTGGCTATGAACCTTCATCCCCTTTTGATTGTAATAGCGGTTATATCCCTTAAGTACGGAACCTATATGAGTGGATTTGTAGTTTCTTTTTCTATAATTTACTATATTTTAGCCTATATAGGACTTGGAAGGGATATGATTATATTCTTTTCAAGCTTTGAATATTATAAATTTATTTTGATGTTTTTCTTTACGGCACTTTTTTTAGGGAAACTGAGAGACACCACTGATCAAAAGATAATGCATTTAGAAGGAGAGGTTTCTAAAACCAGAGAGGACTATGAGAAGCAAAAGGAAAATAATGTCAAACTTATAACTATAAACAGCAGGCTAAAAAAAAGGATAATAAGTAGTCGTGAGAGTATAGTTACCCTGAATCAGATAAAGTCCTCTTTTGCAAATATGAATGTGGAACAGATATATACAGAAGCCATACTTGTAATGAGACAGTTTTTAGAAAGTGATGTAGTGTCTATTTACAGCTTTAATCATGAGAAGAATTTTATGAGGTTAAAACTAAGAGCAGGAAACGGACGAATCCCTGGATTTCTTCAGGTAAAAAAAGACAGTGTGTTTGATGAGGTTATAAAAGCTGGGGCTCCTATGGAATTCCCCCTTGATATAGAAGGTGACTCTCCGATTTTTGTGTCTCCTATCAAAAATAATGATGAAATTTTAGGATTTATAAATATAGAAAGAATGAGTCTTGAGGCCAGTGAAAGGTACAGCTATGAGATGTTTAAGATAATAACCCACTGGCTGAATGAAGCTCTATCAGAAGCCTTTGTCAAAGAGGAAAAAGAGATAAAAGAAAATTATCTTAAAGATACCAAAATATTTACTATGGGATATTTTAACAAGATTATGTCTGAAGAGGAAAGAAGAAAAAAACTTCTGGGTATGGATTTCATGGCCTTTGAAACTAAAATCGAAGGAGTCACTCCAGATGAGGTTGCAGAGATGATAAAAGGAAAGGTTCGTGAGAGTGACTTTATGGCAATGGATGATAATAAGTTAAGGATACTTTTTCCTGCCACAACTGCAGCAAGTAAAGAGTTATTAATGGAAAAAATAGCAAGTCTGTTCCATGGTATAGAGGTTGATTTCTATGAAATTTAAATATTTTATGCTGCTTACTTTTATAACTGTGTTAGGACTTCAGTATTTTCGTGTAAATGCACTTCATACCCACTTTACTTTAAAGCAAGAGATGGAATTTATTCTACCTGAAAGCAGAGATGGGGATCTGAATATAGAAAATCCTCAAAAGCACCTTCTACTTTACAATGAAGACGGTGTAGGAAGTAGGGAGATTTTATATAATTTAACTAAAGTTTTTGAATTTACAAAGACTAAATACCATAGTGAAAAGATAAATGGTTATAGAGGGAAAATATCTGATTATTCTAGTGTGATAATTGTAGCAGAAGATTTCGCAGGAATGAGAAAAAAAGTTTTTTTAGAAATAAAAAAATTCGTCCGAGATGGTGGAAACCTTATAGTTTTGGAAAGGTCCTTTAAAAGCCCTTTTAATTCCATGGCAGGGATACTTGACATTGATGGTTTTACAGAGACATCGGGAGTTAATTTTTATACGAGTTTTTTCCCTGGGATGGAAACTACAAAACCCAGTGCGAAGATAATGAGTGGATCATCATTAAAGCTTAATCTTTCTAAAGGTGCAGAGATTATAGCTGCCTCTGATGATAACACCCCTTTGATCTGGGAGATTTCTTACGGAAAGGGAAGAGTAATATATTCTAATACTTCAATATTTGAAGCAAATACGACCAGGGGACTTATGACTCAGCTTATAGCCTATGGAAATGAATATTTTATAATGCCGGTGTTTAACTCCAAGATAGCTCATATCGATGATTTTCCAGCACCGATACCTCTTGGAGATAATAAAAAAATTCACGAAGAATATAATATGAATAATATCAATTTTTTTAAAAAAGTATGGTGGCCTGACATGGAGTCAATAGCCCAGAGAGAAAAACTAAGATATACAACTTTTATGATAGGTGATTATACTGATATTACAGATAAAGAAAAAATTGTAGATTTCACAGAAGAGTTGAAGGAAACAACGGGATATTTTGGAAGGGAAGTTTTTCAAAATGGTGGAGAGCTTGGTTTTCACGGATATAATCACTTTTCATTAGCTTTAGAAGGCGGAATGGATTTTGAGGATTATAATTATTCCCCTTGGAAAGGGGTAACAGACATGGCTTTTTCCATTGAAAAATTAAAAGAACTGACTAAAAACCTCTACGGAGAGGAAGTGAAAATATTTTCTTATGTGCCGCCAAGTAATATTCTAACAAAAGAAGGGAAGGAAGCCCTTACTATTGCTATGCCTGAATTAAAATCAATATCTGGAGTTTTTGAAGGAGTCTATGAACCAGGATTACTTTTGCAGGAAGTTGGAAGGGATCCAGACTATCCTCAGCTTTATAGTCTGCCAAGGTTTTCTTCAGGATTTCACTACAACGAGGATCTAATGTGGAGTATATACAATACAATAGGAGCTTATGGCTGTGTAAGTCATTTTGTACATCCTGATGATATTATAGATCAGGAAAGAGGCGGGGGTAAATCCTGGGAGCAATTGAAAAAAGAGTATGAAAATATATTTTCACAGATAAACACACATTTTCCCATGCTAGATGCAGATGTTCAAAGTGACGCTACTCTTAAGTATATGCAGATGGAAGATTTAGTTATAGATCATGAGAAAATAAAGAATATTATAAAAATTAATTTTAGTAATTATAGAGGTCCTGTAAATACCTTTGTGAGAATAAGAGGCAACAGAATTAAAGAAATTGAAAACGGAGAATTTCACCTAATTGAAAAGACAGCTAAAGACAACCTTTATCTTGTAAAGTTTTATGCTGATAAATCTAATATTATACTTGGAGGTGAAGAGCTATAAAAAAGAGATGGATATTTATTTTAATTTTAATATTGGCTACCTGTCTGGATTCCTTTTTATTAATAGAAACCTATTATAATCTGAAGTTTCCATTGGAAAAATTCTGGTATTTTCATATAGGACTAAGTCTGATTTTTATTTTACTAAACTGGATTTTCTTTCATGAGGACATATATTATTTTGATCTTTTGATATTTTTATTTCCAGTCATGGGATTTGGAGGATTTCTTTTTATAGAGCTTATTCCAAAATTAGATGCAGATTATCAAATGATAGAGGAAAGTTCAGACTTTAAAACCTATCTAAAAAATAGAAGAGAGGTAGAATTTATAGATCTGGCATTGGAACTCGGGACGATGGGGGCCTTTGATATACTTGCCACAGGGACTCCAGAAGAGAAAAAAAACTTTTTGATAAACTTTGATCCTCCTGATGAACGGTTTAAGGTGGAGGTTCTAGAAAAAGCCCTCTTAGATGAAGACATAGATGTTATACATTATGCAGCTACAGAATTAAACTGGATCTATGAAAAACATAGGATTAATATACAAAACTCTAATCAAAGTGGGGATTTGAAAAAAATCTTTAAAAGTTATAATGACTATATAGAATCTGGTCTTTTAAAGGGAGATGTGCTGCTTTTAGCTCAGAAAAAAGCTCTCAATATTCTAAAAACTCTTTTTGATAAAGACAGAAGCTATGCTGTAAAGCTTCTAAAATTTTATAAAAATATGGATGATAAAAAATGTCAGATTCATTTGGAGCGGATTTTAGAGCAAGAAAAACCTGATGCAGAGGTATTAAATTTTGCCCTGGAATATTACTATGAGAAAAACTGGTATGAAAAAATAATCCAGATGAAAGAAAAATTTATAAAAACAGGGCTTGAGATTCCTTATCATCTTAGAAACGACATAAAAGGAGCGTAGGGTGATGGCTAAAATATGCTTGATTTGTGAAGGGTCTTATCCCTATGTTGTAGGGGGGGTATCTTCATGGGTACAGGACCTAATAAACTTGAATAAAGAACATGAATTTTCTATACTGTGTATTATTCCAAATGAGGAATTTGCTGTTTCAAAATATGATCTTCCAGACAATGTCAAAGAGGTTAAAAACATAACTTTGAATCCTGATACCCCGGTAAACGGATTCAGGATGTTTAGAAATAACTATATGAAAAAAGAAAAGGTCAAAGAGGAACTTTTTAATCTCATGAACTTCAGAGATACATCTGTTGAAAAGGCCGCAAAACTTCTTGAAAGTTTTTCTAGAAAAAAATACGGAAATCCTATGGAAGTGGTAGTGAGCAAGGTATTTTGGGACCCTCTTTTGAGATATTACAGCGAAAATTACAGCAGTACCAATTACAATGTATTTTACTGGACTTATAGAAATATTTTTTTGAATCTAATCGGAATTCTCCAGGAAAAAATTCCTAAAGCAGATATTTACCACTCTGTTGCCACAGGATACGCTGGAGTTATAGCAGCTATGGCAGGGTATAGGGGAAAAGGAAAAGTAATACTTACTGAGCACGGAATCTATCCAAGAGAGAGAGAAGAAGAGATAGTACACGCCCAGTGGGTGGATAAAAGCTTCAAAAGTATATGGATAGATTTCTTTTACTTTCTTTCTAGAATAACTTATAAATACAGTGATGTTGTAGTCACTTTATTTGATTATAACAGAGATCTCCAAATTAAAAATGGGGCCGACCCGTCAAAATGCTTGGTTATACCAAATGGAATAGATAAAAGTAGGTTCGGTAACCTTGATTTTGAAAAAAGAGATACATTTAGTATAGGGGCTGTTCTGAGAGTTGTTCCTATAAAAGATGTAAAGATGATGATAAAGGGATTCCGTGTGGCTCTGAGGAAACTTCGAAACACTAAACTATACCTGATAGGACCTATAGATGAAAACCCTGAGTATTATAAAGAGTGTGTACAGATGGTTAAAAGTCTAGAAATGGAAGATTATGTAGAATTTACAGGGAAAGTAAATGTGGCTGATTATTACAAGTTTTTAGACCTTTTGCTATTGACTTCTATATCAGAGGGGCAGCCTTTGAGTATATTAGAGGGCCTTTCTGCAGGAATACCATTTATAGCCACAGATGTTGGGAACTGCAGGGAGATACTAACAGAAAAAACAGAAATAGGGGAAGCTGGAGTCATAATTCCTCCTACATCCTATGTCGATCTCGCTGACTCACTTGTAAAAATGTATCAAAGCCGAGACAGGCTAAAAGAGATGGGAGAGAATGGAAAGAAAATCGTAGAAAAATATTACTCCAGAGAAATTTTTATCGAAGGTTACAGAAAGATATATAGAGAGTTGGGTGATAAACAGTGGCAGGAATAGGATTTGAATTTAGAAAATTGTTCTCAGAAAGTGACAGTACCCTTGGAGATCTAAAAGCCATAGCATATTCCACTCTTATAAGTGTAGGACCTTGGTTGATAACAACAATAAGTCTGAATTTTCTCATGCATATATCGAGAGAATATATATTTATAAGAGATGAGAGAGTGCTGTTTATGTCTACAGTACTTTATTGTTTTATATTTTCTCAGCTTCTGGCAACCCCTTGGCAGTACGTAGTAACAAGATATATGTCAGACTGCATCTACCAGAAGAGAAGTAACGAGCTTAGAAAAACATATATAGGAATAATAAAAGTAATAATTATAATGGCATTTATAATAGGAAGTTTGTTTTTACGGAATTCTCCATTGCCGTATTATTATAAAAAAATGGCCGTTATTCTCTTTACTCTGTTATCGGCATCGTGGATAGGGATGTGTTTTGTTAACGTACTAAAGAATTATAAATTTGTGGCTTTTTCCTACTTTATAGGAAACCTTCTGGCAATGGTTTTGGGATTTTATCTTATAAAAAACCCAATTAATTTTCCAGAAAATTTTTTGGCTACCAATCTTATTTTTGCCTATGCAATGGGAATACTATTGACTTTTCTACTTTTGTCATACTATCTTCTGTCAGCTTTTAAGGAGAGAGGAGGCACTGAGTTCGGATTTTTAAAATATTTAAAGGGTTATTCCTCTCTTTTTTTTATGGGATTATTCTATATATTGGGAATATGGGTTCATCTTTTTATTGTCTGGACAAAGGGAGACCATTATATAATTGCCGGGACTTTTACAGCTTCACCTTTTTATGAAGTGGCTTTATTTTACGCTTTCTTTATAACTATTCCAAGTATGGTATACTTTGTTGTTTTTTTAGAAACTAAATTTTTTCCAGATTATAAAACTTATTATGCTCATATATCTTATAAAGGAACTTTAGATGATATAGATAAAAGTTTGGCTACAATGATGGATGTATTAAAGAGAGAGATGTTTTATTGCATGGAGATGCAGTTTTTCATAAGTATATCCTTTGCACTACTTTCAAAATTGATATTTGAAAATTATGGACTTGATTTATATCTTTTAGATCTATTTAGGATATCACTTTTTTCAGCATTTTGTGCCGTGTTTATATCTATGATCATAACTATATTTTTATATTTTGACGCTAGAATACAGGCTCTTATGGTGTCTTTTGTGTTTTTTTTAACAGACCTTTTATTTTCTCTTTATTTTGTAAAATTTGGAAATGAATATACTGGGCTAGGGTTTTTTCTTTCTTCCTTTATAACTCTTTTATTTGCCAATATTTTGCTGAATAGACTTTTTAAAAATATTAGCTATACTACTTTTTACAGACAAAATTTTAAAAAGATAATAAGAAGTCCGTTGATAAATATCTTGGACAAGTTTTTAAGCAGAAAAGGTTATCTGCCTGTGATAGTTATAATACTTTTATCTGGATTTTTGAACGGTTGTTCTAGATATGATGAAAGAGGATTTAATAATATAACAAAGCATAACTGGCATACTATGAGCACCTATGATTTCAGTGGTTATGATATACAGGGTTATAACTCTGATGGAGCAGATAAAAGAGGGTTTACATCTTTAGGCTGGAATATTTACACCGATTCACCCTATGATTATTATAGTTTTGATTTTTATGGAAGACATTCTGTGACAGGAACATCTTTTGATGAAAATGGATTTGATGCTTCTGGTTATAATAGTGAGACAGGCTCAGTGTACAATAAAGATGGTTTTAAAAGAGAGGGAATTCATATAGATACAGGAACAGCATTCAATAAAGATGGCTGGGGCATGTACGGAGTAAATAAAGACACTGGAGAATATTATGATTCCAATGGGTACAACATTCAAGGATATGACAGAGAGGGATACGATAGGAAAGGAAAAGACGCAGAGGGATTTGACCGTGAAGGTTGGAATGAGAATGGGGTGTTTAAATATACTGGCACCACAGTTGACTATAGGGGCTTTGAGAAAGATGGTTATAACCCTGCTACAAAATCGAAATATGATGAAAGAGGTTTTGATTTTAAAGGGATTCATAATAAAACCGGGACAAAATATGACCTTCTTAAATTTGACACTGAGGGGATTCATAAAGATACAAAAACAGAATTTGATGTAAATGGCTGGACCTGGTATGGTTTAAATTCAGAGACAAGAGACTATTATGATGTTAATGGCTACAATAAGGAAGGCTACGATAAAAGTGGTTATGATGATAGGGGTCTTGATTCAGACGGATATAATAGGTCAGGATGGAGTAGGAAAGGCATCTTTAAAGGAACAGGCACTAGGTATGATTATTACGGATTTGATGTGCGAGGAATAAATAAGGAAACAGGTAGCCGATATGACGAATACGGATGGAACAGCCGTGGGATAAGCAAAAAAACAGGTACAAAATATGACAGCCTTGGTTTTGACAGAAACGGTCTACACCAAACTACAGGTAAAAATTATAGTAGAGATGGATGGAAAAATGATGCTACACATATAGTTACAGGGACAGGTTATGATCCGAAAGGCTATGATATTTATGGTTATGATAAAGATGGTTATGACCGAAGGGGATATAACTTCTCAGGAATTGACAGAAATGGATTTGACAGAGATGGGAGGTATATAGGTGAATAGAGTTAAGAATATATTTTTTTTAATGCTTTTAGTATCTCTGACATCCTTTTCAAAAGATGAGCTGGCATTAGAGGAAAAAAGTTTCGTAGGAAAAAGCAGAGGTATTGATGTGCTCAATTTTTATGAACCTGTATCAGAGAAAAATAGTATAAGGAATTATTTAAGTTATGAATACGGTGCAGCTTATTCGCTGGTAGAGTGGAAAATAGCTCAGGGTTATATTGCTTTGGATGAAAAATGGGATTTTGAATATGATACAGATCGTGAGTTTTATATCGATGATGATCTGGGAAACGGCAGTGTAAATTATAACGGATGGGATAGTCTCGTGGGTTTTGTAAAAGATACAGGCAGGCATAATTTTGCAGGTAATATGTGGAGTACAGACTTTGGAATTATGTGGGAATATAATCAGCTGGGGCTTCCAGGTGAGAGCGGTGGAAACTACGAAAAAAATGAATTTGCCTTGAGATACAGATTGAGAACCAATGCGGATATAGGAATGGGTGGAACTTACTGGGGATTTGATTTTTGGTTGGGGAAAGTATTTGTCACTGGAAGAGATGGATATTCCCTTGAAGGCAACCTTCTCACATCTACAAACTGGGGATACGGATGGCAGACTTTCAACACCCTTTATAATGAATATTATGACTATGGTGGTTATGAAGGGACATATCTTCTAGGACTGGAAAGTATAACCAGGTGGACTTATGAATTTAATAAGAACTGGGCATTTTGCTTTGAAACGGAAGTGGATGTGGATAAGTTTATAGGAGGTACAAGCCAGGATTATACAGGTGAACTTACTTTATACCCACATCTGCTTTATAACAGGGAAGTTTATCCTAATTTAAGAGTTTTTTCTGAAATAGGACTTCCAGGATACGGATATAAAAAGAATGTTTCTGACAGCAGTTCCAGTACAGATTCAGGTATTTATTTTCTTGCTTTGATTGGATTACAGTATATTTGGTAAATTTAAACTATTTATTAACAAGCATTGCAAATAATTTAATTTCTAAAAAAGTCCCTCTGAATTAGATTCAGAGGGACTTTTTTATTTGCGTCAATATCTATAGAGAAATGGTATCTCCAGAAAAGCTTCTTTTTACTTCTGTATTGATTAATAGCCTTGAGATTTCATCTGACACAAGTTTTTTTGTGCAGTGTATAGGATAAAATATACTGATATTTTCCTTTTTTAAAAAATCAATGGCTTTATAGGTTACATTATCTAGGTTCATAAGGTGAAGCCCTCCTATAACCGCATAAATGTTATTTATACCTGTTACTTTTTTTGCATAAGTGATTATGTTGCATACACCTGAGTGAGAACATCCTGGAATTATTATTAGGCCGTTTTTAGAATTTATGACAAGAGCTGAATCATCTAGAACAAAATCATCCTGACCATTTTCAAATTTGAAAGGTGTATTTTTACTTTCAAAGTTGTTTTCTCTGGGAATTTCTCCTAGAAAAGTTATATTTTTAGATAATTTATAGGGCTTTTTAGTGAGGATAAGGTCAAATTTTGAATTGGCCTTTTCTAGATCCATGTGAAGGCCGAGATAAGAACTATCTCTTTTTCTAAATCGTTTTTTGAAGGAATCTGGATGGCATATGAGTTTTTTATTCTTTATAAATCTAAGGCCGTCTCCGTGGTCAAAATGACCATGGCTCAAGACAACAAAGTCTAAGTCATTTAAAGTTACATTTAGTTTAGATGCATTCTCTAAAAAAAGAGATGTTTCTCCAGTGTCTAAGAGTATTTTTTTATTATCAGCCTCTATATAGAGGGAAAGACCCTTTTCCCCTTTACAAATGTCACCTGAATTATTTTCTACTAATACTTTAATGACCATTTTTGTCCTCCTCTAATCTGTTTTTATTCATTAAAGTCTACACAAGTTTTTTCTTTAAATCAAGAATCAGAGAGAGCCTCTAAAATAAAACGATGAGATCTTTATTTTTTAGAGTTTATTTATAAAAAAATCTTTGTATATGAAATTTTAAGACCTGGTAAATAGATCGGTATTCTTACGTATATTATAATGTTTCGCCAATCAAAGGAATTAATTTATAAGGCAGAATAGAATAAATGAAGGTTAAAATTTTTATTCTTTTGAAAAGGCGGGGGAAATATGAAAAAATTATTTGCTTTTATATTTTTAATTGTTTTTTCTGAAGTTTTCTCCCTAGATTACTTTGGAGAGGTAGAAGGAACCCAAAGATTTAACTCTTACAACAGTAGCTATGGTTCTATAGAGCTTATATTAGGAGCAGAGCATCAGGAGGATAATTTTTATTCCCAGATCTCTCTAAAGGCTACCGATGATCCTGAGGATTATTTGGAGTTGTATAGAGGTTATTTAGAACTTTATGGTGATTATACTACTTTTAGTGCAGGTAGACAGATGATAGTCTGGGGAAGTGCATATATTTTTAACGGAGCTGATGTTTTTAACGAGGTTGATCTTGAAAACCCCAGGAGTGATAAGGATGGGCTTGATTCTCTGAGATTGAAGTATAATTTGCAAAACATGTCCCGTCTTGAAGGGGTGGTTTTTAAAAACTTAGCCAGAGATAACAATATAGGGGCCCGTTATACTTTTTTAGTTGACAATTATGAATTCATGACAAATTATTTTCATTATGATAAAAAAAATCCTTTGGGAGAAGCAGTCAAGAATGAAGATGTTGTACTTGAATTAAAGGGAGATGCAGGAATAGGAATATGGTCACAGCTTATACACAAAGAATCTGAAGGTTCAGATCAGAATGCAGTTGTAATAGGAGGAGACTACAGCTTCGATCTAAGTGGAACTCTTCTTTATACCCTTGCAGAGACTATTTATATAAAAGAGGAAGATACAGGTGCTATTTATCTAAGGTATAACTATGTGGTGAGTGAGGATATAGAGGTTTTTCAGAGTTTACTTGTAGACGGAGAAATAAGTTATCTCTATCTGAGATCAGGTCTTACTTATAAATTAAATGATTATTTCAATATTCAGGTATCTTATAATTATTATAATAATTTCAGAGGTTTATACCAATATTCTTATAATGAAGAGTTAGACAGTGAACTGGTTTTTGAAATCCAAGGATTTTTTTAGAGGGGGCAGAAGATGGCTATAGTGAGTCTTAAAAATATAAAAAAGATTTATCTAAAGGGCGCTCTAGAGGTTAAGGCTCTTAACGGTATAACCCTTGATATTCAAAAGGGAGAATTCACAGTATTAGCAGGACCTTCAGGATCAGGAAAGACGACACTTCTCAATATTATAGGGGCCATGGACAGAGCTACCTCTGGTAAGGCTTTGGTAGACGGAGTTGATCTTTCCCTTTTAAAACCTAAGGATGCCTCGAATTTTAGACGAGAGAAGATAGGGTTTATATTTCAGGATTACAGCCTTATTCCTGTGTTGACAGTATATGAGAATGTGGAGTTTTCTTTAGACCTTCTCGGGATTCATGATAAAGAGAGCAAAAAAGAGATGGTGGAAACTATTTTAAAAGAGATGGATATTTATGAGCTTAAAGACAGAAGGCCTTCTGAAATATCTGGGGGTCAGCAGCAAAGAGTTGCAGTGGCCCGGGCTCTAGTGAAAAAACCAAGTATTATACTAGCAGACGAACCTACGGCAAATTTGGACAGTGTAACAGGTGAAGCTATTCTTGCGATGATGAAAAAACTCAATGAGGAATATAATATAACCTTTATTTTTTCCTCTCATGATCTCAAAATAATTGAAAAAGCTAAACGAGTAGTAAGACTCCGAGATGGGATCAAAGAGGGGGATTCGTCATGATACTTAAAATGATATTTAGAAATATATTTAGGTATAAGAAAAGAACGGTTCTCACATTGATAACCATGATTGTGGGGATATATCTTGCAATATTAGGCGAGGGTCTAAATTCCGGGCTGGAAAATCAGATAACAGATATTTATATAAAAACAGATACATCCTATTATAAAATATATGGTAAAGATTTTTATCTGGAAAAAGAAGATAATGACCAGTTGGATTATCCAATAGATAATCTAGATAAGGTAGAAAAAATACTGAAAAATAAGGATTATAGTAAAAGGCTTTTATTTGAAGGCAGTATAACTGACGGTGAGGAGGAGCTTAGAGCTCAGTTTATAGGGGTGGAACCTCATAAAGAAAATCTTGTATTTAAAAGAAACAGATACATGGTAGATGGATCTTTTGTAGATAATGAGAATTCACTGGTTTTGGGATTGGAAATGGCGAGACTTTTGAAGTTGGGTATAGGGGATGAAGTGACTCTCATAGCCAGAACTGCATCACAGAGTATAAATGCTTATAGTCTAGTTATAACAGGGATAATAAAAACCGGGAATACCATTATGGACAGTAGCTGTGTTTTTATTGATCTGAATTTTGCTCAAAAATTTGCAGACACCCCTTTTGTAAATGATATTGCTGTAAAGACTCTGCTGACTGATGAAGAAGTTGAAAGTCTGAAAAAACTGCAGATAGATTTTATTCCTTGGCAGGAAGAGATAAAGGACATACTTAGGATAACTTCTATAAGAAGAAAAGCCTTTGCCATAATAAGTATTACCATTCTGGTCATGGCAGGTGTGACAATAGCCAATACAATGCTCATGGCCATGCTAGAACGTCAGAAAGAGATAGGTATATTAATGGCAAATGGTATGAATAATAGGGAAATTTTAATCCTTTTTTTAGGCGAAGGAACCCTTGTAGGGAGCTTAGGAAGTTTTATTGGATTTATTTTTGGAGGTATAACTACTAATTATTACCAAAATAATGGTATAGAAATCACAATAAAAAGTAGCGATCTAGGAATAAGTATTCCTTTTTCAGATAGACTTTATCTTTATTTTGATTTAGAAAAATCTTTAATTATATTTGTTGTGGGAATTGTTTTTTCTGTATTTGCTTCGGTATATCCTGCAGTAAAATCTATAAAATTAAATCCTTCAGAAGCTATAAAGGACCGGTGATGGTCATGTTAAAAATAGCATTTAGAAATATATTTAGAAATAAAAGGAGATCTTTCCTGACGGTAGTATCAACGATGATTGGCATAATGGGAGTCACAGTTGGTCTAGGCTGGGTATATGGAATTGAAAGGATGTTTACAGAGGAGGGGAAAAAACTTACTGGGATTGTCAGGGTTACGGCTCACGATTTTCAGCTAAAGGAAAAGTCTTTAGATATATCCTCAAATATATCTTCTGATGAAATTCGGAAATATTTGAGAGATTTTGACGGTACTGCAATTGGAAGGATAAAATTTGGAGCGATGATTTTTTCCGGCGATAAAGATGAAAGAGCTATGGGAATCGGAATTGAAAAAGAGGACAGAAATATAATAGGGTTTGATAATTTTATTTACGAAGGAAGATTTTTAGACTTTGAAAAAAATAATGAGATAATAATAGGAAGCAAGGTGAAAGAAAAACTAGGATTAAAAATCGGAGATTCTGTTACTGTTCTTACTTTCACACAAGATAAGTCTATTTCGGCTCTTAATTATAAAATATCCGGATTTTATAAGATGGATAACGGGCGACTAAACAGAAGCTTTTATGTCACTCTAAAAGATGCTCAGTATTTATTGGATATGAATAATATGGTGACTGAATTTCTTCTATATCCAAAGGAAGAAAAAAACTCTGAAGAATATAAAAAAATACTGGTATCTGAACTTGGGAAAAATTATCTAGTAAAACTCTGGAGTGAGATAGGGATAAATGAATATATGTCGTCAGTTTTTCCAGTAGTGAAATTAATATTCACATTGATCTTGAGTCTCCTTTCTGGCATAGGTATAACTAATACTATGATGATGGTGGTTTTTGAAAGAAGAAAAGAGATAGGAGTTTTAAAGTCGCAGGGAATGAGGAATTCTGATATAAGGAACCTTCTGTGTCTCGAAGGAGGTCTTATAGGATCTTTTGCATCTTTCCTTGGGATTGTAACAGGAGGTGGTATCGTATATTATTTTTCAGTAAAGGGCATAAAGCTTGGAGAAGTTTTAGAGACTGTTTCTGATACAATTAATATCCAGAGTACTATTTATATGTTTTTTAGCTGGAGGCTTCTTATCTTTGGGTTTTTATTGGGATCCATTCTATCTGTTTTTGTAACTTTTATGACCGTAACTCCGGAAATCAAAAAAGAAGCTGTGGATAATCTGAGAAATAAGTAGGAGGATTTCATGAAAAAATATTTGATTATATATTTGATCTTCTCGATTTTTTTATTTGGAATTACAGCAGAGGAGATATTGGAAAAAGTGGACTATAATATGACTCCTAGCTCAATAAAATACGACGGGGAGATGATTATTCATAAAAAGAATAAAAAATTTGTAAAAAAAATGAAGATTCAGGCAGTGGGGAAAAATTTAGCTTTTATCGAGTTTATATCTCCTCCGAGAGACAAAGGAACAAAGTACTTGAGGAATGGAGATAATCTTTGGATATTTCTCCCTAAGGCAGACAGAACAGTGAAAATATCCGGGCATATGTTGAGACAAAATATGATGGGAAGCGACATATCTTATGAAGATCAGACTGACAGAACTCATCTCACAGACATTTACAACTCTGAAATATTGAAAGAAACAGAGGGCTTGTATACTTTGAGACTCGTTGCAAAAGAGGGAGAGGATACAGCTTACTATATGAGGGTTATAGAGGTGGATAAAGAAAACTATGTCCTGAAGAATTCAAAAATGTATGCTATGTCTGGTAAACTTCTCAAGGAGTTTTATGTAGATGAAATTATTCGGATAAAGGGCAGATATTATATAACAAAGTTTCGGATGGAAGACAAGATAAAAAAGGGGTCTTATACGGAGCTGCTTTTAAGTGATATAGTTATTGATCCAGATATTTCAGATTCTGTCTTTACTCTTAGAAACCTTGAGAGAAGAAATTAAAATGGTTCAATATTATATTTGGAATTTCACCTTGTTTTTGACATTTGAAATAAATATTATCAACTTAATTTGAAGATAAATTACTGAATTTATCTGAAAGCCTGTATTGCTTTTCTTTCAAAAGAAAAGCAATACAATCCGAATAAATCAATATCTTCAAACGAATATCTTAGATTCAGGAAGTAACTTAAAGTTATTTATATTTAATTAAAGTTTATAATTTGAATTGAGGATTTCTTTTAAATATTCACTTTTGGGAGAAGTTAAAATATCTTCTGTTTTACCTTCTTCCTCTATCCTGCCATTGTTTATGACGATAATTCTGTCGGAGATTATATTTATAAGAGGGAGGTTGTGTGATATAACTATACAGGTGACTCCGGACTTTTGAAGTTCAAGTATGATGTTTAATATTTCTCTTTGACTTACTAGGTCTAGGTTAGTAGTTGCCTCATCAAAGATAATGACATCTGGAAAAAGAGCCAGTGCCCTAGCTATTGCTGCCTTTTGTCTTTCTCCTCCTGAGAGTTCTCTAGGATATCTATCTAAGTAACTTTCTTTTAATCCTACCTTGTCTAAAAGACTTTTTACCAAACCATTACAGGCATTCTTTGGAATAAGGCCGTGGATAAATGCTCCTTCAAGAATTATATCTTTTAATCTCATTTTTGGATTAAGTGAAGAATACGGGTCTTGAAATATAAGCTGAACTTCCTTTGAAAAAATTTTTTTTTCTCCATGGTTCATGGATTTTAACTCTTTCCCCTTGTATAGTATTTCACCTGTATATCTATCATTTAAAAGTGTCATAGAATTTGCCAAAGTTGACTTTCCACCACCACTTTCTCCTAATATTCCTAATATCTCTCCTTTTTTAAGGTATAGGTTTACCTTCTCAAGGGCGTTAAAAGATCCCTTGTTAAATTTTACAGTGAGATTTTTTATATCAAAGAGTCTACTCAAAATCTTTCCTCCTCAAGTAATCTGGGTGATACTTCCAGCATCTAATAATTCTGTCGTTTATTTTTTTCTCATATCCAATCTCTTCCATGCATATTTTCATGACATCGAAACAGTTTGGGGCAAAGGGACACCCGTAAGATTCCCTATCTGTTTTGCTGTATAGGGGTATTTTTATTTTTTTTCTTTTACATGAGATGGTGAGCTCTGACGAGACAAGGAGTTTTGTATATGGATGTAAGGGGGCGTTAAGAATATTTTTCCCTTCTTCGATGAGAACACCGTTTTTTATAACTGCGACTCTGTCTGCGAGAGTCCTGGCAAGATCAATGTTGTGAGTAATCAATAGTACACTAGAGTTCTTTTTTCTTTCCCTGACAGAGGTAATTATAGTACGGAAATTTACTACGTCAATTGCAGTTGTAACCTCGTCTAAAATTAAAATTTCTGGATCACATATGGATCCCATGGCAAAGGCGGCCCTTTGTTTCATCCCACCTGAAAGTTCGTGAGGAAAGGAGGAATAGGCTCTTTTTTTGTCTAAATTTAATTTTCCAAGGGCCGAATATACCTTTTCAAAAACTGACTTCTTTTTTTCCTCTGTGTGAATGTATAGGGGTTCTTCTATCTGAGATCCTGTCCGAATTGTGGGATTAAATGCGTTCATGGAGTTTTGAAAGACCATTGCAATCTTTTTTCCTCTTATTTTTGAATATTCTCTGTCGCTTAACATATCAATCCTTCTGTTTTTAAAGAAAATTTCACCTTTGAAATTTTTTTCAAATCCCATTATAGTTCTGGCAAGGGTACTTTTTCCACTCCCTGATTCTCCTACTAGGGCAACTACTTCCCCTATTTTGATATCCAGACTAAGATTTTTTACCACTTGTTTTTCTCCAAGCTTTACAGAAAGATTTTTTATTTGAAGGAGCTTATCCATAGTATCCCCTCCAGTGAAGTCTGCTTCCGTTTACAAGTTTTTTAATCCGCTCCCCCATATGAGTTATTATAAAGATGACAGTTACCAGTATAATGCTCGGGAAAATAATTTGATAGGGATAAAAAAATAAGTTCTCTTGAGACCCTGCAATCAACATCCCCCATGTTACATTGGGGTATCCCAACCCAAGACCCAAAATCTGTAGAAAAGCTTCTGCAAAAATATACTTTGGGATATTCATAATAACAGAGGCAGATAAGATACCTATTAAATTAGGAAATATATGATTTTTTATAACTGAAAATGGAGATGCTCCCATTAATTTTGAGGCCTTTACATAATTCTCTTCTTTCAAATGCAGGACTTCTCCCCTTATTACCCTTCCGGTGGAAAACCATCCTGTAAAGGTGATGGCAACAGTAATTCCAAAAAGGTTTCTTCCGAGGAAAATAGGGATAAGAGTCACTAGCACAAGGTAGGGTATAGAGGAAAATATATCTAAAACTCTCATCATAAGAAATTCAGTTTTTCCTCCAAGATAGCCTGCTATAGCCCCATATCCTCCACCAACAAAAAGTTCTACTACCCCTCCAAAGATTGCTATAGTCATTGATATTTTGGTTCCCTTTAAAGTTCTGAAAAAGATATCTCTACCAAGGTCATCAGTACCAAAGAGATGATCTCCAGAAGGAAGCATATTCATATTCCATCTGTTTTCTGCCAGGTGGTCTGGTATAATAAATGACAAAATAATAATAAGAATAATGAAACTCATCTCACATAACAATACAGGGTCATAATTTTTTTTCTTATGATTTGAAAATTTTTCTTCAGAGGAATAACTGTTTAATTTTTCAAATTTATCCATTTTTCCTCCTAAGTCTTGGGTCTGCAATAATAAAAAGAAGTTCAGCGACGTAAACAGATATAATGTAACTTATTGTAAAAACCAAAGTTGACCCTAAAATCATGTTGTAATCCCTGTTGTTTACAGAATCGATATATACAGTTCCAAAACCAGGAACTGAGAAAATACTTTCAATAACATAAAAACCCATAAAAATTCCAGCGATCTGAGGAAGAATAAGTGTGATCATAGGGAAAAGTGCATTTTTTAAAACGTGCTTTTTGAGAAGAGTCCATCTGGTATTACCTTTAGCTCTAGCTTGTAGGATATAATCTTTGTGGAGCTCTTCCAAGATTCCCTCTCTAAAATATTTTGCATATATTCCCGCAGTGGAGATGGCTACGCATACAATAGGTAGGATTACATTTTCTCCGTCTAAGGTTAGAGTAGATAGAGTTGTAAGTTTGACAACAAATATATAATATAGAAAGGTTGCAACTATAAAGCTAGGAACAGAAACCATTAGGATAGATACAACTACCAAAATATTTCTTATGAATTTATTGTTAACGGTAATACTACAAATCCCTGTTATCCCCCCTATAACTAAACCTAAGAGAATTCCTTTTATTCCTATTGAGAAAGAGGTACTTCCATATCTTTTTATTTCGTCGACTACCTTCCTTCCAGGATAGATCATAGATTCTCCCAAGTCTCTATAAAGAAAAATATTTTTAGTAAAATTTATATACTTTTTTAAAATTGGCTCGTTTAGATTGTAATGCTCCAGATAATTATGTTTAGCCTGAGTGCCTATAGTCTTTCCAAGATGAGACAGAGGCGTCCCAGGGAGAGATTCGAGCATAAAGAAGGTCAGCGTAAGCACTGTAAAAAGACTTATTATCATATTGATAGTTTTTCCTAGAATGAATTTTTTCATTGTTCCTCCAAAATAAAAGTGGTAGCAAAATACAACACTACCACTATTTTAAGCTATTCATTATTTTTTTTCAACAAATACATTTTTATAGTCAGTGCTGCCAAATACCGATATTAATAAACCTTTAAGATTTTTTTTATGAAATATTCTTCTTTTTAAAAATACAGTGGGAGCAATAACAGCATTATCAATAAGAATTTCTTCTGCTTCTTTGAAATACTCATATCTTTTTTCTTCGTCTAAAGTCAAGGTTGTTTTTTTCAGTAGTTGATTATAATTAATATTTTTCCAACCGGTAACAATAGAACCTTGGTCGCTTACAAAAGGTTCTAAAAAACTTGAAGGGTCATTATAATCTCCATACCATCCCATACCAGCAAAGTCATAATTTAGTTTAGCAACTTCTCCTTCAAAAATAGACCACTGAACAAATTCAGATCTAACATTAATCCCTAGTGTTTCTTTGTACATTTGTGCAAGATATTCAGAATATTTTCTAGCCCATGTTGTAGTACTTGGGTTTAAAAAAGTTACAGTTATATCTTCTGGAGACTTGTTTATTCCAAGTTCTTTCAATCCCTCTATAAGAAGTTCTCTTGCCTCTTCACTATCTTCTTTTATAAAATTACCTCTTTTTTTTCTGTACTCTTGTTCCCCTATACTTACCTTAGGAGGGACCCAGCCGTAAGCTGGCTCAAATATTCCCCTATATATAACTTCAGCCATCTCATGACGTTTAACTCCCATAGAGAAAGCTTTTCTTATTTTCTTATTTTTGAAGAGTTCTGATTTTTGATTGAAAAATAAGAAATTAGTGGCGGCACTGTATCCAGAAATCTCATTGAATTTTTTACTTTTTATAAACTTATCTGCCCACTCTTTTTTTGTTGCCTCTACGATATCTGCCTGTCCTTTTGAGAGCATTGCCATTCTCACATTTTCATCTTTGACAATATGAACATTTACGTTAGATAGTTTTACAGAATGTTTATCCCAGTAGTTTTTGTTTTTTGACAAAACTATCTTTTTTTCATGATTCCATTCACTTATCTTATAAGGCCCATTATATACCATTTTATCAGCACTGCTTCCATAAGACTCACCATATTTTTCGACGATATCTTTTCTCTGAGGAGACATAAGAGTCGAGGCGGTTAACTGTATGAAATAAGGTGTTGGGTTTTCTAATTCTACAACAAGGGTTTTATTATCTATAGACTTTACTCCCAGGCTCTCTTTATCCGCTTTTCCGCTATTATATTTTTCAGCATTTTTTATTGGATATAGAAGATATGCCATAGGAGAGGCTGTCTTCGGGTCGAGACTTCTTTTAATTCCGTACTCAAAATCTTCCGCTGTAACTTTTCTACCATCTTCCCACTGATAATCTCTCAGAAAGAAAATCCATCTTTTACCGTCGTCTTCTATCTTCCATGAGAGAGCTCCGGCTTTTTCGGGAACCTCTTCTCCCACAGAATTTTTTGAAATTCTAGTTAAACCCTCTAATGAGTTTTTTAAGAGTTCTATAGAATAATCATCTGCTGCCTTGGAAGGATCGAGGGTTTTAGGTTCGTAGTTGAAAAAAATGCTGATTTCATCTTTGCTCAATTTTTCTGGATTCTTTTCCGGAGGATCGGATAAAGGATTAAAAAATGATATTAAGGATATTGAAATAATTAAAAAACTTAAAAGTATCGTTATTTTATGAGCCTTTTTCATATTAAAATGATTCTCCTTCATTGTTAAATTTTGTTTATATCCTCTATAATATTCTATTTTTAAAATTTTTACAATTAAAATAATATTTTTTTTCTGCTATAGATACATTAAAACCCTTATATACATAAAGTTCAAAAAAAAATGAAATCAAAATACATTCTCTAATGAAAAGAAAGTTGAAGTCGACATATACTTGACATATATTTAAAAATATGTTAAAAAAATATTAGCACTCATTATAAACAATTGCTAACAAGGAGGACAAAAATGTCAAAAGAAACTTTAAATTTTCAAACAGAAACCAGTGAACTTTTAAATCTGGTAATCCACTCGATTTACACACACAAAGAAATTTTTTTAAGGGAGTTGGTTTCCAATGCAAGTGATGCAATAGATAAACTAAAATTTTTATCTATTACAGATAAAGGGCTTTTAGAAGGAGATCAGGATTTTAAAATAGAGATAGCAGCGTCAAAGGATAAAAAAGTTATAAAGATATCTGATAACGGTATAGGGATGAATCACGATGAGTTAGTTGCGAATCTAGGTACTATTGCCAAGTCAGGATCAAAGGCTTTTATGAAGGCAATGAAAGAATCTAAGAAACAATCTGACCTAGAGATAATAGGACAGTTTGGTGTAGGTTTTTACTCTGCTTTTATGGTAGCTGAGAAGATAACAGTTGCCACAAGAAGAGCTGGAGAGGAAAAAGCTTATAAATGGGAGTCAGACGGGAAAAATACCTTTGTAATAGATGAGATTAAAAAAGAGAAGAGGGGTACAGAGATAACCCTTCATATAAGAGAGGATAAAGAAAATCCAAACGACGAATATTTAGAAGAATACAAAATAAGAGAGTTGATTAAAAAGTACTCTGATTATGTAAGATATCCTATAAACCTAGAAGTTGAAAAAAAAGATGGGGATAAAACAGAAAAAATTATGGAAACCTTAAATTCTATGATTCCTATCTGGAAAAAAAATAAAACTGATGTAACTGAAGAAGAATATAACGAGTTTTATATTTCAAAATTTCATGATTGGGAAAAACCACTTATGAATATTCATATAAAAGTAGAGGGAAATATAGATTACACTGCTCTTCTTTATATCCCGTCAAGAACACCTATGGATTTTTATACTAAGGACTATGAAAAGGGACTTCAACTTTACACCAAAAATGTATTTATTATGGATAAGTGCAAACAACTTGTTCCAGACCATTTTAGATTTGTAAAAGGTTTAGTAGATTCTGCCGACTTTTCACTTAATATATCAAGAGAAATACTTCAACAGGACAGACAGCTGCAGAGCCTAGGTAAAAATATACAGAAAAAAATTCAGAGAGAGTTAGAAAATTTATTGAAGAATGACAGGAAAAAATATGAGCTTTTCTGGGATGCCTTCGGTACGGATATAAAAGCAGGTATATACAGTGAATATGGTTTACATAAAGATAATCTTAAAAATCTTTTGATTTTCCATAGCACTTTCAGTGATGATAAAACAACTCTTTCTGAATATGTTAGCAGAATGACTGAGGATCAGAAGGAGATATATTATGTCTCAGGTGAGGATCTTGAATCCCTTAAAAAAATGCCTCAGATGGAAGCAGTAAAGGAAAAAGGTTATGAAGTTCTTTTCCTGAATGAACGTGTAGACGAGTTTGCCATAAGAACTCTTATGGAGTTTGACGGAAAGCCTTTTAAATCTGTTACTGAGTCAAATTTAGACCTTGAAGACGAGATGGAAAAAAAGATTTTAGAAGAGAGTGAAGGAGAAAACAAAAATCTCTTAGACGGAATTCAAGATGCCTTGAAGGATAAAATATCCAAGGTAAAACTAACAAACAGATTAAAATCAAGTGCAGTCTGCTTGGTAAGCGGTGAAAACGGTATTTCTTTTGAGATGGAGAAAGTTATGAAGGATATTCCTGGACAAGAAGATGCTGTAAAGGCAGAAAGAATTTTAGAGATAAATCCATCTCACAATCTATTTAAGGCTTTAAAATCTATTTATGAAAAATCACCTGAGGAAATTGTAGACTATGCTGATATTCTTTACAATCAGGCACTTCTTGTAGAGGGGTTCCAGTTAGATGATCCTGTGGAATTTTCCAACAAGATAACTAATCTTTTGATAAAAGCATCAAAATAGAGGGCAGACCCTTTCGGGTCACCCTCTGTTTTTATTTTTCATCAATTATAAGCTCGTTTAAAGGCCTTTTAGGTACATAGTGAACATTATTTTCATCTCTGAAATAATTTATCTTTCCATTTTTTGCGTCTATAATTTTTATCTTTTCTGCAGATTCTCCTAGAGCTATGATAAGCTCCACCTGAAAGTCATCTGCTATATTCATTGCTTCTTTGACTTTATTTTTGTCAAAGGCTCCGATCATACAGCCTCCATACCCCATCTCTGTAGCTTTTAGCATAATATTTTGAGCGGCGATACCTATATCACAGTAAAGAGACTTTTCCGGAAGAGGAAGATTTTTATCACTGCACATGAGAATGTATGCCGAGGGACTTTCTGATTCTGAAGGGTTCCATTCTAGAAGACCAGCCCAGTGTGTGAGTGGAAATACTTTTTTTAAGCTTTCCTCTTGAATTACAGTTATATATTTAATTCCTTGCAGATTTCTGCTAGCAGCTGACAATCTTACACACTTCATTATTTCCATTATCTCTTCTTTGGTTATTTTTTTATCTCCAAAGCTTCTGATAGATCTGGTATTTTTAATTAAATCATAAATCATAATTTTACCTCCTGTTTTTATTTAAATTATAGAGAAACTTTTTTGCTTTTTCAAGGTAATATTTTATAAATTAGTTATAATCATTAGAAGTTAAGGCTTCTTGAAATCCAAATAGAAGGCATAAAAAAATCTCTCCCCAGGAGAGATTTTTATATATTTTGAGAAATTTCTTCATTTTGATGTTTGGAGTTGTTTTGGGTGATGTTATATATAGATATAAGCATTATAAAGACACTGATCCATTGGACTGGACTTAGAATATTCCCGTTGAATATATAATCAAATAATATACTCGATATGGGGAAACAAAGTTCACACATGGTAGCAACATTTGCCTTTATGTAATTTAATCCCTTGTAGTAAAGCAGTATTGCTCCACTACCGCTGGTAAGACCGATTATTGTAAAAATAATCCAGTGTGTTTTTGTAGTGGCTGATATGCCTCCGAGACTTCCTGTATAAAGAGTTATTAAAAACATTATAAGGCTGGTAAAGCCATACCTTAAATACAGAGCAGTCCTGAAAGAAGAGTTTTCCAGGACTTTTTTACCAAATACCGTACCGCTTCCAAATGAGAATGCTGCAAGGAGAGATAAAAGACTGGCCTTGAACATATTTCCTCCATTTGCTATTTCCGGAACATGAAATTCAAAGGTTAGAAAATATCCTGCTAATAATGATATAGAAGACCATAAAAGGAAATTTTTTCCTATTTTTTCCTTTAATATAATCCTGGCAAGAATTATAGCAAAAACAGGCTGGAGTTTTTGCAGAAGCGTCACCACAGTGAGGTGCTTGAAATTAACTAAAAACAGGGCTTTTACAATGGCTAAAGTACCTATAGAACCTCCGAATAAAGCAATCAGGAAAAAATAGATAAAATCTTTTCTAGGTATTTTTTTTGCTGCTTTTATTTCTTCTTTTCCAAATAAAACAGACATTCCTGCAAAAGGAAGTAGATGTAATATAAACACTACCAGTGGAACGCTTAGAGAGTATAGTCTAGGAGTCAGGACTACCCCGTCAAATCCCCATAAGACTGCTGCACCACAGATAAACAGAGCACCTATCATTTCTTTGTTTTTATAAGAATTCATGAAAACCTCCAGTAAATAAAAAAACCCCGAAAAAGGGGCTTATAATTCTAAAAACAGCATTGTATAAAATATGCTGTGATCTCTATCCTATCCAGACTATAACTGTCGGTTTCGGAATTTCACCGAATCAAGGCAAAAGCCTTAGCGGACTATACCGCCGGTGGGGAATTACACCCCGCCCCTAAAGATCTTTGTATTTTTATTTTGATTATATCACTCCTGAGATTCTTTGTCAAAGACTGTTAGATATTAAAAAAAGGTTGACAATAGGACTAAATAAATGTACTATATTTAAATATAAAATTATTTTTGGAGAATTAAATATGAATATATTTCTTAAAGAAAAAAAATATGAAAATATTATAATAATAATTAGCTCTCAGGTGTGGACTGTTTAAAAACTAGCGTTTTTAACATAGAAGTTCAGACCTCATTTTGATACAAACCAGAAGAGGCCTGAGCTTGAGAGTATAAAATATACATTGAGCTTGAGCCAAAAAGGTTTAAGCTCTTTTTATTTTGTAAATATTCATTTTTAAATCTAAAAAAATTAATTGATATAATCTTATGGGGGGTAGGAATTATGACAGTAGCATTAGAAGATATAAAAAAAGCACACAATACTTTAAAGGGTTCTGTGAAAAGAACTGCTTTGGCTGATTGTCCGGCTTTGAGTGAAATAACTGGAAATGAGGTATATCTTAAACTGGAAAATCTTCAAAAGACAGGTTCTTTTAAGATAAGAGGAGCTTTAAATAAAATATCCAATCTTACTGAAGATGAAAAATCAAAAGGTGTAATAGCATCTTCTGCAGGTAACCACGCTCAAGGTGTTGCACTAGGTGCAAAAGATATGGGGATCAAGGCAACAATAGTTATGCCAAAAAATGCTCCTCTTGCTAAAGTGTCTGCAACCAGAAGTTATGGTGCAGAGGTAATATTGCATGGTCCTGTATATGATGATGCCTATGCAAAAGCCTGTGAGATTCAAAAAGAAACTGGGGCTACCTTTGTACATCCCTTTGATGATGAATGTGTTATCGCAGGTCAGGGAACAATAGGGCTAGAGATATTAGAGGATTTAGAAGACGTTGATGCTATCGTGGTTCCTGTAGGTGGAGGAGGTCTTCTAGCAGGGATAGCGGTAGCTGTAAAATCTATAAACCCAGATATAAAGGTAATCGGGGTAGAAGCCTCAAATGCTGCCTCAATGAAATCAGCTCTTCAAAAAGGCTATGTCCATGAGATAAATACAAACTCTACAATTGCCGATGGTATAGCAGTTAGAAAGGCAGGAGAGGTGACCTATGGCCTTATTAAAAAATATGTTGATGAGATAATTACCGTTACTGAATCTGAGATAGCTCAGGCTATATTGTTTCTCATAGAAAAAAACAGAGTAGTAACTGAAGGTGCAGGAGCTGCATCTCTGGCAGCTGTAATTTCTGGAAAACTGAAAATGACAGGTAAAAAAATAGTGTCTATAATTTCCGGTGGAAATATAGATGTGAATTTTATGGAAAGAATATTAAATGAGGCCCTTATAAAAGAGGGTAGAAGATTTAGGTTCAGGGTGGATATTCCTGACAGGGCAGGGGCCCTTCAAGACCTTCTGGAAGGAATAACCAATCAGAATGCAAATATAATTCAGATATATCAGTCTATGTTTAGAGAAAATCTTGAAATAGGAAAGTATGAGATGGATCTTGTAATTGAATGTGCTGACATGGAGCACAGAGAGATAATAAAAAGAGAACTTATAGATGCAGGATACGACATATATTAAAATTAAATATTTATATATAAAAAAATAAAAAAGCCTCCATTCTTATTAAGAATGGAGGCTTTTTGGTACAGAGGTGAATTATCAGATCTTTTGAGTGAGCATTTATAAGACTTTTATGGACATTTCATATTCTGTACCTTGTGAGGTATTTATCTGATAATTTTCCTGAAATAAATCCCTTGTTAAAAATTTTTAATTATTGAGCTTTTTTTTCGTGAGCTTTTTCTTTAGTTTTTTCTTTTGTAACTTTAAGGTTGTTTATTTCGTTGAATTTTTCAACTCCGTAGTAAGCTCTTAGGTACATCTCTCTAAGTTCTTCCATAAGAGGATATCTAGGGTTTGCACCTGTACACTGGTCGTCAAATGCATCTTCAACCATTTGATCAAGTTTTCCTAAGAATTCCTGTTCAGAGATTCCGTAGTCAGCGATAGTTGCCTTTATACCGATCTCTTCTTTAAGATTTCTTATAGCAGCTCTTAGAAGTTTAGTTTTCTCTTCAGGATTTTCATTTCCTTTTGTAAGACCTAAGTAGTCAGCAGCTTTTGCATATCTACTCTTAGCATTTGGATATTTATATTGTGCGAAACCAGCCATTTTTAACGGTTTGTCAGTAGCGTTAAATCTGATTACCTCATCTAATAAAAGAGCATTTGCAGTTCCGTGAGGAAGGTGGAATGCAGCACCTAGTTTATGAGCCATTGAGTGACATACACCTAGGAATGCATTTGAGAATGCCATACCGGCAGCACAAGATGCATTTGCCATTTTTTCCTTAGCTTTTTTAGCTTTTGCTCCGCCCTTTACTGATTCAGGAAGATATTTTAATGTAAGTCTCATAGCTTCTAAGGCTAGAGGGTTTGTAAAGTCAGATGCAAGTATAGAGGCATAGGCTTCAATAGCGTGAGTCATTACGTCTATACCAGATGCAGCAGTAAGACCCGCAGGCATAGAAAGCATTAATTGTGGATCAACTACAGCTACATCAGGAGTAAGTTCATAATCTGCCAATGGATACTTGATTCCTGTCTTGTCGTCTGTGATTACTGCAAACGGAGTAACTTCAGAACCGGTTCCTGCAGATGTAGTTACAGCCCAGAATTTAGCCTTTCCACCCATTTTAGGGAATTCAACTATTCTCTTTCTGATATCCATAAATGTCATAGCAAGATCTTGGAAATCTACTTCAGGATGCTCATACATTACCCACATAATTTTGGCGGCGTCCATAGGAGATCCTCCACCAAGGGCTATGATTATGTCAGGCTGATAACTTTGCATCATTTCAGCACCTTTTTTTACTATAGATAAAGTAGGGTCAGCTTGTACATCAGAGAATATTCTAAAGTCTACCCCGATATCTTCTAAAACCTTTGTGATATGATCTGTATATCCGAGTGAAGCTAGCACTGAATCTGTAACAATGACAGCTTTTTTCTTCCCTTGAAGCTCATTTAATGCAACAGGAAGAGAACCGTATTTAAAGTAAACTTTCTCAGGAACTCTGAACCAAAGCATGTTTTCTCTCCTTTCAGCTACAGTTTTTATGTTTATAAGATGTTTAACTCCTACGTTTTCAGAAACTGCATTTCCTCCCCAGCTTCCGCAACCAAGAGTAAGAGAAGGAGCTAGTTTAAAGTTAAATACATCTCCGATAGCACCTTGGGCTGCAGGCATGTTTATAAGAGTTCTTCCTGTCTTCATTGTGTTTGAGAATTTAGATATTTTATCAACTCCGTCTAGCTCATCAACATAAAGAACAGAAGTATGTCCCATTCCACCTAATTCTATTAATCTGTCGGCTTTCTTTAAAGATTCATCGAAAGACTTTGTTTTATAAAGAGCTAATACAGGAGAAAGTTTTTCGTGTGAGAATGGCTCTTCTAATTCTACTGATTCCACTTCTCCTACAAGTACTTTTGCATTTTCAGGGACATCTACTCCTGCCATCTTTGCAATTTTATATGCAGATTGTCCTACAATATCTCCATTTAAGTGACCGTCAATTACTATTGTTTTTCCAACTTTAGAAATTTCGTCTCCCTTTAGTATGTATGCTCCTCTGTCTGCTAATTCTTTTTTAACTTCTTCATAGATGTTTTCTGTTGCAATTACAGCCTGCTCAGAAGCACAGATTACTCCGTTATCAAAAGTTTTAGAAAGAAGTATTGAGTTTACAGCCATTTTAATATGTGCAGTATCATCAATGATTACAGGAGTGTTTCCTGCTCCAACCCCTATAGCCGGTACACCAGAAGAGTAAGCCGCTTTTACCATTCCAGGTCCACCTGTTGCAAGGATAAGGTCAGCAGATCTCATAAGTGTATTTGAAGCTTCGATAGAAGGCTCTTCTATCCATCCTACGATATTTTCAGGAGCCCCTGCCTTTACAGCAGCATCTCTTATTATTCTAGCAGCTTCAACAGTTGCTTTTTTTGCTCTCGGGTGTGGAGAGAAAATAATAGCATTTCTAGTTTTTAATGCAATAAGAGCTTTGAATATAGCTGTAGAAGTAGGGTTTGTAGTGGGAACTATTCCAGCGATAACCCCGATAGGTTCAGCTATTTTAGTTATTCCATAAGAAGCATCTTTTTCTATTATTCCGCAAGTTTTAACGTCTTTATATTGGTTGTAGATATATTCAGAGGCGAAGTGGTTTTTTATAACCTTATCCTCTACTATTCCCATTCCAGTTTCTTCAAAAGCCATTTTAGCAAGTTTGATTCTTGAAGCGTTGGCAGCCAGAGAAGCTTCTCTAAAAACTTTGTCCACCTGTTCCTGAGTAAAAGTTGAGTATTGTTTTTGAGCTAATCTTACATTTACGATAGTTTGTTCGATTGTCATAATATCCCCCTTTATAAAATATAATTTTATTTGTTATTTAGATTGTGAAAAAATTATTTCTTTGTTCTCAACTAGATGATACATCTAAGTGAAAAAAATGTCAAGTTAAAAGATTAAAATTTAATCTTTTGTTTTTTTAAAAAAATTATGGTTAAAAAACTAATAAAAACGGTGGTTAAAAACCATTAGATTAATTTATAGTTAAATTTTGAACACTTTATAATCTTCAAAAGATCAAAAAGTAATCTAAAAATTCGAGTCAAAAGTTGGACAGTTCATGTGAAAAAAATACACTAATACTCTGAAAATGTTGAAAATATTAATATTTTTGATGCATTTAAAAACAGTATTTTATCATTATAAAAGGAAAAACTTTTAAAAGAGCTAATTTAAATATTAAATAGAAATTATTTTTAATAAATTCTTGTAAATTACTGACTTTATTTGAACCTGTTACTTTTCTCTTGAAAGAAAAGTAACCAAAAGTTCAAGAATTTTCAAATGTCTAGGAAGTAGATATTTCTTTTATCGCCTTTGTAAGCTACAGTCCTCGGTTCCCTGCGGAACTTATTCTGTAGGACGGCTGAGTGCAGGTTCTTTCCTGTATAAGCCCTGCGACTTGAAATTCAAAAAATATAAAACCGTATGATCTATCTATAAGAAATAAGCGCAAAGGTTTACCAAGGTTTATTCACACAAAAGTTTTTTTTAAGTTTTTGGCCATTGATAAAATAAGCGTTAAGAATGACTGAGAGAAATCTCTAGAAAAAATCAACTGTCTGAGCAAAGCGAGTTTTGATTTTTACTTAGATTTCCGAAGGCATTTAGCTTATTTTTCACAGGCCTTGATTTTTGGTTACTTTTCATCAAGGAAAAGTAACGGAAACTTTGGATAAATTCAATACTTTAATTTGAAATTAAAAGCACCCTAGGTGAAATTATTTTTTCTATAGTGAATAAAATGGATTTTAGATTAACTTATTTTAATTTGAGTTGTATTTTTAAGTGGTGTAAGATTAGTTGAGTAGATAGACAAAGGAGGCTAACGAATGAAAAAAATAATATTTATTTTTGTCTTAATTATAAGTATGACCTCCTATTCCCAAAGAGAATACAATTATCCCTTTGAGGACCCGTATATAGCAACAGTAATAGGAAGTTCAAATATGATGACAAGTGGAGTAAGTGAAGAAGTTCCAAGGCGAGAATATACGATCCAAATAAATCCTGATGAGAAACCACCAAAACATTTATGGTATCACAAAGGGTTTCAGTTTTCCCTTGTAAAACAAAACCATAAGGCTCCCTTGATATTTCTGATAGCAGGGACAGGAACATCTTATTCATCATGGAAGATGAAGAGTTTTGAGAGAATATTTTATGATGCAGGATTTCATGTTGTATCTATTTCTTCTCCTGTAAACCCAAATTTTTTAATTACGGCATCAAATATCAAAATGCCTGGGGTTTTATTTAATGACAGTCATGATGTATATAAGGTGATGAAATATATTTACAAAGAGATAGAAGATAAGGTAGATATAGAGGAGTTTTATCTCATGGGCTACAGTCTAGGAGGCACACAGGCTGCCTATGTGACCATGCTTGATGATGAAGAAAAATATTTTAATTTCAAAAGGGTGCTTATGGTAAATCCTGCAGTGAACCTTTATGAATCTGCAAAGATACTAGATGATATGTTAGATAACAATATTCCAGGAGGAAGAAAAAATGTAGGCCAGTTTCTGGAGAAAATCTACCGAGAGTTAGGGCAGCATATAAAAGGGGACAATGTAGAGATAAATGAAGATACTATTTATGATTCTTTTAAAGACAATTATCTTTCTCAAAAAGAACTTGCTGCACTTATAGGAATAGCCTTTAGAGTAGCGGCAATTGATGTCAATTATTTAGGTGATGTTCTCAATAAAAGAGGAGTCTATGTTCCTAAAGACAGAGATATAGGGAAGTTTGAATCTTTAGACCCTTATCTGGATAACATTAATTTTGCAAGTTTTACTGAATACGTGAGAAATATAGCCTATCCTTATTATGCAGAGATATACGATGGTCTTACTTTAGAAGAGCTCATCTCAAAAACCGATATACATGAGATCAAAGATTATCTAATAAAAAGTGAAAAAATAGCTATGGTAACCAATGAAGACGAACTTATATTAACTCCTGATAATTTGAAATTTTTAAAAGAGACTTTTAAAGGAAGAAGTATAATATATCCTAGAGGCGGACACTGTGGAAATATGTATTATACGACCAATGTGGAAAACATGGTAAGATACTTTCAAAAAGGGGTGTTTGCCCATGAAAATTAAATATATGATAGTTCTAATTTTAATTGTATTTGGAGTATCCTGCAGTTCAGTAGAGAAAAAATCGATCTCCAAAGAAAATGAAAGAATACTGAAGATGAAAGAAGACAGTGGGAATTACTTTAGAGCCTATGATCCATGGGAACCTTTTAACAGAAGGGTGTATTATTTCAATGCAAAATTTGACGAATATATATTTCTTCCTGTTGTGGACACCTATAGGTATGTAACACCGAACTTTGTAGAAGAAGGGGTACATAATTTTTTTAGTAATCTCAGTGAAATTAAAACCTTTTTCAACTCATCCCTTCAGTTAAAGGGAAAGAAAAGTCTTGTAACATTTAACAGATTTACAATTAATAGTACTTTTGGAATTTTAGGTTTCTTTGATCTGGCCTCACGAGTTGGTCTAAGGCAATATAAGGAAGACTTTGGGCAGACTTTGGCCTACTATGGAGTGAAGTCGGGACCTTATTTAGTTTTGCCACTTCTTGGGCCTAGCACCTTAAGAGATGCCACTGGCCTAGGTGTGGATACCTTAGTCCAGAATTATGCAGACCCTTTGAATCTAGGAGATGCCAGCAGGAATGATACAGAATTTCTGGTAACAAACTCAGTAGACAACAGAAGTAATGTTAATTTTAGATATTATAGTACGGGAACTCCCTTTGAATATGAATATCTGAGATTTTTATATATTAAAATCCGTGAAATACAGGGTCAAAATTGATAAGATATTTCAATTAATCTGGGAAATTTTAGGCTTAAACTCTTTAAAGAGTTTGAGCCTTTTAATATGATAGGAAGGATGAAAGTTGCTAAATTTTTATAACTCTTGACTGTGAAACAATTGTATAGTTTATAATGAAACAGTTGATTGAAATAATTTGATTTTTTAATGAAAGGAAAAGACAAATTTTAACTGCTTTGAACTTGAATATATTAATACTGAATGGGAGGTTATTATGAAAAGGCGGGTTCTTGTATTTTTTTTAACATTTGGGATATTTCTGATGTCCTTTGGAAAAGAGGTAGGTATAGGGGTTATATATGGAGACAAGCCCAAGGAAGTCAATGAGCATTTAAAGATTACCTTAGAAAAGGAGCTTTGGAAAAATTTTGAAAATACTCAGTTTGATCCGGTAATAAAAAAAGAGGTTACTGTTTTTAAAAAAGATATTAAAGATATTATAAATAAGTTGCAAAATGACAGTAATATAGATGCTATTATATCTCTTGATATAAATTTACCTGAAAACATGAAGAGTGCTTTTGATAAACTTGTAATTGTGCCATTTTTCCACGGTAATAATGAAAATATTAAAAATTTAAATTTAATTTCAACTGATTACAATTTCAAAGAAATTTTAGAAATGCTGACTGAGATCAAAGATATGGAAAAACTAGGAATAGTATATTCTGGTGGATTTGAAAACACAGCAAGAAAATATAAAGAAAAAATAATATCTGAAAAGATTTTTGATAAGGAAAATATAAATATTATCTCTTTAGATGAATCTCAAGAAAAATATATTGCTGACATATTAGAAAATGACGGTCTAATAATTGTTTCAGATAAAAATATAGTTTTAAAGAAGGCTGTTGCAAGGGCTTCTGAAAAAAAAATTCCTAGTTTTTCTCTTTTCTTTCGTTCAGAAAACAGTGCCAATGTTTTTATGGGATATTCTTTAAAAGAGATACAAGAAAGAAGCATACGTGCTGCAGCTGTGAATCTTCTGAAATATTGTGAAGGAAGAGAGTTTTCAGAAATGACTACAAAACTAGACTCAGAAAATCTAAATATTTTTCTAGACTACAAGGTGGCTCAGGTTTTAGATTTGTATCCGGGAGATTTTCTAACTGAAAAAATCAGGATGGTAAATGAGTCAGAAATAGGAACTGTAAAACTAAGCTTAAAAGATGCTTTATATAAACTATTTGAAAACAATACAGAACTCAAATCAAAGAAACAGGATTTGGTCTCTAGTAGTTATGATGTAAAAATAGCTAAAGCTGCATTAAAACCAAATCTAACAGCTACTTTTGATTATGATAAGCAGGACAATACACGGGCTAGGCTTTATTCTACAGGTGCAGAAAATTCATTGCAGGTAGGAGGTAAAATAAGTCAGACCCTCTATGATGAAAGTACCTTTTCAAATATAACAATTCAAAAGAAACTTTATGATGCTGTAAAAGGAGAAATGAGAGGCAAAGAGATCAGTCAGATTCAAAGTTTAATTGAAGCTTATCTAGGCCTATTAAAATCTAAATCCAGATTTGAAATAGAAAAATATAATATGAACCTGGTAAAAAGATATTTAAGTCTTGCAAAAACAAAGTACAGTATCGGAAGCGGAGGACCTGAAGATGTGTATCGCTTTGAAAGTGAACTTGCTGACTCCGTAACCAACCTTGAAGATATAAAAAGTGATATATTATCTGGAAACTCAGAACTTAACAGACTTTTAGGCAGTTCAATGGACACTTATTTTTCCCTTAGTGAAGATGGGATCGGTGATATAATCGGTTTTTATCTATTCAGAAATTTTGAAAATGAATTAAATAAACCCTGGAAATTCGATAAAATCAAAAATTATTTTATCGAACAGGGTCTGGAAAATTCTTCTGAAATAAAAAGTATGGATGCTAAAATAGCTGCAAAAGAAAGGGAACTGAAGGCTGCAAAAAGAAAAAGATATGTCCCTACTGTCACAGCTAGTGGAAATTATGACAGAGATGTTGTAGACCCTTGGGGAACAGGGTCTGACAATAGTGATTCTGATGAATATTGGAATGCAGGAGTTGGCTTTTCTATACCTATATATAAAGGAGGGGAGCTGACTTACACTAAGAAACAGCTAGAAGCAGAATTAGATAAGTTAAAACTTGACAGAAAAACTATGGTTTCTGAAATTTCAAAGAATATATCTAGTCAGTATGCAAAAGTTTCTGCAGCTTACAGAAAAATAAGATCGGCGGAAAAATCAGCAGAATCTTCTAGAAAAAACCTTAAACTAAAGACAGAATTATACGTCAAAGGAAAGATAACAATCACAGATATGTTAGATGCCAGAAACAGCCTGATAGGGGCAGAACAGAAAAAAACATCTGTAAAATTTGATTTTTTCATATCTCAGGCTATGTTAGAAAAATTATGTGGAAAATATTATTTTGAAAATAGCAGTGACGAAAAAGAAATCGAGTTTGAAAATATCAAAGATATAATTACATCGAAGTAGGGGGCCGTATTAATGAAGAAAGTTTTAATTTATATATTTATAATTTTAGTCTTGGCAGCTTGTGGAAAGAAAAAAGAAGAAGTTCAAGTAAAGGAAAAACCAAGGTCAGTGAGATATCTAGTTGCAGAAAATAAAACTTCTGAATTCAAAAGAATCTTTGCAGGGAACATTATATCTGAAACTGAATCAAATTTGAGTTTCAGGGTTTCTGGAACAATTATAAAAAAATATTCCAAATTAGGTGATTATGTAGAAAAAGGCCAGATTTTGGCAGAGTTAGATAACGAGGATTATAAATTAGATGTAGAAAATGCCGCTGCCCAGTATGATAGTAGCAGGGCAAAATTGGCAGAGGCGAATGCACAGATGAAGAGTGCAAAGGCTTCGTTAATAAATTCTAAAAATGAATACGCCCGTATTGAAAAATTATACTTTGATGATAATGTATCTAAAAGTCAGTATGATTCATCTAAGGCAGACAGGGACGTTACAGAATCTAATTTGGCTCAGTTTGAAGCCTATAAAAAATCTGCCCAGTCAAATCTAAAGGCAAGCGAGATGCAGCTGGCTCAAAGTAAACTAAAACTATCCTATACAAAGCTAATAGCACCTGAAAATGGTTTTATAACTGCCGAAGAAAAAGAAGAAAATGAAACTGTTTCTTCAGGAACGCCGGTTTATAAAATTAGTCTAGGAGAAAAACTGCAGACTGAAACCTTTATACCTGAGACTATAATAAGTCTAATAAAAAAAGGGCAAAAAGTAGATGTGGAAATAAGTGCTTTAACTGGAAAAGTTTATAAAGGCGAAATAAAAGAGATAGGTACATCCTCAGAAGGGTATGGAAATACCTTTCCTGTAAAAATAGAGCTACTTGAAAAAGACGAAAATATAAAACCTGGAATGTCTTCTAAAATAGGTTTTGATTTCGGTCAGAATAGTGATGCAAGGCTTGTTATTCCTATAAGTGCCTTGGATCAGAATCCTGCAGGAGAAAAATATGTGTATACAGTAAAAGAGATAAAAGACGGAGTGGGAAAAGTAATAAAATCTGTAGTGACAATAGGTGAGATAACTTCTGAAGGTGTAGAGATATTGAGTGGAATAAAATCAGGGGATTACATTATAACTTCTGGGGTTACTCAGATAACAGAAGGACAAGAGGTGTCCGTATCTTCAAGGGAGGAAAATTAGATGGATATTACTAATTTTTCCATAAAAAACAGAGCCACTATAATAATTTTGTATATCCTAGTTATCTTTGCAGGTTTAAATACTTTTAGGGGCATGCAAAAGGGAGAGGATCCACCTTTTACAATAAAAACAGCAACTATAACTATCAAATGGCCAGGGGCAACTGCCCAGCAGATGTCGGAGCTTATAGGGGACAAGGTTGAAGAGGTTGTCCAGGATATAGAGGAGCTTGACTATGTGGAAACCAAGAATTCTCCTGGATTGTCTACGGCCTATGTAAATATAAAACCTGAATATAGGAATCTACAGCCTATATGGGATACTCTTAGGAAAAAAGTGAAATATGAAGTTGAGCCTTATCTTCCAACTGGCGCTAGTGTACCTATTGTAAATGATGAATTTGGTGATGTTTTCGGATCTGTAATTATGGTAACAGGAGATGGATATAGCTATCATGAATTGGCTGTTATAGCTGAGGAATTAAGAGAATATATCTTGAAAAAAGTACCTGAAGCTGGGAAGGTACATGTTTACGGAGATCAACAGGAAAAAATTTATCTGAATTTCGATCCTGCAAAATTAACACAACTTGGTATAACAACTGCTGATATTAGAAATGCCATAAGTGGAAGGAATCAGGTTACTTCATCTGGAAATATAGTAATGGGAAATGACAAGATGACTCTAGATACCAGTGGGGATTTTAAGAGTATAGAGGAGATAGGAGATACAGTTATAAATACTCCTGGAAGTACTGGAATTGTTTATTTGAAGGATATAGCTGATATAAAAAGAGGTTATGTAAATCCAGCTACTTATATTACAAGGTTTAACGGTAAAGAATCAATAGGAATAGCGGTATCATTAAAGGATGGCATGGATGATACAAAATTGGGAGAACACTTAAAGGCTTATGTAAACAGTCTTGAAAAAAAATATCCTATAGGTGTTGACTTTGATTTCGTTGCTTACTCTCCTCAGAGGGTAGAAGATAAAATAAACTCTTTTGTAAGTAACTTAACACAGGCAGTGGCCACAGTGCTTATTGTAATGCTTATTTCTTTAGGGTTTAGAACAGGGCTTATAGTAGCATCCCTTATTCCTACTTCCATAGCTATGGCTTTTATTCTGATGCCTCATTATGGAGTAAATTTAGATCAGATGTCTCTTGCAGGGCTTATAATCGCTCTAGGAATGCTTGTTGATAATGCCATTGTAATGAGTGAAAGTATAATGGTTGCAATGGAAAAGGGAAAATCAAGGCTCGAAGCATGTCTTGGATCTGCAAACCAGTTGAAAATTCCTCTTTTAATGTCTTCATTGACAACAGTGGCAGCTTTTACACCCATATTTCTCATAGAAGAATCAATGGGAGAATATGTCGGGCCTATGGCAAAGGTTGTAGTTTTTACACTACTTTCATCTTGGCTTGTTGCAATGACCTTGGTTCCTCTTCTTTGTTATATTTTCTTAAAAGTGGATCACAAGGAGCATGAATATAAAAGTCGTACATATACTAATTATAGAAAAATATTGATTTTTGGGCTTAAGCATAAAATAATAACCGTAATTTTTGCTTTTGGAATCTTTTGCACCGGGATATTTTTATTCAGATTTACAGGAAATGAATTTATGCCTGAATCTGATCAGAAGATAATGCTTACAACTATGAGGCTTCCTAAGGGTTCTTCTGTTGAGGCTACAGAAAAAGTGGCAAAGGACTTAGATTTGTATATCAAAAAAAATTTTAAAGTGCCTGATGAAGAATTAAAAGTAGGATTTTTTAAAGATATTATAAGCGGATTTACTATACGGGAATATGAAAAAGATGGTGTGTTGAGCTGGGGTACCTTTATCGGAGGGGGAGCTCCAAGATTTGTTCTGGCTTATTCTCCAGAAGCGCCTTCAGAGGAATATGCCTATGTAATCTATAACAGTACCGATCATAAAATTATTCCTGAAATGTCTGAGAAAATCGACAATTACATGAAAAATCTTTATCCTGATCTTGATATATCCACAAAGAAAATGAAAACAGGTCCGTCAGCAGACAGGGATGTGGAGTACAGAATATCAGGTAATAATTTAAAAGATATTTTTGATAAGGTGGATATAGTTCAGTCTAAGCTAAGTTCTATCCCTATAGCTAAAAATGTTATCAATAGCTGGAAAAATGAAGTTAAGAAACTGACTATTGACATAGATCAGGAGAGATTGAGAAAAGTAGGGTTGACCTCAGAAGATGTTTCTAACTCTATGGCGGTAAATCTTGAGGGTATGGTTATAGGAACTTATAGAGAACCTGAGTCTCCATTAACCGATAAATCCATTCCCATTGTACTAAGGACAAACGAAGCTCATAATACTGTATTTTCAAAACTAGACACAATGAAAATATACTCTTCGGTTACTGGGAAATTTATTCCATTAAGTCAGGTTGCAGATATAAAAATGGAGTTTGAACGTGGGTATATTCATAAAAGGGACAGAACCAACACTGTATCAGTGCAGGCCGATGTTATTAGTGGACATACTTCAAATGAAATTGACAGAATAATGTCTCCTTGGATAGCTGAACAAGTGATAGAATGGGAAGCTGAAAATGGAGAAGAAGTTAAGGTCAAAAATATAGCAGGAATTCCTGCAAGTGCAGAAGGACTTAATTACAAATATGAAATAGGTGGATCATCAGAAATGTCCAATAAGCAGAGTGATGCTCTAGGGCAAAAGCTTCCTTATGCTGGATTATTTATACTTTTACTTCTTGTTGCACAATTTAATTCCATAAGAAAACCTATTATTATTCTTTTGACCATTCCACTTGGTATTTTAGGAGTGGCCGTAGGTCTTATAGTAGGTAATCAAAATTTTGGATTCTTTGCAATAATAGGACTTGTTTCCTTGTCTGGAGTTGTTGTAAATAATGCCATTGTTCTCTTAGATCAGATAGATATAGAGATAAATGAAAATTGTTTAGAACCTGACCATGCTGTGGTTATGTCGGCCCAAAGCAGATTTAGACCTATAATACTGACAACATTGACAACTCTGTGTGGCTTAATTCCTTTATGGCTTTTTGGAGGAAATATGTGGAAGCCTATGGCAGTGTCACTTATTTTCGGTCTTATTTTTGCAACTATACTTACTCTGGGAGTAATTCCAGTTTTATACACGATATTTTTTAGAGTTGCTTATAAAGATTATGAGTATGAAAAACTATCAACAGACACAGAGGTTTCCTGTACGAATTCAAAGTGATAAATTTAAGTTTTATTAAAATTACAAATATAAAAAACCGGCCAGTAATTAGGCCGGTTTTTATATTTGTATACTATTTAAGAATATTTATAAAATTTTCCGTAAGAGATTTTTTCGGCTTGAATCCCTGATCCATAAGTTCTTTTTCCAAAGATTTTAATACATAAAATCCGCTGTATTCTCTAGCACCTTCTCCCATATGACCTATTCTTATTACTTTGCCCTCGAGATATCCGAAGGCACCTGATATCATGAGGTTGTGTTTTTCTAGAAGGTTTTTTCTCAGCTTTTTTTCATCAATTCCATCAGGAATTTTTATAACACTTACTGTATTTGAATATGAATCCTTTGTGTATAGCTCTAAACCGGCTTCGACGATAGATTTTCTAAAGGACGAAGCGATTATCTGATGTCTCTTTATGGTGTTTTCTGAAAAATAGTTGTCGACGGCGGTATTCAAACCCTCTATATCGCTTATTGGCATAGTATAGGGGAACCATTTCTTTTCATAATAGTCCTTCCATATTAGTAAGTTACAGTAAAAACCAGCAATAGGACTTTCTCTGTTTTCCATAATCTTCCATGCAGTGTCACTGATACTTAGAAAGGTCAGTCCCGGAGGTGCAGAGAGAACCTTCTGACTAGCACCTAGGCAGACGTCGATCTCCCATTCGTCGACCTTTACTTCTTCTCCTCCTATGGAAGATACAGCATCGACCACTGTTGCTATTCCATATTTTTTTAGAATTTTACAGATTTCTCTAAGTGGATTCAAAACTCCAGATGGGGTGTCACAGTGAACTATCGTTGCATATTTAAATTCATTGTCCTTTATTAGAAAATTTTCAAGATCAGAGATATTTATTCCGTGCTCTCTGTCTCCCTTAAAGTAAACAGGTTTACCACCGTACATTTTTACAAAATCCCCAAAGCCTTCCCCGAAAATCCCATTGTCTACTACAAGGACTCTGTCTCCCTGCTCTGTGAAAGATGCACATGCAGCTTCAAGACCTAAAATTCCTTCCCCCGATAGAATTCTTACATCCTGTTTAGTCTCAATGATTTTACCGATTTTAATGCACAAATTCCTATAAAAATCATAGAAATTCAAATCTAAATCAGGATTTGAGCACTCTTTTGCCCTTGCCAGTCTAACATTTTCTCTTACCCTAGTAGGTCCAGCTGTCATTAAAAATGGTGTTTTCATTTTATTGCCCCCCTTTTGCCTCTATACCACCCTATATAATTCATCACTCTCAGGTTCTGAGATCTCTTCGACAAAGTTTCCAGAAATTATTGATTTGGAATTATCCTTTATGAATTTTCCTATAATTTGAGATTCTATTCCCTCGCTTTTTAATATTTCGACTATCTTTGATCCTTTGAGAGGATCGGCGGTCAAAAGCATCGACCCACTGGATATTAGTTTTAGTGGATTTATATTAAAGTGATCGCAGATAGCTCTTGTACAATCTGCAATTTCTATTTTTTCCCGGTATATCTCTGATCCCAAACCATAGAATTCACTTACTTCCCATATTGCACCTAAGATTCCTCCCTCTGTTACGTCATGCATCCCTTTTACATAAGGCGATGCAATAATTCCCTCTCTCACAACACTTATCTTGTCTAACATATTTTTTGCTTCTTTTAAAGTTTGTTCTCCCAGATTTTTTCTGATCTCTTCACTTTTTTCGTAGGCTATTATCCCGGTACCCTCTATACCTGCCCCTTTGGTGAGAATCAGACAGTCTCCAGGTTCAACTTTCCCCCTCTTTGTATAATCCTCTTTTTTTCCTATTCCGATGGCAGTTACAGACACAACCATCCTGTTTACTACTTTTGTTATCTCAGTATGGCCACCCATGATAGATACATTGAGCTTCTCGCATTCTGCATGGGCATCAGACACAACTCTTTCTATTTCCTCGGCCTTGGTTCCCTCAGGAGCCAAAATAGTAAGCATAAGTCCTACCGGTTCTATTCCTGCAGTGGCTATATCGTTGCAATTTATGTTTACAGCAAGTTTTCCAAGCTCTTCAGTGGCACCTGTAATAGGGTCGCTAGAGATATAAGCCACCTTGTCTCCGAAGTCAAGGACAGCACAATCTCCCCCTATTTTGGGATCTGTTAGTATTTCTGACCTTTTGTGTTTTATATTTTTAAATATGAGCTTCTCAAGGTCAGAAGCTTTTAATTTTCCAATTTCCAAAAATATCACCTCATTAATAAAATTAAGTAAAAAAGCTGTAGTATAAATATGTATATTTTAGCACTTAACCACTATATGCGTATAGGGGTAAGTTGTTTTCAACTAAAAAAATTATATCACTACTATCCACCAATTGAAAGGAGTTTTAAGGAGTTTAAATTTTTAATTTTTTAAAATTAAAAAAATTATATTTTTATATATTGACTTTTCCCTAAAATTGAGATAATATCTCAACTGAAAAGAATAATACTTTTATGGTTCGATTTATTGATTAAAAGGGAAGTGAGGTATTAATCCTCTGCGGTCCCGCCACTGTGAAGCTGACGAAAGCGACGTTACCACTGGATTTTCCGGGAAGGGTTGTGATTAGGTTGAAGTTAAGCCAGGAGACCTGCCATGAAAAGATTTATGCTAGCCTGCGAGGACGGGAAGTGTGAGAGACATTATAATTTTATTGTATTGTTTTTTATACTTCTCCTGTCAGGCGTATCTTGATAGGAGATTTTTTATTTTAATTATACTTTTGCCATCAAGTCAAATTGACATTTTTATATCTTCCTCGGGGAACACTAGCCTGTTCCCCACTTAATAAGCCTTCTTTTATAAAATTAAATATAGTTTAGTTTGGAATTAAAATAGGGGCCTACGGCCCCTATTTTAATATCTCATATATTTTATCTATATCCAAATTTTTTCTTAGATGTTCTTCCCATCTGTCAAATTCTTTGTTCTTAACTTTTTCATAATCAATTATATTTTCATTTTCTTTAAGTCCTTTTTTTCTTCTCAAATAGTTTAAAATATGTCTTGTAAATAATCCGTTGTCAAATATTCCGTGAAGGTAAGTTGCCATGACATTTTCTCTATAGACTCCCACATAAAGCTCTCCGTCTAAAAACATCTCTTCTTTTCCCTCTGTCTGACCCTGGTGAATTTCATATCCTTTTACAGTTGATCCTTCAAGGCCGGTAAGGATACCTTTGCAGTTAATTAATTTTTTTTCTACCTGATAGGTTGCCTTTTCTTCTCCCATTGTGGTTATTACATTTAAAAGCCCTAGACCTTCTTCTTCTCCAAGGGGAGTCTCTATGCAGAGAGGATCCATTATTTTATTTCCTAGTATCTGGAAACCACCGCAGATTCCAAAAATTAGTTTTCCTTTTTGGGACTCCTCTATAATTTTTTTATAAATTCCAGTTTCCTTTATAAAAATCAAGTCCCCTATAGTATTTTTGCTTCCAGGAATAATAATCATGTCCTCGTCCCCTATATCTTCAGGAGAGTCAACATAATTTAGAGCCACATCATCGTAAAATTCAAAAACATCAAAATCGGTATAATTTGAAATCTTAGGAGTTCTAATTACCGAGATGGTTATATCATTTTTAGTTTTTTCTGCAGTAAGTTTTTTTGCTAGGACATCCTCTTCCTCAATTTTTACATCAAGAAATGGAAGAACACCTAGTATAGGTATGTCTACCCCATCCTCTTTTAGTTTTTTCTCTATCATCTCAATTCCAGGATCTAATATATCTTTATTTCCTCTGAATTTATTTATAATAATGCCTTTTATACGGTCTCTGTCATTTTTTTCTAAAAGCATTATTGTACCGTAAATCTGGGCAAAGACACCGCCTCTTTCTATGTCAGAAACAAGGACTACAGGGGCATCTACTAATTCTGCCATTCCCATATTTACAACGTCTACTTCTCTGAGGTTTATTTCTGCAGGGCTTCCTCCACCTTCGAGTACGCATATATCATAATTTTCTCTTATTTTTTCATATCCCTCTAAAGCTACTTTTCTCAGTTTTTCTGTCTGAGAAAAATATTCTACTGCAGTTACATTTCCACAGGGCTTTCCCATAAATATAACCTGCGAATGATCATCTGCGTTAGGTTTTAGAAGTATGGGGTTCATATAGGCCCTAGGTCTTTCTCCGCCCATCTCAGCCTGTACAACCTGGGCTCTACCAAGTTCAAGTCCGTCTTCATCGACAAAAGAGTTCAGAGCCATGTTCTGAGATTTAAAAGGGCTGACTTTATATCCGTCTTTATAAAAAATTCTGCAGAGCCCTGCTGTCACAAGGCTTTTTCCTACAGAAGAACCTGTTCCCTGTATCATAATTTTTTTATGCATGAAAATCCCCCTAAAGTTTTTTTTAATTATATCACTTTCAGGAGGTTTTATAAAGAACTTAGCTTATTTTATCCTGTGAAATTATTTTTACTTAAAAAAAACAATTAAGGAGAAACTTTTAGGTTTCTCCTTTGTATTTTATAGGATCTCTTTTCCGCGTTTTTTATAATGTGTATGAAGTAATTTATGGGCTTTTTCCTTTCCTGGACCCTCTTTAAAGAAATTCTTATAAAGTTCCAAAACTCCTGGATTTTCATAGGATTTTCTAACAGAGGCTTTTTTATCCTCGCTGTATATTGCATTAGCTCTTTTTATTCTTATTTCTTCATTGGTTGGAATAGGCTGACCTCCACCTCCTAGACAGCCACCTGGACACGCCATAAATTCAATAAAATGATAGGTACTGAACTCTCCACCGTTTTTTATGTCCTCAAGGACTCTTTTGGCATTTGAGGTTCCGTGACATATGGCGACTTTCAAAGTTTGATTTTTTAGAAATTCAAAGGAATTAAGCTGACCTTTCAACAACTCTGGAACTTCGGTTACCTTATCTATTTTTAGTTCTAGAGATTTAATATCTTCAAAACCTCTGACAGGTTTTATATCTCCATATTCAAAAAGAGAATCCACCTTTTCTCCTGTAACCAGTTCGTATAGTGTTCTTATGGCAGATTCCATTACTCCCCCTGTAGCACCAAAAATAACTCCAGAACCGCTGCCTCCTGTAAAAGGATCGTCAAAATCTGAATCTTCGATATTTGGCAGGTCTATTCCCGTTTCTTTAAACATTTTTGCCATTTCTCTAGTTGTAATTCCATAATCGACATCTCTATATCCTGACTGGCACATTTCCGGCCTTCCAGCTTCATATTTCTTTGCAGTACAAGGCATGAGAGCCACAGTAACTATATCTTCAGGGTTTATATTGTTTTTTTCAGCATAATAAGTTTTTATAATAGTTCCAAACATCTGCTGTGGACTCTTTGCTGTAGAGAGATTTTCTATAAATTCAGGGAAAAAATGTTCTAAGTATTTTACCCATCCAGGAGAGCATGAAGTGAAAACAGGAAGTTTTGTATGACCATCCCCCTCTATATTGTCATAAAGTCTTTTCACAAGCTCTGTTCCTTCCTCTATAATTGTAAGATCAGCTGTGAAACAAGTATCAAAAACCTTGTGGAACCCGCAACGTCTAAGTGCGGTGTTCATTTTAAGTGTCATAGGAGTACCGGGTTCTAGTCCGAATTCTTCTCCTATACCAGCCCTAGGTGCAGGAGCTGTCTGTATAACCACATGTTTTCCTTCTGTTTCTAGGGCGTTCCATACAAGTTCACTCTCATCTTTTTCATAGAGAGCAGCAGTGGGACATCTGTTTATACACTGACCACAGTTTATACAAACTATTTCATCCATGGGTTTATTACCGAAGGTTGTAATGGTAGAATCTTTTCCTCTTCCTTTTATACTAAAGACTCCAACTTCCTGCAGGTCGATACAGCTTCTGACACACCTTCTGCAAAGAATACATTTGTCTAAATCTCTCATTATTGCGTGACTTGAAAAATCCACTCCTTTTTTCCTGATATTGTCATGTCCGTAGGGATAGGAGGTTATACCATATTCCATTGCCAGGTCCTGCAGTTCACAGTTTCCGTTTCTCATACACGAATAACATTCTCCCACGTGATCTGCCAAAATCAACTCTAATACGTTTCTTCTGGCTCTTCTTATCTTAGCTGTATTTGTTTTTATTTTTATAGGCTGGGAGATCGAATATGAGCATGAGGCCTGAAGAGTTTTAAATCCCTCCACTTCCACTAAGCATATTCGACAGACTCCAGCAAGGCATAGGTCATCATGATTGCAGAGAGTTGGTATTTTTACCCCTATACCCTTAGCAGCCTTTAGTATGGTGGTACCCTTAGTTACCTGCATCTTTTTGTTGTCTATTTCTATGTCGATGAGTTCTAACTTACACTTTTCCTCCTGTCCCTCGCAGGCATCTCTTAGCATCTCAGTTTTAGGAACTCTACAGCTGCCTGTATCACACTTGTTTATCATAGTATTATACCTCCTCTGGGAGCCTTCCAAGGATCTCCTCTTTGAAGTTTTCCACAATAGACCTAAAGGCCACTGTGCTGAGCTGACCCAATCCGCATTTAGATGCTAATTCTACGGTTTCACACAGTTCGAGAAGTTTATTTAGATAAGTAACAGAGCATTTACCCTTTTTCAAAAGCCTTATCCCCTCTAGTATTCTATAGGTACCTTCTCTGCACGGAGTACATTGACCACAGGATTCCTCTACAAAAAATTCCATGAAGTTTTCGGCAATGTCTAGCATATCCCTGTTCTCGTTAAAAAGAATAATGGATCCTCCTGTAGATGCCGCCTCAAAAGCGATACGCTTTGAGAAATCATTTTTTTGGACACATTCACCTGCAGCTCCTCCGATCTGTACAGCTTTAATATCTTTCCCCTCTGCCAGAGCGACTACCTTGTCTATTGTGACTCCAAAGGGAAGTTCATATATTCCCTCATTTTTACAGTCACCAGAGATACTAAAAAATTTTGTTCCCTTTGAACTATCGGTTCCATACTGGCCAAAGGATTCAACTCCTTTTTCACATATCAGATTTACATTTAAAAATGTCTCTACATTGTTTACAAGGGTGGGATAGTTCATGAAACCAGTGTCCACAGGATATGGAGGCTTATTTCTAGGTTCCCCTCTTTTTCCTTCTAGAGATTCTATAAGGGCTGTCTCTTCACCGCAGATATAAGCCCCGGCTCCCATTCTTATCTCGATATCAAAGTTTAAGCCCTTTTCTGTTTCATTTCCCAAAAGTCCGGCTCTCCGCCTTTTTTCGATCTCTTTTTCCAGAGTTTCTCTAATATATGTATATTCTCCCCTCAGATAGATGAATCCCTTTGAAGCCCCTATTACATAGGCGGCAATGCTCATACCTTCCAAAACTCTCTGAAAATTCTTGTGCAAAATGTACCTGTCCTTAAAAGTCCCAGGTTCTCCCTCGTCTGCATTACAAACAATAAATTTTTTATCTTTTTTCTCCTCTTTGGCTAGTCTCCATTTAAATCCAGTTGGAAATCCTGCTCCGCCTCTTCCTCTGAGGTTTGATTTTTCTATGTCCTCTAAAATACTGTCTTTATCCCTTTTTATTGTTTCTCTAAGGACACTTCCCGGGATAAAATTTTCCTCTAGAAGGGGACCTTTTTTCACTACTTTGGATACCAAGGGAGTTTTATATTCTTTCCCTAGAACACCTCTTCTGCAAGATTGAATAATAAGAGGGATGTCAGATGGTTTTACCTTGGATATGAGGATATCGTTGATTAACATCGCCGGCCCCTGATCACACATTCCAAGACAATTACAGTACTCAAGGGAAAATAAGCCGTCAGAGGTGATCTCTCCAAATTCTATTTCAAGTTCGTTATTCAGCTGTTTTGCGATTCTGTCTTTTTCTTTCATGTGACAAGATATAGTTCTGCAAAGCCTTATGACATATTTTCCGTGTTTTTTACCGGATTTTAAAAAGTTATAAAAAGTTGCTACGCCGAACACCTCACTAGGATGTATATCGACTAAAAACGCCAAAGTCTGCATTGCATAGAGGTCGATCTCACCATATTCCCTGCTTATATCTTCAAGAACAGGCAAAATAGATGCTCGATCATTACCGTATTTAGATACCAGTAATGCGATTTTTTCTTTTAGTTCCTCCCTCCCCACTCGGTTCATAGGATACCTCCGTTATTTTTTTTATTTAAAGATTAGTGATATAAATCTAAAAATCATAAAATCAAATTACTAGTAATATTAGAAAGTTTGTTTTCTATTCCTACATAATTATAATTTTATTTTAATTATTGGATTATATTCTTTCTCAGAAAATAAAAAAAATCCGGTATCAAGAGAAAAAAATAAATTTTAATCTTGATACCGACATAGATTTTTTAAAAAAATAATTTTAAAGATATATCAAATTTACAGTTTTTCCAAGTTTTTCAAGCCAGAACTTTAAATCTCTTACAACTTTTAATTTAATGTTAAATTCAGTAGGGAGATCTGGGTTTTGATGTGCTGGATTTACAGCTGTTCCTGCCCAAATGTTTATATGTGTGGATTCTTTCAAGAGCATTCTTGAAATAAGAGTAGCCCCATCCTCTTCATTTAGAGGATAATTTTCTCCAGAATAGGTGGCGTCATGAAATTTTTTTACCAAATCTACTGTTTTATTAAGGGTTATAAGACCCTCTGTAACTAGGTCAACTCCCCTCATGAATCCCACAGGGGGGACATCGTATTTTTGATAATCTTTCAGATTGATAAATACCTCTTCACCAAAGGCTTTTGAAACAATGTTGGAAGTAGTTCCTCCAGAAAGTATTTTTAGGCCCTTTGCATTTCTAATTTTTTCTAGCAAGATATCATCATCTTCAGGGTTTGCAGGTGGACCTGTGAAGAGATCAAGATATTTTCTGTACTGCAGCTTTACCGATAAGACTGTGGTATCATCACCTGGTTTGTTGTTGTAGAGTTTATTGCACACAGCCAGAAGATTTTCTGAAACTTCTCCGGAGAAATAATTTTTTCCCGAGAGACTTCTCAGAAAGTCGTTTATATCTTCCCACTGCCATCCGAGATTCAGCAGTTCTCCCACCCCTGCATGAACGGCACCGTCACTTGTTACCACAAGCAGATCCTCAGTGGTCATTTTAAAATGGGATTCGTGTATCTTCTTTCCGTTGACTACCCGCTCAACCTTATTTAATGGATAGTCACATCCCTTTCTAAAGAAGAAACACGGTGGGTTGTCATATTCCACCATATAGGTCTCACCGTTATTTTTTATTTTTATAATTGTAAATGTCGAATAAGCCAGCTTTCTAACACTACATTCAGGAAGAGTGTTTGTAATGGTGTCTATGGTCTCCTCTATACTGGCTCCTTCTTTCAGCATAGTCACAGCTATTTTTGAGGTAAGGGTAGCTAGTATATTTGCCTTGACACCACTTCCTAGTCCATCTGCAAGGACGAGTATGACTCCGTCATCTGTCTTTACAGTTTCTACATTGTCACCGCAGAGCTCTTCCCCGAATTTATTGATATTTTTATAGGAGGCATCTATAAAGTACTCTGTCAAAGCTCAGCACCTTCTTTCTCAAGGACATGTTTTAATTTTGTCAGAGCGACTTTGGTTTCGGCAGTTGTCTCTCCTAGGAGGCTGGCTATCTCCTGGGCTACTCTCATCTGTTTTTCTATAACCCCCTGGGTTACATTTAGTGTATTTTCTTTGAGCTCAAAAAGTTCTCCTCTTCTTTTTTCCTCGTCACTTATATCAGAAAGAATAATCAGCAGAGCATTTTGGTTGTCTAGATGAATAACACTCTCTTTCATATAAAGATTAAATTTTGAAATATGGATTTTTTTCCAAAGCAAATTTTCCTTGTTTTCAAATACCGAAGATAGATCATCCCCTGGAATGAAATTATCTATTTTCTGCCCCTTACTTTCTGAGGGAGTCACTCCAAAAAATCTGGAAAACGATATGTTGGATTCTATGATCTCAAGGTTTTCATTTACAATAAGAAGAGCATTTGGAGAATTTTCAAAGATCTCATTGGAAATTCTTTCAGCTCTGCTTTTTATGAAAGGCATGCACATATCGATACTAGACATTCCTTTAATAATAGCAATTGCATTTTCTCTGCAGGTATTGTAACCGCAGCTAGCACAGTTTAGCTCATCGACTTTGCTGAATTTACCCATTTTAGCAAGAATTTCTTTTATCTTATGTTCATCTATCACCATCTGCTCTAATGGGTTTTTAGAAATAATCTTTCTCAGCTCTTTTTCTGATACGCTGCCCTCTGGAGGAGCTTCTTCGGTTTTGGCTGACATAAGATACTCTTTTACGTTTTGAAGTCTTGAGAAGATAGATGATGAGATGTGGTGTCCTCCCGGTCCCCCTATACAACTCTTTTTACAGGCACTTACCTCTATACAGGTATTTTCTACATGCCCGTTTATTATCTCCTTAAATACCTCTTTGCACTCATCCACTCCGTCTATTCTCATAGAGATAAGACCTTTTTTAGAAATTTCATCTTTTATTCCTTCTAGGATACCTCCTACAATTGGATATTGCTTACCCTTGGCAGAACCGTACTTGTGAGGATCCGAAGGAGTGAGCTGAAAATAATCTATATTTTCCTCAGAAAGCCAATTGGCTATCTCGTCGAAAGTTAAGACAGCATCTATAATTCCATTGTTTTCTTTTGAAATAGCCTCACATTTCTTTGAAACACAGGGACCTAAAAATACAGTCAAGTCATTTGGACGCTCTTTTTTTAATAGTTTTCCATGAGCTATCATGGGAGACACAAATGGTATAAGGTTGTTTACAAGGGATGGGTAATATTTTTGAATAAGAAATACCACCGATGGACAGCATGTAGTTATAAATGCCCCGTTTTCCTGTGAGGAAAGATATTTTTCATAGGCCTGTGAAACCATATCTGCTCCCACAGCAGTCTCTTCTACCTGGTTAAAGCCCAGTTTTTTTATGGCGGAGACAAAACGCTGGGATTCTTCAAAAAACCCCCTGAAAGAAGGAGCTATTGAGATATTTACATTTCTTCCAGAAGATATGGCATTTTTTACAAAATCAAGGTCAGACATTATATTCCTTGCATTTTGTGGGCAGATGGCAAAACACTGACCACAGGCGATACACTTATCCTCCATAATATGTGCCTGATCATTTTCTATTTTTATAGCCTTTACTTCGCATTTTCTTACACATTTATAACAATGTTTACAGTTAGCTTCTGAAAAATTCATTACCTGCATCAAATCACCTTTTTCATAATATTTTTAAAAAATTCAGCGGTATTTTGCGGAGAGAGTGAAAATACTTCTTCCCCGTCATCAACTGTAACAGATACAGCTTCAGTACAATTGCCAAGACAAAACGAGGCTTTCAGAGTTATCCGATCCTCCATGTCAGATTCTTTTATACATTTTTGTAAAATTTGGATCACTTGTTCAGAGCCTTTTATGTGACAGGCACTTCCCACACATACTTTCAAAACCATATTATTCACCTCAACAAAATTTAAGAACATACTTAATTATATTTTTCACGCAGTAAAAAGTCAACTTAACAGTAAATAAAAAAAATGATATAATCATTAAAAGAGGTGATCTGATGAAGGACAACATAGCTCTCATTGGTTTCATGGGAAGTGGTAAGACCACTGTGGGAAGACAGCTGGCAAAGGCCCTTGAGATGAAATTTGTAGATATAGACAAATTGATAGCAGCAAAAGAGAGTAAAAATATTTCAGAAATATTCAGTGAGAAGGGTGAAGGATATTTTAGAAGGCTTGAAAAAAATATAGTTATAGAAGAATCAAAAGACAACAATGTCATTATCTCTACTGGAGGCGGAGTTATCATAGATAATGACAATATAAAAAACCTGAGAAAAACCTCTTTTGTGGTATTTTTGGACTGTGATATAGAATGTATATATAACCGTGTGAAGCGAAGGAAAAACCGGCCTCTTCTAAATGTTGAAAATATGTTTGAGACGATCCAAGAATTATATGAAAAGAGAATGTTGCTGTATAAGATATCTTCTGACTTTAAGGTTGAAATAAACAGTGATACCAATATATACGACACTGTTGACAAAATAAAAGCGGCTTATATAAATAGCTAAAGAATTAATAATCAGTTTCTTTAAATATTAAAAGTTCTTTTTAAAGAAATAAAGGAAAAAAACTCTATAATAAGTAGTTGTAAAATAAAGAGGTGAGGAAATATGAAAAGAGTATTTACGGCTTTCTTTTTATTATCAACAGTTCTTATTATAAGTGAAGTTCTTTAAGTATAGGCACAGGGGGAGATACTCATGAGAAGGATAAAAATAATAACAGAAGAGAAAAAAGAAGATATGGAAAACAAACTTGAAATTCTCCTGAGTGACAATGAAAAGGAAATAGTGGATATACAGTTTTCTGTGGGAGACGGAAAATATCATGCTCTTATAATTTATAGAAAACCTTGCAGTGAAGGGTAAAAATCCCTTCATTTTTTATTAACTATATTAAAAAAATATAGTATTTATTTTCTGATAAATAAAATATTAATTTAAAATTTTATTTACGCTGTCAAAGTAAAGGGGTATAATTATTTTGAACTTGTATAAAGGGGGATAAAAATGAATAGAATATCAAAAAAAATGGTCTTTATCACAGGAGCCACTAGCGGAATTGGAAGGGCAACGGCTATGGCTTATGCAAAAATGGGAGCCAACCTTATTCTTGCAGGTAGAAATATAGAGATCCTGAAAGAGATAAAAGCAAAACTTCATGAGTGGTATGACATAAAGGTGTATGTACTAAAATTTGATGTGAGGGATTTGGAAAAGATCAAAGATGAAGTAAATAACCTTCCAGAGGAATTTAAAAAAATAGATATTTTGATCAATAATGCCGGTTTGGCTCTTGGGTTAAATAAAATCCATGAAAGCAGTTTTGATAGTTTTGATACAATAATGGACACCAATGTTAAGGGACTTTTATATATAACAAGGATAGTAGTTCCTTATATGTTAGAACATAGTCCTGAGGGACATATTGTAAATATAGCCTCGACTGCTGCCCAGGCTGCCTATTCAGGAGGAGGGGTTTACTGTGCCTCTAAAGCGGCTGTAAAGATGCTGAGCGACGGTATGAGGATAGATCTTGTAGATACTCCTGTGAGGGTTACGACTATAAATCCAGGGATGGTAGAAACCAACTTTAGCATTACGAGATTTGACGGTGATAAAAAAAGAGCCGACAAAGTATATGAAGGGATAGAACCCCTTGCGGCTGAAGATGTTGCAGATACAATAATTTATGCAACAAATCTACCGTTGAATGTACAGATATGCGAACTTACTTTGACTTCTAATCATCAGGCTGACGGTCGAACCTCTTATAGAAAAAAATAATATATCTAAGATTTTAGGCATATTTTACTGAGGAGGATCAATATGAGATGTGGCTGGTGTGGGGACAATCCCCTATACATAAAATATCATGATGAAGAGTGGGGAGTCCCTGTATATGATGACAGGGTTCATTTTGAGTTTTTAGTTTTAGAATCTGCCCAGGCCGGGCTTTCTTGGCTTACTGTCCTCAAAAAAAGAGAGAGTTACAGAAAAGCCTATAAAGATTTTGATCCGGAAATTGTTGCAGCATTTGATCAAAACAAGATAGAAGAACTTATGCAGAATAAAGGGATAATAAGAAACAGAAAAAAGATAGAGGCGTCAGTAAACAATGCAAAAATTTTTATGGATATTCAAAGGGAATTTGGAAGTTTCAGCAATTATATTTGGGCATTTGTAGGGGGAAAGCAGATAATTTCCTCTTATAAAGGTATAGAGGAGCTTCCGGCAAAGACAACTGAGTCAGAGGCCCTGGCAAAGGACATGAAAAAACGTGGTTTTAAATTCTTAGGCCCTGTAATATTGTATTCTCACATGCAGGCTACTGGACTTGTAAATGACCATATTGTTTCATGTTTTAGGTACAAAGAAGTTTCTGAATTTAAATAATTTTTATACATAACATAAATATAACAATAAAGGGGGAGTTAGATTGGTAGTTCACGTAGTATTTTTTAAATTTAAAGAGGAAAAGAAAAAGGAAAATATGGAAAAATTAAAAAAGGATTTAGAAGCTTTAGAGTTAAGTCAGTTGAAAAAGCTAGAAGTAGGGATTGATTTCAACGGGTCTCCAAGGGCCTATGACTTGTCTTTATATACAGAATTTGAGACAAGGGAAGATCTTGATTTTTATCAAAATTTTCCGCCTCATGTAGAGATAAAAAAATTCTTAGTTGAAAATGAGATCAGCACAGCAGTTGTAGATTACGAAAAATAAATTATAATTCTATATAATAAAAGATAAAACCGGGAGTTTATTTCCCGGTTTTATCTTTTATGTCTTCTTGAGTTTCTGTTTGACTTTCTGTTATTTTTACCGCCCTTTGTATCGGGTTCTTTCTTGTATTTTTCAGCTATTTTCACAGTGAAAAACATAAGAGCTCCCACTGCAATAAGGCCGAGAAATGACGATAAAAATTCCATATGGATCCCCTCCTTGTTTTAGATAAGAGACTGGGCAACCTCAAGGGCCTTATCATAATCTGGCTGATCTGTTACCTCAGAGACAACCTCTAAATGTTTTATGGTACCTTCCTTGTCTATTACCACAACACCCCTTGCAAGAAGTCTCAGTTCCTTTATATTGAATCCGTATTTTGATCCAAAATCAAGATCTCTGTGATCTGAAAGAGTGACAGCAGACTCGATTCCCTCATTTGCACAGAATCTATTTAGTGCAAAGGGAAGGTCTACAGATATTGTCACTACAGATATTTCAGGATTTTCTCCTGCCTTTTGGTTGAAAATAGTTGTCTGAAGTTCACACACAGGTGTGTCTACAGAAGGCATAGCTGAGATGATGACTACCTTTCCCTTGAGATCACTTAGAGAAAAAGGACTCATGTCATTTTTTAGAGCTGTAAAATCAGGGGCTTTATCTCCCGCCTTGATCTCGTTTCCTAATAGTGTAAGTGGATTTCCCTTCATGGTTATTATTCCTGTTCTTTCCATTGCATTCCTCCTCTTAAATAGTGTATCATAGTAAATTATTACTTATAAACCATTCATAAGTAAAGAAAATTTTTAATAAAAAAGGGGGAAGTAACCTATGTATGTGGCTGCAGTGAAGATTAAAATAAGATTTGTCATCAGTTTTTCCCTGAAAGACAAGAGGATGAGACTTAGAAGTATAAAGGATAAATTTACATCAAAATTTAAGACCCAGCTTACAGAGGTGGAACTTCAGGACAATAAAAATTTTACTGTTTTAGGTTTTTCCTTTGTGACTGGAAGTTACAGTCTCGCACAGAGTATAGAGGGTAAAATGGTAGCTTATATAGAGGATAACTGTGAGGATGAGATAGTGGATATAGATTCGTATATCGAAAAGTTTTAAAAACTATTTTTGAATTATAGACGTCAAATGGTTGTGTGCTATAAAAAAGGAAAGAAGAACCTCAGACAGTAAAATTTATGAAAAGGAGGGGTTTTTCATGAGTAAAAAAGGATTACTTTTAGGGTCGGTTTTGGCAGATGCTTTTTCCCTGGGAGGACACTGGATATATGACACAGAGAAGATAAAAAATGAGTTTGGGGAGTATAATGATCTCAATGATCCTCTTCCTGACAGCTTTCATAAAAACAGAAAAAAAGGGGAACATACCCACTATGGAGATCAGACCCTTCTTCTTTTGGAATACTTGGCAGAAAAAAATGAGTTTGATAAAAATAGTTTCAGAGATTTCTGGGAATTTCATATGAAAAAATATGACGGTTATATGGATCACGCCACAAAAAAAACCCTGGAAATGATAGAAACCGGCGAGGAATGGGGTTCTGATTCCAATGATCTGGCCGGCGCTTCTAGGATAGCACCTATAATATATTGCTTTTCTCAGGATAAAGGGGTAGAATACTCTAAAGTTCAGACAAAGATAACCCATGACAATGAGCAGGTGATCGCAGCTTCTGAATTTTTTGCAAGAACAGCATATAGAGTTTTAGAGGGGATAAAACCCGATAAGGCAATGGAAGAGGTATCTGCACAGATGGAAAATAAGTGGATATCAGAAAAATTAGCAATAGCAAAGTCACTGATAGAAACAGAAACTGTAGAGGCGGTAAAAAAATTGGGTCAGTCGTGCAGTATAGAGGGAGCCTTTCCTGCAACAATACTGCTGATACTCAAGTATTCTGATAATTATGAAGAGGCAATGATAAAAAACGTTATGTCAGGAGGGGACTCTGCAGCTAGGGGCCTAATAGCAGGGATGATTATAGGGGCCTACTCAGAAGCCACTATACCCAAAAGATGGCTGAAAGAAATGGGCAGTCTAGAGAGAGTAAATTTTTAGGAGGTTTATGATGAAAAAAATATTAATAGGTATCTTTGTTATTTCTTCACTGGCTTTTGGAAAACTACAAGATGGAAAGTATTATGTTGAAGCTGAAAAGGCAGAATGGGGATGGAAACCTTTTACCTATATGGTCGTTAAAAATTCTGAAATAATAGAAGTTAAACACGACAGAAAAAACAAAAAAGGTGAAATTGCCACAAAGGATAAAAAGTATAATCAGAGTATGGCAAAGAAGCAGGGAATAGGAATTAAAGACGCCGTTTCAAAGCTTGAGAGAGATTTTATGAAATCAAAAGATATAGAGGAAATTGATTCAATAGCAGGAGCTACAAGTACAAGTAAAGAATTTAAAGCAATGATGAGATACCTTGTTCACAAAGCTGAAAAAGGTCAGTCAGGACAATATAAGATTCCAAATAAAGAATTAAAATAAAAACCAGCCCTAGGGCTGGTTTTTATTTTAGAATGAAGGAGGTGTGCTTACCCATATTACCTTGGCTTCAACCTTTCCTGCATTGGATATATAATGGTCTTTTTTTGCCTTATAATAAAAACTTTCTCCTTTTTTCGCCTTGTGTTTCTTATCTCCCAAATGAACATAGATATTTCCTTTTAAAACATAACCGAATTCCTCTCCCTCGTGGGCAGATTCTAGTTTGTAAGAGCCTTCCTGAGCCAAGGTTATAAGAATAGGCTCCATGGCATTCTTTTGGGCATTTGGTACTATCCAGTCAATTCTGTATTTAAGATCGTTATCTTCAAATTCAAAAAAATCATCATTTGAAAATACGATTTTCTCATCTTCCTCTTCGTTAAAAAATTCCTTCAAGTTTGTCCCGAGACTTTCTAATATATCCACAAGTGTAGCTATAGACGGAGATGTAAGGTCTCTTTCTAGTTGTGAGATAAAACCTTTAGAAAGTTCGCATCTGTCTGCTAGTTCCTCCTGTGTAAGGAGCTTCCCCTGTCGCAGCCTTTTTATTTTTTCACCAATTATCATATAGTTTAAACCCCTTTAATTTTATTGTCTAAAGTGTTTCACCGGTACATTATATAATCTCCATTTGGAAAAATCAAGTTTTCAGATAATTGATAAAAAAATAATTGACATAAAATTTTATTTATAGTAAACTTTACGTTGTCAAATCCAAAAATAATAATGTCGTATATTCTAATAAAAATGGGCTTTTTAAGAGGAAGTTTGTTAGCTTAAAAAGAGTTCTAAAAATTATAAGAATGTGCATTTTTTTTGTAAATAAGTTTACTAATATTAACTATAATAGTTAATTTATTGTGACTAAACAAAAAAACTGAAGAAATTCTGTTTTTTTTAAAGCTATAAATAGCCCCTGAATCAGGGCGTTAATATAAAAATTAATTTATGTCTTAAGAATAGACTAGGAGGGAAATTATGAAATTAGAAACTTTAGGGAGACACATTCTGATAGAGTATTACAACTGTGACGAAGAAGTATTGAAGAGCCCTGAACTTATTGAAAAACACATGAATGAAGCGGCTAGAATTGCAAATGCAACGATAGTGAATTCCGTATTTCATCATTTCAACCCTTACGGAGTTTCAGGAGCTGTAATAATATCTGAATCACACTTGGCAATTCATACATGGCCAGAGTATGGTTACGCATCGGTTGATGTATTCACATGTGGGGACAAGATCAATCCTTGGACAGCCTTTGATTACTTAGAAAAAATGTTTGGGGCTAGCAGAAGTGAGTCTATCGAGGTACCTAGAGGTATGACTGAAAAAATAAAAAAATTTCACCCCAATGGAGAAGATCTGGGTAAAATAGTATTCAAACCAGATGCTGAATAAATAAAAAAATTATATCAATGAAAACAATCAGGAGGTAACTTAATGCTTAATCTTTGGTTTACAGAGGAGTGGACACCAGAGTGTAGATTTTCTATAAAAATAAAAGAGCATTTTCATACAGAAAAAAGTCCTTTTCAGCAGTTGGATTTTTTTGATTCTTATGAGTTTGGAAAGTTCTTTACCCTTGACGGAATTATGATGGCCAATGAAAAGGATGAGTTTGTGTATCATGATATGATCTCACATGTGGCCCTCGCAACTAATCCAAATATAAAAAAAGTTCTTGTTATTGGTGGTGGAGACGGAGGAACTGTGAGGGAGATAACTAGATATTCTCACATAGAAAAAATAGATATGGTGGAGATAGATGAAAGAGTAGTCAGACTCTGTCAGAAATATCTTGTACAGACATCTTGCAAGTTAGAGGACCCTAGGGTAAACCTTTATTTTCAAGACGGACTGAAGTTTGTAGAAGATGCAAAAGAAAAAAGTTATGACCTTATACTTGTTGACTCTACTGATCCAATAGGTCCTGGAGAGGGTCTTTTTACAAAGAAATTTTACACAAACTGTTTTAGAGCTCTTTCTGAAGATGGGATTCTTATAAACCAGCACGAAAGTCCTTATTTTGATAAAGAGGCAGGACAGATGAAAAGGGCTCACAAGAGAATAAAAGACCTTTTCCCAATTTCCAAGGTATATCAATTTCATATTCCCACTTATCCTTCAGGACACTGGCTTTTTGGATTTGCATCTAAGAAATATGATCCTATAGCAGATCATAAACCTGAAGAGTGGGAAAAATTTGGACTTAAAACTAAATATTACAATTCTGAGATTCACAAGGCTTCCTTTGCTCTGCCTACTTTCGTAAAGGAAATGCTCGAAGAGTCTGAATAAATTTTTTTTAGATATTTTAATTTAAGTTGTTACTCGAAAAGAATTCCAATAAATTACTGACTTTATTTGAACCTGTTACTTTTCTCTTGAAAGAAAAGTAACCAAAAGTTCAAGAATTTTCAAATGTCTAGGAAGTAGATATTTCTTTTATCGCCTTTGTAAGCTACAGTCCTCGGTTCCCTGCGGAACTTTGGATAAATTTAATACTTTAATTTAAAATAAAAAAGCAACTTAGGTTATTTTAATTAAGCTATAAGTGGAACCAAATTATGAAAAGATGAAAAAATCAGGAGGATTTATATAAATGGAAAACAAAATATTTTTTACTTCAGAATGTGTTTCACCGGGCCATCCTGATAAGATAGCCGACCAGGTATCAGATGCAGTGCTAGACGCCTGCATAGCAGAAGACCCAAATTCTAGGGTAGCCTGCGAAGTGTTTTGTACAACAGGTCAGGTAGTGGTAGGAGGAGAGATAACTACCAATACATATGTAGATGTACAAAAGATAGTAAGAGACAAGATAGAAGAGATCGGATACAAGCAGGGAATGGGATTTGACTCAGACTGCGGAGTGCTTAATGCAATTCACTCACAGTCACCTGATATAGCCATGGGTGTAGATATCGGAGGAGCAGGAGACCAGGGAATAATGTTCGGAGGAGCTGTAAAAGAAACTCCTGAACTTATGCCTTTAGCCCTTGTTCTTGCAAGGGAGATAATTGTAAAATATACAAGAATGGCAAGATCTAAAGAGATAATCTGGGGAAGACCAGACGCAAAGTCTCAGGTAACTCTTGCGTATAATAAAAACGGGACTGTAGATCATGTTGATACAGTAGTAGTATCTGTACAGCATAACCCTGAAGTAAGTCAGGAAGAGATCCATGAAACAATAATAGAAAAGGTAGTAAAACCTGTCCTTGAAAAATATAAGATGAACCCTGGAAGAGTAAAGCATTATCATATCAATCCAACAGGAAGATTCGTAATCGGAGGACCTCACGGAGATGCAGGACTTACAGGAAGAAAGATAATAGTAGATACTTACGGTGGATACTTTAGACACGGTGGAGGAGCTTTCTCAGGAAAGGACCCTTCAAAGGTGGACAGGTCTGCCGCTTATGCAGCAAGATGGGTAGCTAAGAATATAGTTGCTGCAGAACTTGCAGAAAAGTGTGAAATACAGCTTTCTTATGCTATAGGGGTAGTAGAGCCTACATCTATAAAAGTAGATACCTTTGGAACAGGAAAGATAGAAGAGGTAAAATTAGCTGAGATAGTGCAAAAGGTATTTGACCTAAGTCCTAGAGGAATAGAACTAGCCTTAGAGCTAAGATCAGGAAACTTTAAGTATCAGGATCTTGCAGCCTTCGGTCATATAGGAAGGACAGACATAGATCTTCCTTGGGAAAGAACAAATAAGGTAGAAGCTATAAAAAAACTTGTATAGAATAAAAGTAAAAACTCCGGAATTTTCCGGAGTTTTTTTGTATGAAAATTTTTTGATAATCTTTATACAGTAAATGTTAGCGATGCTGAATGCTCCTGACATTTTTCTAATGAAATAATAAGTTCTTTTTTACTAAAATCTTCAGAGAAACTAGCAGGTTCGGCTAATCCGTGCCATGGTTCTATACACAAAAAGGGAGCATCCTTTGGCTGCCAGATACCTAGGTAAGGGAAATTTTCACGGGAAACCTTTATGAATTTTGAATCTTTTTCAGTTTTTAAAGTAATATCCTTTGATTTTATGTCTCTCAGGAAATGAGCTCCTTCGTAAAAAATTTCATGATTTAGGTTCATTCTTTTGGAATTTTTTATAGACAATTCTTCACGATTTTCAATTAGAAGGTTGTTTGCGTCACAGTAATACCTTTTTGCTGTTTCTACTTGATCAAATTCTAGGAAATAATCTGAAAAATAGAGTTCGTTTTTCATTGGACAGTTGAAACCTGGGTGAGTTCCTAGCTGAAAATATATTGTCTTTTCATCTAGGTTAATTACCCTGTAAGAGATTTTTACACTTGAATTTTCAAGGGTATATATAATCTGCAGCTCAAATTTATAGGGATACATAGCCAGAGTTTTTTCATTATATTTTAAAGAGTAGACCAACCGGTTATCTTTTTGTTCTATTAACTGAAATTCTTCCCTACGGGCGAATCCGTGGTTTCCCATAGAGTAAGTCTTGCCTTGGATTTCAGTGGTTCCTCCAGATAGAGAACCTATTATAGGGAAAAGCACCGGTGATTGACCTGACCAATATTTCGAATCTCCAGTCCAGATGTATTCATATTCAGAGCCATTTTTCTTTAGACTTGTCAATTCTCCACCGAGGGATTTTACCTGGATGGTAATATTCTCATTTTTGAGTGATGTTATCATTATTTTCTCCTCCTTTTGAAAATTATTTTTAGAATTCATAATCAGCAGTCTTGACTAACTATATTTAAGTATACACAATTATAACATTTGTTTGAAATTTTTTAAGGAAAAAAAATTGGATGAAATGGTGATTAAAAATAGAACGAAAACAATGTGAAATTTTGAAAAAAATAAGTAATCTAAAAAAATTCAGAAACTATTGAGAGAAAAACATTAAAAGTAGCTTTAAAAGTAGGGTAAAAATAATATAAGATACTAAAAAAACTAAGGTACTGAAGGTATCCCAATTTTTTTTTGTTCCGTTGTAATGACTGGTTTATTGGTGTATAATTTAAGGAAACTTTTATGGGAAGGGATGGTAAATGATGAAAGAGATAAGAATGGACTTGGGGGATAGGAGCTATCCGATACTTTTAGATAAAGGAATAATAGGTGAACTTAAAAATTATGTAACTAAATATGAAAAGATAATTTTGGTGTCAAATACAAAAGTAGGAGCTCTTTATTCTGAAAAAGTTTTGGATATTCTGGAAAACACCGGGAAAAATATAAGTTATTTTGAGATAAGTGACGGAGAAGAACATAAGAGCATAGAGAGTGCCTTTGGAATATATGATTTTATGGTGGAAAATGATTTTGACAGAAGCTCCCTTATAATAAGTCTTGGAGGTGGAGTGATAACAGATCTAGGTGGATATGTAGCTGCGACTTACATGAGGGGAATTGACTTTATACAGATTCCTACATCCCTGCTCTCACAGGTAGATGCAAGTATAGGGGGGAAGGTAGCTGTAAACCATCCTAAAGCCAAGAATCTTATAGGGGCTTTTTATCAGCCAAAACTTGTTTTGATCGATGTGGACTTTTTGAAAACTCTTCCTGAAAAAGAATTTAAGGCAGGAATGGGTGAGATTATAAAACATTCATTTTTGAAAGATGATGATTATTATGATTATCTAGTGGAGAATGCACAGGCTGTGAAAGATCTGCAGCCAGAAGAAATTATAGAAGTAATAAAAAGATCTTGTGTGATAAAGAAGAATATAGTAGAAGAGGACGAAAAAGAAAAAGGGATAAGAGCAATCGTAAATCTAGGACATACTTATGCCCACGCCTTAGAGACGGCAACTGAATACAAAGGATATTCCCACGGTGAAGCTGTTGCAAAGGGGATAATATATGAGATACTATTGTCCCAAAAGTTAGGTTATGTAGAAAAAGAATTTTTAGATAGAGGTAAAATTATATTTGATAAGTATGAAATTGATTGTGAGCCTGTAAAAATAGAGATTGAAAGACTTATTGCCCTTATGAAGAAAGATAAGAAAAACACAGGCGGGAAAATAAAGTTCGTACTGCCTACAGGAAAGGGAACTGTATCTGTAGAGGATGTATCTGAAGATATAATAAGAGAAATAAATCAAGAAATTGATAATAGAGTTATAAAGGGAGTTGTGGATATAGGAACAAATTCCTGCAGATTGTTTATATCTGAAGTGGAGAAAAACGAAAATAAATATTCTATAAAACGAAAATTTCGTAAATATCTTGAAATAACAAAACTAGGAGAAGATGTTAATAAAAACGGTTATCTTTTAGACAGCGCAATAAACAGAACTGTGGATGTACTGAAAAATTATTCTGAAAAAATGGCCAGCTATGGAGTAGCAGAAAAACTGGTGTGTGCAACCTCTGCCACCAGAGATTCATCAAACAGAGAAGACTTTATAAGGAAGGTAAAAAATGAGTCAGGTCTTGAGATAAAATGTATCACAGGAGATGAAGAGGCAAGCTTAAGTTTTAAAGGAGCCTCAGATGATATAGAAGGAGAGCTTCTCTTGATTGATATAGGAGGAGGAAGCACAGAGTTTATAAACGGTTCTAAAAACGATATAAACTTTATGAAAAGTTTTGATATAGGGGCTGTCAGAGTAACAGAGAAATTCTTTGTAAATGACAATCATTGTGAAGAAAATATAAAACTTGCTGAACAGTGGGTCAAGAGTCAGATAAAAGAGGCAAAGGATTTAAGTAAAAGGGATTTTATTCTTGTAGGAGTTGCCGGGACAGTTACAACTAATGTAACTGTCTATGAAAAAATGGTTGATTATGATCCTGAAAAGGTTCACATGTATAATCTTACAATGGCCAATGTAGAAGAAAATATAAAGTTATATTTATCAAAAAATATAGAGGAAAGAAAAAAAATAAAAGGACTTCCCCCTAAACGTGCCGAAGTAATAATTGCAGGGACTTTTATTCTGAAATGGATAATGGAAACTCTAGAAAGAGATGAAATATTAGTTTCTGAAAATGATATTTTAGAGGGGATGATGGAAAGCTAAAAAAGGAGTGTGGTAATATGCTTACGCACCACTTTATAGTGAAAGGGCGTGTACAAGGAGTAGGCTTTAGGTTTTTTACCTATCATATAGCCAATGAATATAAGATAAAAGGATGGGTGAAAAATCTCTGGAACGGAAATGTGGAGATAGTAGCCCAGGGGGAGTCCAAGTATATAGAGGTATTTAAAAAACTTTTGGAGGAGGGTCCAGCTTCTTCTAGGGTAAAGGGTATAGAGGAAGACGTCTTTGATGGTAAAAAATACGATGGTTTCAACATAGAATATTGAAGTCATGGGACTGGGGAGGTAAGATTATGGGAAAACAGCTTATGTCACCAATAAGTCTTATTGGTTCAGGAGCACTTAAGGAAGCAGGTGAAGAGCTTAAAAAACTAGGACTTAAAAAAGGTTTCATAGTTATATCAAAAGCTCTTTTTGAAAATGGATTGTTAAAAAATTTAACTGATATATTTGAGCATAATTTGTTGGATTATACAGTGTATTCCATAGAAAACATAAATCCAGATTTGGATATAATAGAGGACGGAATAAAAAATTTTTCAGGAAGTAATTGCGACTTTATAATTTCCTTTGGAGGCAGAGATACTGGAAAATGTGCCAAGGGGATAGCCATGGGTCTGAAATGTTATGAAGAGAATAACTCCATAAACTGCTATATAAATGCCGAGATACCTTTTGCAGCGGTGGTTATAAATTCATGGATAAATGATGACAACAGCATATATCAGTATCACAAACACAAGGTAAAGCTCAACAAAACTGTAAACCCTTTTATGGTGGTGATAGATTCTGAACTAATTAGAAATCTACCTGCTGATGCAATGGCATCGGTAGGGATAGACTCTCTTACTTATTCGGTGGAAGCACTTGTATCTACAGGTGCCACTCTTATCAGTGATACCTTTGCTTATGAAGCTATTAAAATTTTGAAGAAAAATTTAGAGGAGTTTATTAAAGGAAAAAATTCTAAAGAAATAAGAGAACAGCTAACTTATGCAAATTATCTTGCTAATATGGCATTTAATAATATTGCTGTAGTTCCAGGTCAGGTAGAAAGGACAAGTGGTTTTCACACTCCTGCCTTTGATATGGAGGCAATAGACACAAAAATGAAAGATATAGCTGAGATTTTGGGAATAGAGTCGAAGGATGAAAAGATGAGTATAGAGGTCATGGAGGAGATAAAAAGACTTTCTAACATGATAAAAGTGGATCCTGGTTCGAGAAAAGATGAAAGCATAATAATGTATTAAAAAAAGCAGCGATTAAATATCCCCTATAGGGGAATTTTAATCGCTGCTTTTACTTCCCATCTTCCTCAGAAGATCTGTATAAGAACCTGGTATTATTTTTGTTAAATATTTTCGTATTTTCTCCTCTTCTTCAAAGATAAAGGCAATTTTTTTTAGGGAAAAAAACAAACTTTCAGCTATAAAAGAGTGTATTTCCTGATCTTCAATAACAATACCCTCTTCGGTATTTAAAATTTCAGCTCTTTTTATAGAGATATTTTTAAAATTTTCAATAATTTTTTGCTCGAAATCTTCAAATTTTGTTCCTTTACTACCTGCAAAAAGTATAGCAAGTTTTTTCTTGTTGTATATGAGGAAATTTGAGATTAATTCTACATAAAATGAAAGCTTTTGTTCATGAGTCATTTTTGATAATTTATTGTGATATGAATCAAAGATATTTAAAAAATTAACATAAGTGGATCCGATAATTGTCTCAAAAAGAGAGGCCTTATTTGGGAAATATCTGTATATATTTCCTAAGGTTATACCAGAACTTTCTGCGATACTTCTCATTGTAGTTTTTTCATAACCATTTTTCCAAAACTCATTTAAAGCAGAGTTGTAAATATCTTTATAAACTGATTCTTTTTTTACTTGCAAAAATAGCACCTCCCGAGTAACAGTTTTATGAAGATTAGAATATATACTTTGCTCCCACTCCCACCTTGTAGAGGATATCTTCTTCTACTATAGGAGAGTCGCATATTTCATCTGAAAGTTTTTCTAATCCGAAAAATCCAACAAGGGATATATGCTCGGTGACAATATATTCTGCTCCTAAATCTACCCCAAATGTGTATGTTTGTTCTGGCGAGTAAGAATTGCTTATTTTTGAATTTTTACTGGCTTCTGTCTGGGTTACCCCAAAGTAATAGTCGGTGTATTCTTCGCTTAGATATTTTATATATACCTTAGGTATAATTGAGAAACGGTCAGTTAAAAAATAAGATTTAAAGGCAAAAGCCTCTATACTTCCCCCCTCTTCTCCTAAAGAAGCAAATCCTCCTAACTTAAGATCATACCAGCTAGTGTCGTATATGATTTTTATCCCACCTTCAATCTGATAATTCCTGTCATCGATATTATCATAGCCGCTGCTTAAATCAGAAGCATCGACTTTGTACCCTCCCATGGGATTGGCAAAAAGGGACATAGTGAAGGCATCCTCCTGATACATATTGTATCCAAGCTCTACCCCTCTTAGGTAAAAATCATTATATGTAATATCAAAGTAAGGAACAAAGAAATTATTGTAATTAACCCCTTTGTAAGGGCTTGTGCCTACTCCTGCTCCCCCACCTATGCTTAGGTTGGTTTCAGAAGCAAAAATGCTAATCGGGGCCGCAGCTAAAATTAGAATAACTGTTAAAATTTTTTTCATATCTCTCCCCCTGTATAAAATTATATCTAAATTATAATCAAATAAAAGTATTTAATCAACTAAAAAATAGAGAGATGACAAAGTCATCTCTCGTTCTTTTGCTCTCTTTTGATCTTAATAAAATTATAATTTCCTTTGATTTTTCTTTTGAAACCAAAAGAATTTATTGTGGGAAATATTCCTATTCTTCTAATCTGAAAAAGGTCATCAGAAAAGCAAACACTTCCAGAATCAGTAGAAACTGCAAATTTGTATCCTGCCTCTTCTGCCATCTGTTTTACCCTGTCGTTCAGATCTCCGTAAGGGTATGCAAAGGATATAAGTCTGTTATCCAAAAAATTCTCAAGAGTTTCTTTTGATTCAAAAATCTCGTCTCTCGCCTCTTCAGGCTCAATACGTGAAAGTTTTGCATGGGTTTTTGTATGCCCACCAAACTCAATACCGTATCTTTGCATCTCTAATAGATGATCTTTTGTCATTAACTTGTATTTTTTCTCAGGGTTGTTGATATTTTCCACATCCCATTTATTATAATCAAGGTGTGAAACAAGATATACGACAGCTTTAAACCCGTATTTTTTTAGAATAGGAAAAGCGTATTTGTAGTTATCCTCATATCCGTCATCAAAAGTTATCATAATAAGTTTTTTATTTTTATCAAATCTTTGTTTAAATTTATTTTTAATTAGGTCATCAAATACAACAGTTTCGTAGCCCATATTTTTTAAAATACTCATATGTTCATCAAATTGCTCAACTGTTACATAGGTTCCGTGAACCCCTTTTTCACTGTCTTCTTTTATTACTCTGTGGTACATAAGAATTGGCATTTCATATTTTTTCTTTAGAACAATCTGCCTCTGATAGGCTATCTCAAGATTTCTAACTATTTTTTTCAGATCGAATTCTTTTTTTACTTTATGCCTAATTTCATGAAGCTCGTTGTCATTTAATTCAAAAGCTGCTCTTATATCTTCTAGCATCTTGTCCCAGTTGAAACTTTCTTCTAGCTTAACTCCTATATCTCCGAAGTTTGAGCTGAGAGCCTCTGCAATATTGTCTTTAGTTATTAATCCTATGGATTTTGCCTCACCTATTGCTAATACAGGTCTTCCAGAAAGAATAGCCTCTACAGCGACTCTTCCTGCTCCTATCACAAGGTCAGATTCCTTTATGAATTCAGGGATGTTATTCACATATCCCAAAAAATCCACCTTATCTGTAAATTTTTTAAATTTATCAGGGATATTTTTCCCACCGATTATTCGTATTTGATAGAGGTCAGGATCTAGTGCCTTTTCCAATAATTTATATGTAACTTCACCCTTAGGTCCTGAAAGTCTACCTATAATAGAGATTATTTTTTTCTCGTTTTCAGGGAGAGGAGTCTCAACATATGAGTTTATATCAATACCATTTCTCAGGATTTCTATTTTATCTTCTTTTACTCCTAAATCTTTTATTAAGTGGTCTCTTATGTTTTCGCATACAGCAAAAGAATAATCTCCAAAAGCCTTAAAAATCTTTCTGCTAAGATGTACAGGCTGTCTTCCGTGAATGGTTGTAATAAGAGGTATCCCTGTCATAGAACACGCTATAGATGTGCTCCATGAAGATGCCCTAGAGTGGGCATGGGCCACTTGAATATCGTTTTTTTTGATGAAATCAACTAAAAATTTAATTTGTGATATTCGTTTTCCAAGACTACGTTTATTAAATTCTAATTTGTGGTATTCTCCATCGGTTTCTTTGGTAAAAGTATCAGATACAATGAAAACTTTGTGCCCCTTCTTTATAAGCCTGTCACTTAAAGTAGCGGCGTAAACCTCTGCTCCTGTAACTTCGAGCTGAGATAAAGCCATCAATATATTCATCTGTTCCTGCAATATCTATAAGATATGCAGTGCCCCCTTTCGAAAATTTATATTTTATTTATTTTTCATAGACTAAAAATAGACCAAAAATATTTTAATATATTCTAAAGCTTTTGTCTTAGTTTGTCAATTTTTTAGAAAAAGAAGCAAGTTAAATTTCTAAATTAATGTTTATCTTGAATAATTGACTCGACTTGTGCAAATTTAAGCAGAAGTCTCAATTCTTCATAGAGTTCCTCTAATTTTGCGTCTGATTCTTCTGAAAGATATGTTATAATCCAAAGACAGAGATAATTCTTTAGAGTGTCCATGTAAAGAAGCTATGCAGTGAGACCACTCATTTCTATTAGAAACATGTGAATAGTTAGACTTCATCCCCTAGATATTTTTAGAATAAATTTCCTTAGTCGAAAGAGTGTCATCAATAGAAAAGAAGAAAGGATCTTTCTTTCCAGCCGTAACCAGTTCATATAGAACGTCCTTTTTTCTTTGCAGATTAAGTTTTTTTCATTCCACGGAGAGTAAAGGGAAACTTATTGAAAATACTCCTATCTTTGGAATTAAAAGAGTTTATCCATATATTTGAAAGATTTTTCTTTTCATCAGAATTAATGACTCTATAAACAAAAGTAGAAAAATGTCGATTTTGTGAAAGAGACCATTTACAGTTAAGCGTGAAAAAATATTTGAAAAATTAGAGTTAGGGGCTAATATATTCATTAGGTAGGCAACTCCTTGAGATATTTCGGTGTCTTTACCGTAATATTACCTCAAGAATTGTCTATTTTTAATTTTTGCAAAAGCCAAGTTATGTTATAATCTGCAAGGAGGTTTTTTAAATATGAAAATTTTAGGTATAGTGGGAAGCAAGAGAAAAAATGGTAATACCTCGACCCTTGTGATGAGTGCTTTAGAAAGTGCGAAGGGAGATGGAATAGAAACTGAAGTAATATTTTTAGGAGATTATTCTATAAAAGGCTGCACAGGCTGCGAAGGATGCAGAGACACTTATAAATGTGTAATAAATGACGACATGCAGAAGATATATCCACTATTAATGGAATCAGACGCAATAATTTTGGGATCACCGACATATTTTTATAATGTTACCGCTGACGTAAAGGTTTTTATTGACAGATGTTATTGTTTTGAAGTTATGTCAAAAGAAGACCGTTCTGTATGGATGGGAATAAATGAAGTTTTAGGAGGTCGTTATGCTTCTGTGATAGCAGTATGCGAACAACATTCACCAGAAGATATGGGGTACACAGGTGAGGCAATGGCAAAACCACTAGAAGCTCTAGGTTACAGGGTTATAGACATAGTAAAGGTGCTTGGACTATTTGAGAGAGGGAAGGCAAAAGAAAATAAAACTGCAATAAAGCAGTCACAAAATGCAGGAAAAAGACTTTTTAAAACATTGCAACTGAATAAAGATATACGGGAAAAGTTGCTGGACTTTAAACTTTCAAAATAAAAAGTGAACTTTTAAACATGAAAATATATTTGAAAAAATCAGAGTTAAGGGCTAATATATTCATTAAGTAGGCAACTCCTTGAGGTGTTTTGGTGTCGTTACCGCAATAATAATTCAAGAATTTCCTATTTTTAATTTTTTGCACAAGCCGAGTAATTGAGCTGAGTTGTTTGAAATAATGTTTTTAATTTCTCTAGTGTAATTTTTTTCCAAGACAAAATGGATGGATTCTTATAAATCTAATACCTCATATAAATTTCAGGTTGCGGTGTGAAATAATACTCAGAAAATATTCCATTGATAGTTATACAATAATGAAAAAATTCTTGACAGAGTTAGTCAAAAGTAATATACTTTTTCTAGTATAAATGAATTACTTATCAAGAGAGGTGGAGGGACTGGCCCTTTGAAACCTCAGCAACCTGCCGTAAGGGGTGTGGTGCTAATTCCAGCGAGATGAGGCTAATCTGCAATAGATTACTAGAAACCTCTTCTCTAAAAGAAGAGTTTTTTTTATTTACAAAATAAAACTCTTAGAAAACCGGTAAACAATTATAGATAAATTAAGTTTATAAGCCAGTTAATAAATCTTTTTACAAAATGTTGTTGGAAGGGATTTTTTATATACAATTGAGGAGTGGTAATAGATGATAGAGATAAAAGATCTCAATAAACTTTATAGCAGTGCCATCGGAGATGTCCTTGCTGTAAAAAATGTTAACTTAAACATAAAAGAGGATGATATATACGGGATAATGGGTCTGAGTGGTGCAGGTAAATCAACACTTATAAGACTTTTAAATAGATTAGAAGAGCCGAGCAGCGGTGAGATTCTCGTAGAGGGAAATAATATTCTCAAATTTAATGATACAGAATTAAAAGAGTATAGAAAAAAAACCGGGATGATATTTCAACACTTTAATCTTCTTCAGTCAAGGGATGTTTTCGGGAACATAGCCTTTGCACTAGAGATAGCAGGTTGGGATAAAAATGATATTCCATCAAGGGTAAAAGAACTTTTGACCCTTGTAGAATTAGAAGATAAAGAAAGAGCTTTTCCGAGCCAACTTTCAGGTGGTCAAAAACAGAGAGTTGCAATTGCGAGAGCCCTCGCCAACAATCCTAAGATACTCTTATCTGATGAGGCGACTAGTGCTCTTGATCCTAAGACTACCAAGTCTATACTTGACCTTCTAAAAGATCTTCAGAAAAAACTCGGACTTACGATAGTGCTTATAACACATCAGATGGAAGTAATAAGAAGTGTGTGCAACAGAGCAGCTATAATGGATAAGGGTGAAGTTATCGAAGAGGGAAGTGTGGACAGGATTTTTTCAAATCCAAGAACAGAGATGGCAAAGGAATTTATATCTCATTTGATACCAGAAGAAACAGAAGAGGTAGATTTTGTAAAGAGTCCAGGTAAAAAAATAATAAAGCTTTCATATATAGGACACACAGTTGAAAAACCAGTTATATCACAGATGGTTAGAATGTTTGATATAGATGCAAATATTGTATCAGGAAGTATAGATAAGCTTGTCACCCAGAATGTAGGTCATCTGATACTAGAACTTTCTGGAGAAAGACAGGAAGAAGCACTGAACTGGATAAAAAAAGAGGATGTAGAGATAAAGGTGATATATAATGGATAAGATAATAGCTTTGCTGATACCTGCTATGGCAGAAACTATATACATGGTAGTACTTTCAACAATATTTGCTACCATTATGGGATTGCCTATAGGTTTACTTGCGGTAATAACAGATAAAAATCATATAATTGAAATGCCAAAATTAAACAAGGTTCTAGACGGCCTTATAAATATTTTTAGATCAATACCTTTTATTATACTGATGATATTGGTTCTTCCACTTTCTAGGTTCATAGTGGGGACCACAATAGGGTCTACAGCGAGCATAGTGCCTCTTTCCATAGCTGCAGCTCCATTTGTGGCGAGAATCGTAGAAGGGGCAGTTAAAGAGGTGGACAGAGGTCTTTTAGAAGCCTCTATATCTCTCGGAGCATCTAGAAAAGATATAATATCAAAGGTACTTATACCTGAATCCCTGCCTTCTTTGATTCATGGTCTGACAATAACAGTAATAACCCTTGTAGGATATTCTGCAATGGCCGGAGCAATAGGTGGAGGAGGTCTAGGTGACCTTGCCATAAGATACGGATATCAGCGATTCAAACTTGACATTATGATAGTCTCAGTGGCATCTATAATAATACTGGTTCAGGGGATACAATTTTTAGGTGATAAAATAGTTTATAATATAAGAAAAAAAAGAGGATAAAAAGGAGAGAAATATGAAAAAAATTATTAGTTTAGTTGCAGTTTCAATTTTATTTATCGTAGGATTAACTTCTTGTGGTGAGAAAAAAGTTGAAGAAAAATCACAGGAAATAAAGGTAGGAGCTACTCCTGTACCTCATTCAGAGATACTTGAGATAGCAAAAGAAGAATTGGCTGAAAAAGGTTATTCTCTTGAAGTAGTAGAATTTACAGATTATGTTACACCAAATCTCGCACTTTCAGATGGAGAAATAGATGCAAACTTCTTTCAGCATATTCCTTATTTAGAAGAATTTGCCAAAGAAAGAAATCTTGATCTTGTTTCTGCTGGTGGAGTACATGTAGAACCAATGGGTCTTTATTCAGAGAAAATTAAAGATTTAGCAGACCTTAAAGATGGATCTGTAATAGCAATACCAAATGACCCTTCAAATGGAGCTAGAGCTCTTATTCTTTTGCAAACAAATGGCCTTATCAAGTTAGACCCGAGTGCCGGATTAAAAGCAACAGAGTATGATATAACAGAAAACTCTAAAAACTTTAAGTTTGAAGCCTTAGAAGCAGCACAACTTCCTAGAGTTCTTTCAGATGTAGATGCAGCTGTTATAAACGGAAATTATGCAATAGAAAGCGGACTGAACCCTGTAGAAGATGCCCTTCTTATAGAGGGAGCAGAATCTCCATATGTGAACATAGTCGCTGTAAAAACCGGGGAAGAAAAATCTGAAAAAATAACTGCTCTTATGACAGCTTTAAAGAGTGAAAAAGTAAAGGCATTTATCGAAGATAAGTATCAAGGTGGAGTAGTGCCTATATTCTAAAAAAAGGCTGCATTGCAGCTTTTTTTTATTTATGATGAAAATTAAAAATAAGGAGTAAAGATGAAAACCAAAGGTGAATTTAAAGGTCTGATACCTTTTATAATATTTGTGACAATATATCTAGGAAGTGGAATTGTCTTAGGGATGGCAGGAGTAGAAATGAGCTTTTATCAACTTCCGGCTCCCATTGCAGCATTTGCAGGGATAATATCTGCTTTTATTTTATTTAAAGGAAGTATAGAGGAGAAATTCAAAGACTTTATAAAAGGCTGCGGCCATGAAGATATTATGGTAATGTGTATAATCTATCTTCTTGCAGGGGCTTTCGGAGGAGTGTCAAATGCTATGGGTGGGGTAGATTCGGTGGTAAACATGGGTCTGACATTTATCCCGGTGCACTATATTCCTGCAGGACTCTTTGTTATAGGGGCATTTATATCTACCTCAACGGGAACTTCTGTTGGTTCTATAGTTGCCATAGCACCAGTTGCTGTGGGCTTAGCTGAGTCTTCTGGGATTTCTATGGCATTGACTCTGGCTGCTGTAATGGGAGGATCAATGTTTGGAGACAATTTGTCAGTTATATCAGACACCACAATAGCTGCTACACGAACTCAAGGTGTAGAGATGAGGGATAAATTTAGAGCGAATATATCTCTTGCTCTTCCTGCTGCCATAATAACTATAATAATGTTAGTTGTTTTGGGAAGACCTGAGGGTATGATAGATATGGCTGCAACTTATAACTATGATGTAGTAAAGGTAATTCCGTATCTTGTGGTTTTAGTTCTGGCAATTGCAGGAGTAAATGTTTTTGCAGTACTTACAGGTGGAATTCTTCTTTCAGGTCTAATAGGACTGTTTAAAGGTGACTTTACCCTTCTTAGTTTTTCCAATGAAATTTATAATGGATTTTCAGGAATGCAGGAAATATTTTTATTATCTCTTCTTACAGGTGGATTAGCTCAAATGGTAACCAAAGCAGGTGGGATACAGTGGCTTTTAGAATCTGTTCAGAAGAAAATTACAGGCAGAAGAAGTGCTCAGTTTGGAGTGGCAGCCTTAGTCGCTATGACAGATGCTGCTGTTGCCAATAACACAGTGGCTATAATCATAAACGGTCCTCTGGCCAAGGAGGTTTCTGAAAAATACTGTGTAGAAGGCAAGAGGAGTGCTGCACTTCTTGATATATTTTCCTGTATTGTGCAGGGAGTCATACCTTATGGAGCTCAGATGCTCATACTTCTTAGCTTTTCAAAGGGAACTGTAACACCTTTTGAAGTAATACCTCTTCTTTGGTATCAACATATTTTGGCTGTTTTTGCTTTTATCTATATATTGAGAGATAAGGAAGTAAAGAGTGAGTTAAATGAAAATCTAGCTTAAATAGAAAAAATCCCTCTTTTAAAAGAGGGATTTTTTCTATTTCTAATAAATTAATTATATTTTTCATTGTTTATTATTTTCAGAGTTCCGAGGGTAACGGCAACACAGGAAACTAAAGGTGCTATAAAGACTCCAACAAGGGGGATCAGAAATACCACGGTAAATAAAGCTCCGCTAAAGGCTGAAAAAACCCAGTTTTTTTTCAAAAAAATCAGACTTTCCTCTGAAGAATAATTGTGTCTTTCAAGGGTATAATCCATAAATGAAAACCCAATATAATATGCCTGAAGAAGGAAAATGAAAAAAGGAATCGTAAGACTTAAAAACGGTATTATTCCCAGAAGTAAAAGAATTAGAGTTCCTATCATCTCTTTTGAAAAACTTTTACAGGAAATAACTATACCTCTCCAGATAAATCTTATATTATCTCTGAAGGAAAATTCAAATTTCCTGTTGTCCAGTGTCCTCTCGGTTCTTTCTGAGATATAGTTCAGAAAGGGTGAAAGAACTATCAGAAGAAGAGCCTTGTACATGAGAAAATACAACAAGAAGGATAGAACTATAATTATGACCTTTATGACCATAAAAGCGATATTTTCATAATTACTTAGGTTGAAATAAGTTTCAAGTTTTGAAAAAATATTAAATGAAACATACTTACTCAATCTATAAAGAAGGTTAATAAGTATGAGGTTTATAACACCGGGTAAGAGATAGAATTTTCTCATTTTACCTTTTTTGATCACAGAAAAAGCTTCGAAAAAAGATTCGCCTGCAAGATAGATACCACGCATAGAGGACCTCCTTTGTCTATTAAATAAAATCATATCAAAAAACCGAGAAAAAAGCTATTTTTTTTAGAGCCTTTAGTTGATAAGGCAAAAATGGTATGCTATACTTAAATTGAACACACTTTATGAAGGGTGGAGCCGATGGATAATTATGTTATTTTAAAGGGAAAAGAGGACAGACTTGTAATTCATTTAGATGCTGAAATTGATTATGAAACACTGAAGAAAAATCTTGAAGAAAAACTCAGAGAAGCAGAGAAATTTTTGAAAAATGCAAAAGTTGCCATAGAGTTTTCAAATAGAAGTCTTTCAGAGCATGAGGAAAATCAGCTTGTTGAAATAATCAGAAGGGAAAGTGATATCCAAATAACTTATATTATGTCAAATGGTAAATCCTTTATAGGAAACTTTATCATACCTGAAACTATAATAGATGAAGGAGTGACAAAATTTTATAAGGGGAACCTGAGGTCCGGTCAAAGTGTACACTATGAAGGGAATCTGGTTGTTCTAGGGGACATAAATCCCGGAGCCATAGTAACTGCAAAAGGAAATATAGTAGTTTTGGGCTATCTAAACGGTACGGCCTACGCAGGTATAGAGGATGAAGATGAGGCTTTTATAAGTGCCTTAAAAATGAACCCCATCCAGCTGAGAATAGGGAAAAATATTGCCAGAAATCCAGCAGAGGACATGCTTGTCACAAATAGGGTAAAAAAAGAAGGCAGCTTGGAAGTAGCATATATAAAAGACGGAAAGATGCATATAGAGGATTTTAACAAGATAACACTGAGAGACATTATGAAAATCTAGTTATTTTTGGGAGTGATAAAAATGGCAAAAGTAATTGTTATAACTTCTGGTAAAGGTGGAGTAGGAAAGACCACCACTACGGCAAATTTGGGTGTGGGTCTTGCTCTTCAGGGCAAGAAGACTCTTCTTATTGATGCTGATATCGGATTAAGAAATTTAGATGTTGTTATGGGACTTGAAAACAGGATAGTTTATGATCTTGTTGATGTAATAGAGGGACACTGCAGAATAAGGCAGGCTCTTATAAAGGATAAGAGGTGTGACAATCTCTTTCTACTTCCTGCGGCTCAGACAAAGGATAAAAACTCAGTTAACCCTGAGCAGATGAAGACACTTATAGAGGCTCTAAAAGAAGATTTTGATTTCATAATAGTTGACTGTCCAGCAGGTATAGAACAAGGATTCAAAAATGCAATCTCAGCAGCAGATCAGGCTCTAATTGTAACAACTCCTGAAATATCAGCAGTGAGGGATGCAGATAGAATCATCGGTCTTTTGGATGCAAATGAGATAAAAGATTCTAAACTTATAGTAAACCGTATAAAAGTGGACATGGTAAAAGAAGGGAATATGCTTGATATATCAGACATAGTTGATATTCTTGCAGTAGACGTAATGGGGATCATTCCTGATGATGAAAATATTATAATATCTACAAATAAAGGGGAACCTCTTATATTTAAAGGAAGTTCTTTGGCTGCTAAGGCATATGGAAATATATCCCAAAGGGTCATAGGAAACGAGGTAAGCTTTTTAGAGCTCCCTTCAAGAGGGGGGATTTTTAATAAATTAAGAGGAATCTTTAAGAGGTAGGTGGAGAGATGAGTTTTTTCGATATGTTTAAGAAGAGTGGCTCTAAAAATGTAGCCAAAGATAGATTGAAGCTTGTTTTAATTCATGATAGAGCTATGCTATCTCCAAGAGTTCTCGATGATATGAAAAATGATCTGATAACTGTAATCTCCAAATATGTGGACATAGATATAGATAGTCTGAACATCGAGATATCAGAGGATGATAAACAGAGCAGGAAAACAGCTTTGATAGCAAACATACCTATAAAAAATACAAAATTTTAATATTGTAAAAAGTCCCGGGAAATTCCGGGACTTTTTTTGTGAAATGAAAAAGATTAATATTTTTTTTCTATTATTTGATTTAGCTTTTGAATTTTTTTGGTTATATCTTTAGCCCCTATAATCTCGCTCACCAGGCAGATTCTTTTAGCCCCTGCCTCTAATATCGTTTCTATGTTATGCTCTTTTATTCCTCCTATAGCCACGAAAGGAATATCCAAGTTTTTAACTGCAAAGTCCAAATATTCAAGTCCAACTGCTTTTCTGTCCTTGGTAGTAGTAGGGAATACGGGTCCTACACCTATATAATCGATATCTTCTTCTAGGCATGCTAGTCCCTCTTCTTGTGAGTGGGTAGAAAGACCTATGATTTTATCAGGGCCTATTAGCTGCCTGACATCTGAAGGGTGCATATCTTCCTGTCCAACATGTACACCATCGGCATCTACTAATATTGCCATATCCACATGGTCGTTTATGATGAAAAGAACCTCATTTTCTCTGCAGAGCTCTCTTATCTTTTTTATGTCATTGATCTTATCTCTTAGAGGTTTATCTTTTTCTCTGTACTGTATTATCTTTATCCCTGCTTTGATCATGCTTTCTACGCACTGCAGATTGCTTTTTCCATTGGAAAAGGCCTCTCCTGTGATCCCGTAAAGACCTGTCGGGATAGTTATTCTACTTCTCATAAAAACCTCCTTTTTCGAGGGCAATATTCGCCATAATTGCAGCTGCTATGGACACCTTGGGAGAATATGTCTTAAAATTTTCGATTCCCTTCTCAAAATCTCCCACCACAAAAAGGTTTGGCATTACTTCTTTTATATTTATATTTCCAAGATCCCAGTGGGCTATTCCCGATGCTGAGACAATTAACTTACCTAGAGGGTATATCTCCTCTATAAGCATTGTTTTGTATTTTGATTTATCAAAGGCCTCTATTACAATGTCACAATCATAAAAAAAATCTGACATATTTTCCCTGTTAAGCTTTATATTCTCAACATAAAAATTACCATCGGGGTTTATATCCAACAGATTTTTTTTCAGAGTTTCTACCTTAGAGGCGCCTATCTGATGGTGAAAGTAGAACTGCCTGTTTAGATTTGATTTTTCTATAATGTCAAAATCTGCTATTTTTAGCTCTGATATTCCCGTTCTTACAAGGTGGACTGCAACATTTGACCCTATTCCTCCGGCTCCTGCTATACCTATTTTCATATTGTGTGCCAGTCTTTGTAGACAGGCTGAAACCCCCTTTCTCTTATGGCTTTTTCAGTTTCCTCTATACTGCTCTTGTCACTTATTTCAAACTGGCACGTGGACAAATCTTTTTCTGCATAGCCTCCGACTCCTGTTTTAGACCCTGCCGAAAATTTTGTAACTCCTAGCGGCATTATATTATTTCTAAACTCATGACTCTCCCTTGTAGAAACAGTTATTCCTGCCTTAGGTTGAAATAATCTATAGGCCATCATCACCTGGATAAAGGCTGTATCATCCATTTTATGAAAAGCTTTGAAGCCTCCTTCTGCACTATTTATCCTAGGAAGAGAGACTCCAAATTCAGTATTTAGATACTTATCAGTGAGATATTTCAAATGCAGGCCGGCAAAAAAAGCTTCTTTTTTTATCTCTCCAAGTCCAAAAAGAGGAGCAATATTGATATTTCTAAGACCTGCCTTTGCACCTCTTTCTGGGGTATCTAAACGAAATCTATAATTCTTCTTACCTCCTGAAATATGAACCTGATCATAGATATCTTCATCATAGACCTCTTGGTATACTGTTAGACCGTCTAATCCGGATTGTTTTAAAACTTGGTAATCATCGGTTTCTAGAGGAAGCACCTCTATAGACACAGAGGGGAAATATTTTGTCGCCTTTTCAACAATTCCCTTGAGATAATTTATATCGATAAGACCTTCTGCCTCCCCTGTGAGAAGGATTATATGGGACATCCCAGTCTTGGATATAGCTACAAGTTCTTTTTCAACCTCTTTTAGGGAGAGGTGTTTTCTTATAATTTTGTTTTCTTTGTTAAATCCACAGTAAATACAGTGGTTTGTGCAGTAGTTTGAGACGTATAGGGGGATATAAAGTGAGATAATATTCCCAAAGTGCTGTCTCGTCACAGCATAGGATTTTTTAGCTATCTCTTCTAAAAAATATTGGGCCTGTGGAGAGAGTAAGTTTAAAAGATCTAGTTCTTCCAACTTGTCTTTTTGAAGTGTTCTTATTATATCCTCATGAGAAACTTCAGAAAAATAAGCTTCAAAGTCAAAATCCTCCCACCCTTTCATTAAGTCGTAGAAACTCATTTTTCTTCACCTCTAAAAAGAAATCCTGTTAGGGGAGAGCTGGCACTTGCATATTTTTTTTCTTCTGCCATTTTGGCAAGGTGAGCTTCACGACCGGCTTCTACGGCCAGAGAAAATGCCCTTCCCATTTTTACAGGATCATAAGCAGTTGCAATGGCAGTGTTTACGAGTACAGCATCACATCCCATTTCCATTGCCTCAGCAGCATGAGAGGGTTTCCCAATTCCTGCGTCGACAATTATAGGTACTCTCTTGTTGTCATTTAGCATCTCAATAAGAGCTCTTGTTTCAAGACCTCTGTTAGATCCGATGGGAGCTCCTAAAGGCATAACTGCGGCGGCTCCGGCATCCTCTAGTTTTTTTGCGGCTATGAGATCTGGCATCATATATGGAAGCACAACGAAACCTTCATCAGCAAGGACTTTAGTCGCCTTTATAGTTTCCTGATTATCAGGCATTAGGTACTTCATATCGTTTATAATTTCTATTTTTATGAAGTCACCGCATCCTGCTTCCCTTGCTATACGGGCTATTTTGATTGCCTCTTCAGCAGTCCTAGCCCCTGATGTGTTTGGTAAAAGTGTTACATTTTTAGGAATGTAATTTAATATATTTTCCTTTGGATTTTTAAAGTCGATTCGTCTTAGTGCCATTGTTATTATTTGAGAATTGCTGGAATCTAACATAGGTTCAATAAGGTTTTTATCTGAAAATTTTCCAGTTCCTGTGAGAAGTCTGCTTTGGAAAACGTGTCCGCCTAAAATAAGTTTGTTGTTCATATTTATAAACTCCTTTTTTTATCCACCTGAAACAAACGATAAAACTTCCAATAAATCACCATCACTGATCAGTGTGTTTTTCCAATTGTCTTTTTTTATTATCTGATCATTTATAAGAACTACTGCACCATCTAAACTGATTTCCCACTGTTGGCTCAGTTCTTTGATATATTGTAAAAGATTTTCTTTCGTGGGAATTGTTGTCTTTTCTCCGTTTAATATTATCTCCATAAGACCTCCTCATAAATTTTTTCCGGCTCCCAATCCTTTTTTAAAGGGTGAAAAATATTTAAAATTATATATTTTTTCCCCTCTATATAAATAAGCTTTCCCCTGCATTTTTCACTACAGATTTTATTTGCCTTGAAAATTGTATTTTGATTATAAAAGTCACAGTATAAAAGTTGTCCTTTACCAAAAGGAAAGATAAATGAGAAAGATCCTTTTAAAATATTGATTAGATCCTTTGCACCTCTAATGATCCCTCGCTTCTCATATACAGAGATCAATTTTTTCAATAGTTGCATCTGGGTCTTTGTGTCTGTTAGTTCCATAAGGATCTTTTGATTTGCTATCTTAACTCTAAAGATCTCTTTAGGCAATCTCATTGCATCTTTTAATGGGGCAGAGGTCGCCGCACATTGTACATGCTTCTCCTTTTGAAGATTCTATTACAGAACGACGATATTCTATGGCTTTTTCACGGTCAATACATAGATCAAACATCTTTTGCCAGTTGAGAGTTCCTCTGGCCTCACTCATAGCATGATCCCAATCGATGGCACCTTTGATTCCCTTGGCAATATCTCCTACGTGGGCAGCAATTTTTGAGGCTATGATTCCCTCTTTTACATCTTCAGCCGTAGGAAGTCTAAGGTGTTCTGCAGGAGTTACATAGCAGAGGAAATCAGCTCCGTTAGATGCAGCGATAGCTCCCCCGATTGCAGAAGTGATATGGTCATAACCTGGAGCTATATCTGTAACAATAGGACCTAATACATAGAATGGTGCACCATGGCATAGTTTTTTTTCAAGCTGCATATTGGTAGCTATCTCATTTAAAGGGACATGGCCGGGACCTTCTATCATAACCTGTACATCTTTTTCCCACGCTGCCTTTGTGAGTTCTCCTAAGATTATAAGCTCCTGGATTTGAGGTGCATCTGTAGCATCTTTTAAACTTCCAGGTCTTAGTCCATCTCCTAGACTAAGGGTTACGTCATACTTTCTGCATATATCGAGAAGTCTGTCATAATGCTCGTAGAATGGGTTTTCTTTATTATTTTTTATCATCCATTCATATAAGATAGATCCCCCTCTACTGACAATCTTTGTAAGTCTGTTATTCTTTTGAAGTCTCTCTACACAGGTAAGATTCAAACCTGCATGTATTGTGAGGAAATCCATACCGTCTTCACAGTGTTCTTCTACTACTTTGAAAAGGTCTTCTACAGTCATAGATGCTATATCTTTTCCGTATTTTGCAACGGCATCGTACATGGGCACAGTCCCTAAGGCTGCGGGAGACATATCTGCCAGCTTTCTTCTGAAACCTCTTGTGTCCCCAAATGTACTTAAATCCATTATTGCATCTGCTCCGAGTTTTATTGAATTCATAACCTTTTCAAGTTCTAACTCCTGATCGCAGCAGTCTTCTGAAACTCCCAAATTTACGTTGATTTTGGTCTTGAGTCCCTCCCCTATACCCTTAGGCGAAAGAGATTTGTGGTTTTTATTTGCAGGGATTACAATCTTTCCCTGAGCCATTTTTTCCATGAGATCTTTTTTAGAGATTGATTCCTCCTTCAATACGATCTCCATCTCCTTAGTGAATATACCCTTTCTTGCAGCTTCCATCTGAGTCATATAAGACATTTTAATCCTCCTGTAAAATTATATTTTAATTTGAGTTTTTAACGTAATGAATAAATACAGATTCAAAATATTTTTCCACGGATGAACACGAATAGAGGAAAGAACATGTCACGAATAAAGATAAAATCTAAAATATTTTGGTTACAGAGGGCATAGAGTTTTATAAAGAGAGCCAACATCAAATTTTTGTTGCACAGAGAAAATATATCTTTGATTTTGGAATTTCTATCTTTAGCCTAATAGCTACACCCTCTCTGTGTACTCTGTGGTAAAGTGTTTAATTTTTTTTGTTTATTGATTTTATTCCTGCCAATTTTTAATCTTTTATTCGTGTTCATTCGTGACGAGATATTCTAATCTTTTTCTTTTGAAACTGACTGAATTTTTCAGGGAAATAAAAAAAGCCCTGTACCAAAGTACAGAGCAGCAGAATCCACCTGACAGGAAAATGAGACTTCCCCAGTGATCGTATAAAAGATTTCCGCTGCTTCCCTACGCTGGTATTATCCAGATCAGGTTCTAAGGGTCGGAATTCTCCTCTCAGCCAAAAGGCTCCCCTAGCAACATTCGCTATATAAAATTCAGTTTTTCTTTTCAGATTATAATACCCAAAAGATAGAAATGTCAAATTTTATTTTATAAAAAATAATATGATAGAGGTGAAATTTTCTTAGGATTGTGGTAATCTCGTGTATATAGGAGGATTTTTTTTGAATTTTTTTTGAATTTAGCTCTGGTTGTGTATGTTTTCATGCTTTTATCAGATGTAATTATTGATATTAAAGGCGTTAGACAAAATAAATTTTAGAAGGGGGAAGAGGTGAAGAAAAAAATTGTTATTTTGGTTTTATTGGTTTTTGTTCTTTTGAATTTAACTATATCGGCTTCTGATGTTGTTAGATTAACTAGGGGAAATAATGTGGAGAAATATTTTAAACTTTCTCCAGAAAGGCAACAACTAATCGATGAGCATGAGGGGATTGCCTTATACGAAGGTGAAGTATTCAGCGGTTTAGCCAATGGAAATGGTAAACTCATTCTTAGGGATGGCAGCTGGATAGAGGCTTACTGGGAAAAGGGTAAAAAAATTAAATCTGAAAAAGCCTATTGGATTTATGATAACGGCTACTACATAGGTGAAGTAAAGAGTGAAAAGGAAAATATACACCAAGGAAAAGGGACTTATGTCTGGTCAGATGGTGGGAAGTATGAAGGTGAGTGGAAGGACGATAAAATAAATGGATATGGTATACTGACTTCAGCTAACGGTAATAAATATGAGGGTAACTTTAAAGGTGGTTATTATCACGGATACGGTGTCCTAATTTTAACTGATGGGACTAAATATGAAGGTGATTTTAAAGATGGTTATCATCACGGATACGGTACAATAATTTTAGCTAACGGAGATAAATACGAAGGCGACTGGAAGTTTGGCAAAGCCAATGGAGAAGGGACTTTGATTCTAGCTATAGGTGGTAAATATAAAGGTAGCTTTAAGGATGATAAAATAGATGGATACGGGACCATTACTCTTCTTAACGGAGAAAAATATGAAGGTGACTGGAAAGATGGTAATGCGAGTGGATACGGAACCTATTATTATTTAAACGGCGACAAATACGAAGGCAGCTGGGAAAATAACATGAGGCATGGAGGAGGAACAGTTACTTTAGCAGAGGGTAAAGTAGTAACTGGCATATGGGAAAAGGGGGAAAGGGAGAAAAGAATAGAATATAATAACGGATACTATTTTGGAAAGGTAAATGACCACGACAAGAGGAATGGATACGGGACTTATATTTGGTCTGACGGATCAAAGTATGAAGGCGACTGGAAGAATGGCAACCAGCACGGGAAAGGGACTTATACCTGGTCAGACGGAGCAAAATATGAAGGCGACTGGAAGGATAACAGCAGAACGGGAAAAGGAACCTATACTTGGTCTAATGGAGCTAAGTATAGGGGTGACTTTAAAGATGGTAGTTTAGACGGAAATGGTACTTATTATTATTTTAATGGAAATATCTATAAAGGAAAATGGAAGGACGGCAAAAAGCATGGGCAGGGAACTTACTATTATTCAGACGGGAGCAAAAAAGTAGGAACCTGGAAATACGGTGAGTATATAGGGGAGTAATAAGCTTAATTACCGGGTAATATAAAAATAAAAATCTTAATTTATTTACGCTAATTTCCTAATTATATATGTAGTCAGTATTTTTATAGAGTGATTTATTATACTAAATTACATCGGTTTTAATATTTCAGAATACACGGGTCAGTAAAATTCAACTATGAAATAATTTGGCTTCAATAATTCTAAGTATTTGTTAATTATAATTCAGAAAGGTAATAGGATGATTTTAAGTGTAAGCAGAAGAACTGACATTCCAGCATTTTATAGTGAATGGTTTTTTAAAAGGGTGGAAGAGGGATTTCTTTATGTTAGAAATCCCATGAATCCCAAACAGATCAGCAAGGTTATTATATCACCTGAAGAAACTGAATTTATTGTATTCTGGACAAAAAATCCTTCTCCAATGCTGAATAAACTTGAAAAGTTAGAAGGATATAATTATTATTTTCAATTTACAGTCAACCCTTACGATAAAGAGATTGAACCTGAAGTGCCTAAAAAAAATATTATTATTAAGAGTTTTAAAGAACTTTCTAGAAAAATTGGCAAAAAAAGGGTTATTTGGAGGTACGATCCGATTCTTTTAAATGATAAAATAGATATAAATTATCATAAGATATATTTTGAAAAAATCGCAAAAGAATTATCAGACTACACAGAAAAATGTATAATCAGTTTTATCGATATGTATTCTAAAACTAAAAAGAATTGTAGTGGAAAAAATATAAGAGAACTAACAGAGAAAGAAAAGTTTCGTCTGGCAGAACATATAAAAGAAATTGGAGAAAAATACAATATAAAAATAGAGACTTGTGCTGAAAAAATTGACTTGTCAAAATATGGCATTGAACACACTAAATGCATAGACGATAAACTAATTGGAGAGGTATTGGGAAAAGGAATATCTGCTCAGAAAGATAAAAGTCAGAGAGAAGAATGCCGCTGTATAAAATCAGTTGATATAGGGGTTTATAACTCCTGTCCTAATAAATGCATATATTGCTATGCAAACTTTAGTTGCGAATTGGTAGATAAAAATGCTAAACTACACGATATAAATTCTCCCTTGTTGATTGGTAATGTCAACGGGGATGAAAAGATAACATTGAGAAAAGAAAAGCCCGTTGTTGCTGGCAAAAGATATATAAAGCAAAGGTTATTTTGATAACTTGGATAAGTTGGTATTATATATAAATTAATGGTAAAAAATAACTGGGATTAAGATAATAAAAGTGGGGGAATTATGAATCATTCTATTAAAAAAGTATCGATAATCGGATTAGGGGCTTTAGGTGTAATGTACGCAGAACACCTGTCCCAGAAAATGAAATTTGAAGACCTAAGGATCATAGCAGATCAAAAGAGGATAGACCGTTATAAAGAAGAGGGAATATATTGCAATGGTAAAAAATGTCATTTTAATTATGTGACTCCAGATGAAATAGTAAAACCATCTGATCTTCTTATATTCGCTGTAAAATATACTCATCTTCAAGAGGCTATCGAGGCAGTCAGACATCACGTTGGTGAGGACACAATTATTCTATCGGTACTGAATGGTATTGAAAGTGAAAGGGATATTGCAAAGGTTTACGGAGAAGATCATAACTTATACTGTGTGGCCCAGGGGATGACAGCGGCTAAAGTTGGTAACCAGATGACTTATAAGCACAAGGGTATGCTGTGTTTCGGTGAACTAAATGAAAATAAAAATACAGAAAAAGTAGAATGTCTGAAAAGGGTTTTTGATAAGGTGGAGATGCCCTATGAGATAAATAATCAAATGGCAGTAAAACTTTGGAGTAAATTGATGATAAATGTGGGAGTCAATCAGACAGTTGCATATTTTAATACAACAAATCAAACTATTCAGAAAGAAGGTCCTGAGAGAGATATGATGATAGCAGCTATGAAAGAGGTGCAGATGGTTGCTCAAAAAGAGGGTATTATCCTCGAAGATAGAGAGATTGATTATTGGCTGAATATTATGGATGGACTTAATCCAGCAGGGATGCCATCTATGGCACAAGATGTAAAAGCAAAACGTTATAGCGAAGTTGAGTTGTTTGCAGGTACCATTGTAAGGCTTGGAAAAAAACACAATGTCCCTGTTCCTGTGAATACAGAATTTTATAGGTATTTTATTGAGTTAGAGGCCGGGTACTAAATTAATATAAATTATTGAATTTATCGGGATTCGTTACTTTTCTCTTGAAAGAAAAGTAACCAAAAGTTCAAGCCTGTGAAAAATCAGCTAAATAACCTTGAAAATCCAAGAAAAACTCGAAACTCGCTACGCTCAAACAGTCGATTTTTTCTAAGGATTTCACTGCGGTTATTCTTAACGCTGATTTTGTCAATGGCAAAAGAAAAGGGATAAAAAAACCCCTTTCGCAAAAGAGAGTGTTTATAGTTTCGGTTTTAACTCTGCGAATCTCTCTCTTTTTCTATGTGTCCTCTGTGGCCAAAAGGTTTTATCCTTATTCGTGTTAATTTTTTTTATCTTTTATAAGATTTTCATTCGTGACAAAATCTTTTGACTATGATCTTTGGATAAATTCAGTAATTTAATCGAAAAGGTTAGTAGCTATTCAAGTTAGGGTATAGAAGAATCATATTCCCTTTATAAAAAATAAAAATATAACAAGTAAATATATTGTATAAAGGTATCCCATATAGATCTAAAAACAGCTGACTTTAAACTGTAACAATTTACAGTTAGAAAAAATGGCTATGCAAAGGTTGTATGATGTGATATCTTTTTTTTATGTTGTTTTGAAAGGGGTAATAATGAAATCAAAAATAGATATGACTCAGGGAAGCATCTCGAAGGGGCTATTGAAAATGGCCTTTCCTGTAATGGCAACATCTTTTCTTCAGATGGCCTATAACCTTACTGATATGTTTTGGATAGGAAGGACTGGGAGCAGTTCTGTGGCAGCAGTTGGAAGTGCAGGGTTTTATGTGTGGTTTAGTTTTGCATTTATACTTGTATCAAAAATAGGAGCAGAGGTGAGAGTTTCCCAGAGTATAGGGGGGAAAAATTTTTCCCGGGCAAAAGACTATGCAAGAAACGCTCTTCAAATGAATTTTATGCTTTCCGTTTTTTATGGAACTCTAGTTTATTTTTTTAGTGATAAATTAATAGGATTTTTCAATCTGGGAGATCAGAGTGTTATATCCATGGCAGTATCCTATCTCAAGATCATTGTTTTAGGGATGATATTTAGTTTTTCAAATCCTGTTTTTACAGGGATTTTTAACGGATACGGAGACAGTAAGACACCATTTTATATAAATACAATCGGTATAGGGGTCAATCTTTTACTGGATCCTCTTCTTATATTTGGAATAGGACCTATTCCTGCAATGGGAGTACAGGGGGCTGCAATTGCCACAGTCTTGGCACATTTTACGGTATTTACAACTTTTCTCATATATATAAATAAGGGAAAAGGAGTGGTGAGCTCTCTAGATTTTCACCATAAACCTGAACCATATATTATGAAAGAATATATAAAGCTGGGGTTGCCTGTGGCTCTTCACAACGGGCTTTTTACATTTTTTACAATGGTAATAGCCAGAATAATAGCACAGTGGGGGCCTCTTCCTATGGCAGTACAAAAGGTGGGCTCTCAGATAGAAGCCATATCCTGGATGACAGCTAGTGGATTTCAGGTTGCAGTTTCTACCTTTGTGGGACAAAATTACGGAGCAAAACAGCCAAAACGTATAAAAAAAGGTTATGCAACTGGGATCGCGATTATTTCTGTAGTTGGTGTTTTTGCCACTCTTCTTCTGATTGTTTTTGCTAAACCGATATTTTCAATTTTTATTCCAGAGGAAAAAGCTGTAAAATTCGGTGTGGAGTATTTAAAAATACTTGGATATTCTCAATTGTTTATGTGTATAGAGATAGTTACAGCAGGGGCTTTCAATGGTCTTGGAAAGACATCACCACCCTCTATAGTCAGCATAGTCTTTAATGCCCTGAGGATCCCCTTGTCTATATTTCTCTCCTCTGAATCTTTGCTAGGATTAAATGGAGTTTGGTGGACACTCACTATAACAAGTATTTTAAAGGGTGTGATTCTTGTGGGGTGGTTTTTACTCATGGTGAAAAAAACAGAATTTTTCAAAACAGAGGACAGCTTGGAATATAATACGATTCTAGAAGAAAGAGATTTATGAAATAATAACATAGAAAGACACCTTCTTATGAGCTAGAAGGTGTCTTTCTAATATCATTTTTATTTCTTGTGTTTTGCTTTTCCTTGCCTGGAATAATCAAGCGTGCTACAATTTAATCTGTGATATTAAAGACATTCAATTAATAAGGAGTGCAAAGTGAAAAAGATAAAGAAAAAAGGGGAACTGCATCCAAAAAATCCCCATAAAGGAAAATATAATTTTAAATTACTTGTAAAAAATCTGCCGGAATTGAAAAAGTACCTGAAAAAAAATCCAAGAGGGGAAGAAACTATAGATTTTAGTGACAACAAAGGGGTCATTCTTTTAAATAAGGCACTTTTAAAAACCTACTACGATATAGACAACTGGGATATACCAAAGGGTTTTTTATGCCCCCCTATTCCTGGGAGAGCAGACTATATACACTATATAGCAGGATTGCTAAAAGGGAAAAGAAAAGGTGTAAAAGTATTAGATATAGGAACAGGTGCAAACTGCATTTACCCTATTATAGGAAGTCAAAGTTATAATTGGGATTTTGTAGCTTCAGAGATAGACCCGAAATCCATAGAAAATGCAAAAAAAATAGTGAACTCAAATAAAGTTTTGAAAAATAAAATAACTCTAAAACTTCAAAAAAATAGGGAAAATATTTTTGAAGGGATAATCGAAAAAAATGATAAATTTGATTTGACCATGTGTAATCCTCCATTTCATGCTTCCTTAGAGGATGCCTTAAAGGCAAATAAAAGAAAAGTGAATAATCTCAATAAAGAAAATAAAAAAGTAAAAAAAGGATTGAATTTCGGTGGACAGAAAGCTGAATTATGGTGTCCTGGTGGAGAGCGCCTTTTCCTGAAAAAAATGGCCGAGGAAAGTCTTAGGTTTTCTTCCCAAGTTACCTGGTTTACATCCCTGATTTCCAACAAGGACAATATAAAGCCAACCCAGAAGTTATTGTATAAACTAGGGGCTAAAGATATAAAAATATTAGAGATGAGTCAAGGACAAAAGATCAGCAGGATCTTAGCCTGGACTTTTAAAACTGAAAGTTAAATTTATTTTTGAGAATTACCGAAAATCTTTAGATGTCTCAGCTTAAAAATAGGAGGAGTAATATGAAACAGTGGTATGAAACCTTATTTGAAAACTATGGTAAAAAATATGACAGTGAAAGCTTTACACAGGGGACTATTGGAGAGTGCAACTTTATTGAAGATGAGATCTATCACAATAAAAATATCAGAATTTTAGATATTGGGTGTGGCACTGGACGTCATTCTATAGAATTAGCAAAGCGTGGTTATTATGTAACTGGGATTGATCTGTCAGAGTCTATGCTGAAAAGAGCAAAAGAAAAGTCCGAAGAAGAAAAAGTAGATGTTTATTTTCAAAAGGCAGATGCCAGAAATCTTACTTTCAAAGAGGAGTTTGATCTGGCTATTATGATCTGTGAGGGAGCTTTTTCCCTTATGGAAACTGATGAGATGAATTACCAGATACTTGAAAGTGCTGCCAAGTCACTAAAGGAAAATGGGAAATTAATATTTACAACACTAAATGCTTTATTTCCTCTATACCACTCAGTAAAAGATTTTATAGAGTCCCAAAAGCAAGAAGGAAATGCAAGCTGTGAGAAAAGTTCCTTTGATCTAATGACCTTTCGTGAACACAATACCACCTCTTTAGAGGATGATTCTGGAAACCAAATGGAACTTCACTGCAATGAGAGATATTATGCACCATCTGAAATAACCTGGATTTTAAAATCACTGGGTTTTAAGACTATTGACATCTATGGAGCAAAATTAGGTGCCTTTAGCAGAAAAGATAAGCTTACAACAGAGGATTTTGAGATGCTGATAATTGCAGAAAAATAATTTATTCAGTAAAGAGTTAGATATATGTGGAGGAATATCATGGGGATGAAAATAGTAAAATACAACAAGCTGTCTGAATCTGGGTATTTAGAATATATAAATGATTGGGAATTTTCAGAGGAGATAATTGTACCCATGGCAGCTACTCAAGAAGATGCAAGCTTTCATGAACTGCTCACAAGATGGACAACTGACGAAACAGACGAGGTCTATAAAAAGGGATTTGTTCCGTCGACACTTTATTTTTTAGTTAATAAGAAAAAAGTACTAGGAGCCATACATTTCAGACATGAGCTTAATGATGATCTTCTTTGCAAAGGGGGACACATAGGCTATGGCATCAGACCTTCAGAAAGAGGGAATGGGTACGCTTTAAAAATGCTGCTGCTGCTTCTAGATATAGTTAAAGCAAAAGGGTATAATAATATTTTAATAACCTGTGATGAAGGCAATATAGCCTCGGCAAAAACAATAGAAAGTGCCAACGGGATTTTATATGATAAAATAGAACTCGAAGGGGAAACAACCCTCAGATACTGGATCCATTTAGATTCATAAAAATGAAACCAAGATAAGTGTATACCTAAATTAAAAAAATTAGATATATCACTAGGAGGTAGAAATGATTTTATTATTTTTAGGAATATTTACCCTGGTTTGTACTTTTTACAAACCTTCATTTTACTGGGAGAGTAGGAAGGCCAAGAGCATGAGAAAATTGATCGGTGATAGTGGTACCACTGCGCTGTATTATCTTATAGGTTTATCAGTTTCAGTGATAGGGATATTTGGGGCACTTGGAATCATATCGTTGAAATAAAAGAAAAAAAATCCTTTAGTCTATAAAAGGGAGAAAAGATGAGTTTAAAAATAAAAGCATTAAAAATTTATCAGGTGGATGCATTTACAGATAAAGCCTTTCATGGGAATTCCGCAGGAGTCTGTATATTAGAAGAACCAATAGAAGATGAGATAATGCAGGCTATAGCTGCAGAGATGAATCTTTCTGAAACAGCATTTTTGATTCCTGAAAAAAATAGTCTTTTGGAAAGTTCAAATGTTTTCTCATTACGTTGGTTTACTCCAAAAGTCGAAGTATCAATGTGCGGACACGCAACCCTTGCTGCTTCAGCAATCTTGTTTGATGAATTTCATGTGCAGACTGATGAAATAATCTATAGAACTAAATCTGGGAAATTAATTGCCAGAAAAAAAGAAAATAAAATTGTCTTGGATTTTCCGTTGGATACACCTGTATTTGAAGGCTTTCCCATAAATAAAAAACTACTTGAAGCTGTGGGTATATCAGAGTATGAAAATATTTTTTTAGGCGAAAACACAAAAAAACTCGTAGTACACCTGAAAAATCATGAGGAAGTTTTAAAGTTAAATCCAAACTTTGAATTGATGAGACAGCTAGATGTCATGGGGATAAAAGGACTCGGTGTAACTGCCTCTATAGGAGCAGATTATGACTTTATCTCGAGATATTTCAATCCCTGGGCTGGCATTGACGAAGACTCTGTTACAGGTTCTGTACACACTTTATTGGCATCTTACTGGTCTGAAATACTAGGAAAAAATGTATTAAATGCCTATCAGGCGTCAAAAAGAGGCGGGGAAATGCTTTTGAAATTAAGAGAAGATAGAAGGCTAGAAATTATAGGGGATTTTATAATAACATTAAAAGGAGAAATTTATATATAAGCAAAAAGTGTTAAAAGTCTAATTTAATATAAGAATAAAAAATAGCCTCAAAGCAAAGTTGCTTTGAGGCTATTCTGAACTTATTAGTTTGCAGGAGTTACGTTAGCAGCTTGTGGACCTTTTTGTCCTTCAACTACGTCAAATGTAACTTCTTCTCCCTCTTCAAGAGTTTTGAATCCAGGCTTGTTGATTTCAGAGAAGTGTACGAATAAATCGTTTCCTTCTTCTGAAGTGATGAATCCGAATCCCTTTTCTGAGTTAAACCATTTTACTGTTCCTTTTAGCATTTTAGCACCTCCAAAATTATTGTGCTTATAACTCTAGGCTAAAATACCTTTTTAAAACCAGTCTTACAATCTATGCTTGTATATGCGGTAGGCGTTAAGCCATAAGATATTTTATTTGTGAACCTGAAGAATTAAAGCACAATTATTATAACATTTTTATATTCTATAAACAATATGTTTTTTAGTAAATCTTGTTTAAAAATTTTAATATATAATATTATCTGAATTAGAATTTGATCTCTTTTAAAATATTAAATGCAAGTTCCTGTTTTTTCATTTCAGGTATTTCTATTTTTGATCCATCTTTTTTAAGTAATGTAACCTGATTGTTTGAGCTTTGCATATATGTAACTAAGTTTCCTACGATGAGATCCAAGTTTTTCTTTTGGAGTTTTCTTGTGGCATTTTCTATCAAATTCTCACTTTCTGCGGCAAATCCTATAAGAAACTGCTTGTTTTTCTTTTGACCCATTTCATAAAGAATATCAGGATTTCGGTCAAGGACCAAAACCATGTCATCATCTTTTTTCTTTATCTTATGTGTGGAGTATTCTTTTACCTTATAGTCTGCCACAGCAGCACAGGCAATAGCTGCATCCTGACTGTCGTAATATTCCATGACTGTATCAAACATTTCCTGTGCACTTCTAACTTGTAAAAAGTTTTTAACACCTTCAGGAACAGATAGATTTGTAGGGCCTGAAACTAAAGTTACCTCTGCACCTAATTGTGCTGCAGCTGAGGCTAGGGAGTATCCCATCTGACCAGTGGATCTGTTTGAAAGGTACCTTACAGGATCTACTGCTTCTTCTGTTCTTCCTGCAGTAATAAGAATTTTTTTATTGTTAAGTGACTTTTCTATCGGGTTTAATTCAGTTTTGATGATATTTACAATATCCTCTTCTTTTTTTAATCTTCCTTTGGCATTTACATTGCATGCTAGGAATCCTTCATCAGCCTCTATAAACTTATACCCATATTTTTTTAATTTGTCGATATTGTCCTTTAAAATAGGATTTTCATACATATTTACATTCATTGCCAGGGCAAAATATACAGGTGCCTTTGTAGCAGATATAACTGTAGAAAGCATATCGTCTGCGATTCCGTTTGCTACCTTGCCCACCATGTTATATGTAGCCGGAGCAACTAAAACCACATCTGCCCATTCTCCGAAAGATATATGCTCTACTTCAAGATTGGGCTTTTTTTCCCACATATCTACTATAACTCTGTCTCTTGCAAGGGTCTCAAGGGTGAGAGGAGTTATTATCTCTGTGGCACTTTTTGTCATGATGACTCTGACATTGCACCCATTCTTTTTAAGGAGAGAGATTATATTTGCAGCCTTATATGCAGCTATCCCACCTGTAACTCCCAGTAATACGTTTTTTTTCATTGAATTTCACCTCATCAATAATAGCAGTAATTTTTTAAGAAAATTATACTACTAATTAGAAATTTTTTCAAATTTAAATCTTTCAGTTAAATATTTTTATCCAAAGTTAAACTTTATCAGCTTAATATCCTAAAGTTCATTAAAAAAGAGGGACGAATTATCCCTCTTAAATATCTCTTTTATTCAAATATTTAATCATAATTATGGAAACAGAAACGAAGATGATACTAATTGCGTGAGGAGCTCTAAATCCTGCGATCATAAGATCTTCTGCCCTAAAAAAGCTTACAAAAACTCTTATGAGGCTGTACATAATTACATAAATCCACCAAACAGTACCGGCAGCATACTCTTTTTTCCTGAAATAAAACCAGATAAGTAAAAAAGCTGTGAAGTTTAAGAACATTTCGTATAGCATAGCCGGATGCAGCGGAAGGTTTGGAAATTCACTCCCTGCAGGTGAAGATTCAGGAAAAACAATTCCCCAGGGAACCAGTTCCTTGTACTTCATCTGAGCCTCTATACTCATCGACCTATACTGATCATACCATGTATAAAAACCAGGTTTCAGTGTGAATATAACCTTCCAAGGTGTAAAGGTAGGTACTCCGTGAATCTCCCCGTTCATAAGATTACCAAATCTACCTATACCTTGTCCCAGAATAAATGGAGCTGCGGCAATATCTCCAAGTTTCCAAGGGCTGACTTTATTTCTGTGGGCAAAGATAAAGGTACCGATAATCCCACCGATAATCCCACCGTGAATTGCCATTCCGCCGTTCCAAACAGCGAGTATCTCCATGGGATTATTAAAGTAATAATGAGGGTTAAAAAGTACATAGTAAAGTCTGCCTCCAATAAGTCCAGACACCATAGCCGTTATGGCAAAGTTCTCTAAAAGGGCTGGAGACATATTCACTCTCTTTGCCTCTCTTTTTGCTATCTCTATTCCTATAAAAAATGCTAGTGCATACATGAGGCCGTAATATCTTAACTTGAAGCCTCCGATTTCAAATAGTATTGGATCCATTTTGTCCTCCTGAAATATAGACTTTAAAAAGATTATATCACAAAAAAATAAAGTGGCAATAGCAAAAGAAATCAGTTTTTGAAACTAATTTTTAAAAACTTGAAATTTCTGTGATATAAAAGTATAATTTTAAGAGTGAAAGAGTAGTTTTGTAAAGCTATGTTTTACAAAAAAATCTTGTGAAAAAAATATAATTTTGATATTATTGTAATTAAATAGACTGTTTGTAATGATTTTATAAGGAGGTAAAAATGCATAATTTAGTAAAAGTAACCGATAGTGTTTATTGGGTTGGAGCAAATGATAGAAAAACTGAGAGATTTGAAAATTACATGCCTCTTCCGATGGGAGTAGCGTACAATTCATATGTTATTAAAGATGAGAAGACTTGTGTTATCGATACGGTAGAGTTCGGTGTAGAGGGACTTTTCATGGAGAAACTTGAGTGTGTTTTAGATGGTAAAGATCTTGATTATATTGTGGTGAATCACATGGAGCCTGATCATTCAGGTGGTCTTAGAGATCTTATGAAAAAATATCCTAATGCAAAGGTGGTGGGAAATGCTAAAACATTCCCTATGATGAAAGCATTTATTCACGAAGCAAATGAGGAAAATTTTCATATTGTAAAAGAGGGGGATGTTTTAGATTTAGGACATCATAAACTTACTTTTGCTATGATGCCAATGGTTCACTGGCCTGAAAGTATGGTTACTTATGATACAACAGAAAAAATACTTTTCTCAAATGATGCCTTTGGAAGTTTTGGAGCTTTAGACGGTGGAATTTTTGATGATGAAGTAAACTTTGATTTTTATGAAGATGAGATGAGAAGATACTATGCCAACATAGTTGGGAAATATGGTATGCAGGTTCAAAATGCAATAAAAAAATTAAGTCCTCTTGAGATTAAATATATATGTCCATCACACGGTATAGTATGGAGAACTGACATAAAAAGAGTTATAAAGCATTATGACTACTGGTCTAGGCTTGAGCCAGAATCAGAAGGTGTAGTTATAGTATACGGAACTATGTATGGTAATACAGCAAAACAGGCAAACGCCATAGCTAGAGAACTAAGTGCTCAGGGAATAAAAGAGGTAAAAGTTTATGACGCTTCTAAAACAGATCACTCTTTTATTTTAAGTGACATATGGAAGTATAAGGGACTTATTATTGGTTCATGCTCACACAACAATGCCCTTTATCCAAAGGTACAACCATTACTTCATAAACTACAGAATTACGGATTAAAAAATAGATATTTAGGTATATTTGGAAATATGATGTGGAGTGGTGGAGGAGTAAGAGGAATACAGGCTTTCGCTGATGCACTAAACGGAAATGAGATTGTAGCAGAGGCTGTTGAAGTAAGAGGGAATCCTACTTTGGAAGACTATGAAAAGCTTGAAAATATTGCAAGAGCTATGGCTGAAAAAATCAAATCCCATAGATAATTAAAACCCGCCTTAAGGCGGGTTTTTTAGTTTTAAAACTATGTTAATTTTAATTATTTCGTTGTCTTCTATACTCTTTACTCCGTATATAAATCATTAAAAAATGATAATTGTACCGGAACAATTGAGAATTTTAAAAGTGCATATTTTTTCAAAAATATGATAAATTAAAGGTCTAAATTTAATTTACGAGGTGGGGAATTTTCATGAAGAGATTATTGGGTATTTTAGCAGGAATTATCATTTTTACTTTTACAGCCTTTGGAGCAGAAAAAACAAAGGTAGGACTGGTATTGTCCTCAGGGGGCTTAGGTACGGGATTTAACCATATGGCTTATGAGGCTTTGACAAAGTTGCAAGACGAGGGGGAAATAAAATTTAAATATGTTGAACCTTCAAATATAAATGAGGATCTTCAGTATTTGAGAGATTTTGCAAGTACCGGTCAGTATGATATTATTATCGGAATGGGAACAGTGGTAGCTGAATCTTTGAAAGTAGCCGCAGAAGAGTATCCAGATCAAAAGTTTGGACTTGTAGGGGCCACAATAGAGATACCAAATACTGTCACTATAGACTTTGCTGAACAGGAGATGTCATTTTTGGCTGGAGCACTATCTGCAATGATGAGTAAGACTGGAGTTGTAGGAACAATTCCTGCAATGGATAACAGGTCTTTCAACAGATTCAAAAATGGATTTAGACAGGGGGCACAATATGTCAATCCAAAGGTAAAGGTATTTAACACTTATATGCCTACTACAAGCAGCAACCCATTTAACGATCCGGCAACTGGTAAAAATATTTCACTTATGATGATGGATAGAAAAGCAGACGTAATTATGCACGTGGCAGAAGGTACAGGAAGAGGTCTTTTCCAGGCTGCAAAAGAAAGAGGCGTATACGCAATAGGCTGCGATGTAGATGAGGATGGGGTTCTTCCAGGGACTATTCTGACATCTGTGAGAGTAAGGATAGATAATGCTGTGTACAGTCTTGTATCAGACCTGATAAAAGATAAATTTGTTCCTGGTTATACTCAGGCTAACCTTGCAAGCAATGGTGTCTCACTTACAGATTTCAAATATACAAAAGATATAATAGGGGAAAAAAGAATGGCTAAACTTAATAAGATAAAAAATGATATTATTAAAGGGAAGATAAAAGTTTCAGAATAGTTTTTTTAAAAGAGAGGACTTAGATCACTTGAAATTAAGTGATTCTAAATCCTTTCTTTTATATTTAGTCAATTAAATTTTTTCTAATTTTTAAACAATGATTATGAATATACTGGAAGATTATCTTTCAAAGAAAAGTGACAATAAATTAGGTTGGTTATTTATAAAAGTTGATGGTTCAAATAAATTACTGAATTTATCTGAAAACCCGTGTTACTTTCTTTGCTTGCTCAAAGAAAGTAACCAAAGAAAAGGCACCCAATTAAAATTAATGAAACTTGTAAAAATAAATTTTACAAGAACTAGAAAATATATTCGTTCCACTCATTATTTTCTAAGTCAAATCACTTCTGAACTAACTTTCTATTGAAATATAGTCGGTAAACCTCCTTATTTCAATGAAAGTGGATTTCACAAGATGATTTCTTAACGGTATTTTTTAAAGGGGGAATTCAAAATCTTAAATGATTTTCTTTAAATCTTTTGAAATTCTTTTGGCCATTGACAAAATCAGCGTTAAGAATAACTGCAGTAAAATCCTTAGAAAAAATCGACTGTCTGAGCGTAGCGAGTTTCGAGTTTTTCTTGGATTTTCAAGGTTATTTAGCTGATTTTTCACAGGCTTGAACTTTTGGTTACTTTTCTTTCAAGAGAAAAGTAACGAATCCTTATAAATTAAATACTTGAACCTTAACTAAAGATAGCAATTCAGTTTGTTTATTTAGACTCTTACCTCTATTTAAATTAGACATAATCAGTGAAAAAAAATTCTAAAAAAACTTCCTGAGACAAGGCTTGATCATGTGGTAATATAAAAAACAGTCTGCAGCGATTAAAGAGGCAAAGAATAATACTACATAAATTAAATAATCTCTAAATATTAAAGCCAAAATTATAAAAGTGATGATAAAAAGTCCTAACATATTAAGCTCCTAACTCTTTGAAGTATATATATACAAAATAACATAAAGAAAATTATTTTTCAAGTTTTTAGAAGTGAGGATTTTTTTACTTTAAAATTCCTTGGAATTAATAGCTTCTGAGTAATTAATTGTGGTTGTAAATGGCAGTAATAAAAGAAAAAACAAAAAAACTCTTGCAAAAGTTTTTTTGTTATGTTATTATTATTCCTGTTGAGAGACAAAATATAACGGAGCATAGCGCAGCCCGGTAGCGCACCTGCCTTGGGAGCAGGGGGTCGCAAGTTCAAATCTTGCTGTTCCGACCATTTGCGGGAATAGCTCAGTTGGTAGAGCGTCAGCCTTCCAAGCTGAATGTCGCCAGTTCGAACCTGGTTTCCCGCTCCAACAATTTTATACTTATCTACGCGGGGGTGGCGGAATTGGCAGACGCGCTAGACTTAGGATCTAGTGTCTTTGACGTGGGAGTTCAAGTCTCCCCCTCCGCACCAATAAGGACTTAAAGCAGCTTTTCGGAGCTGTTTTTTTTAATTTTGTTTAAATGTGATTATTAAAGTTAGATATATTGAATGTCGATTTATTTTAAGAGAGGTAAAATTATGATTTATTTTTTATTTTTAAACCATCCTAAGGGAGAAAAATTGTATAAAATGCCTTCTGAGAAGGAAAAAATGGCAAGAAGGTATTTCTCTAGTGGAGATATGATAGAGAGTGATGTAGAGATAAAAGGAAAAATTTACAGGGCGACAATAGATTACGGAGTTTTTTCTGCCATGACCAATTTTGACTGTTTTAACTGTTTGGATACCTGCTGTGGAGATGCACCGTCAAAATTCAGTGATGCTACAAGAAAACTTATTTTGGGAAATATAGATGAGTATAATAATTTGACTAAAAATATAGATATTCTTGAGGAACTAGGCTATGAAAGAAAAAGTATAGAGGAAAGTATCCAAAAGGATGATCTCATGATACCAGAAGATCATATAGGGGAAGAGATAGAACTTTGCACCTGTGCCTTTAGACCGAATAACAGTACGACTTTGTGTTCGGCCCACTCTATATGTTTAGAAAAGGGTATGGAAGCTTCTGATATATTGAATCACAAGCCGCTGATATGCAATCTATGGCCTATAGAGGTTTTAGCTGAGGAGGATCTTTCTATGCTTTATATCACCCTCCCAGATGATTTTACTAATGGCTTTACAATTGAAGATTATTACAACAAGGCTTGTATAAACTACGAATATGGAACCAGCGCTTCTTTTAAAAGGACAAATCCAGAAGGGTTTCATAAGAACGACTATAGACCTCTTATTGTTTCATACCAAGATACCATAAAAAATTCATTTGGGGAAAAATGTTATGAAAAGATAAAGAAAAAGCTTATAGAGGAAGAATTTGTTTCTGAAGATGAATTCTATGCAGAGAGGCAGCAGCTGATAAAGAGATATTAATTTTAGTATCTTAGATAAAGGATTGTTTTGGAAATTTTCATATAAAGCATAATATGTTACAATCATACTAGTGAAAATTATAAAATATTTAGGTGGTGTTTAGGTTTAATGTCGTACTATGTTGCTGCTATTTTGGTTTTGGTATTCACTTTAATTTATCTTTTGATTAGACTTCGGACTTTAGAAAAGCATTTCAAGGGGAATGTTGAGGAAAATAAAAATTTTGGTGCTATGAGAAATGGATCATCAGTACTAAAAAAAACTCTCAAAAGATCTAAAGAAAAGGCATTAAAAAATATAGGAACCAGATTTACAATTATAAGAAGGTCGCTTTTTCTTTTTTGGTTTGTAATAACGGTATTTTTATTACTTTATCCTTTCTTGGGGAATTTTTCAAAAGGTGTCTTTTCTGTGTTTGCATCTACTGGAACAATATTTTTAGGATTTGCAGCCAAACCCTTTATAGAAAATATTATCGCCGGGATGGTAATAACACTTTCAAAACAGTTTAATGTAGGAGACACGATACTTATAAAAGATCAATACGGTGTGGTTGAAGATATAAATATGACACATACAATAGTAAAGTTGTGGGACTGGCAAAGATTTGTAATACCTAATGTGAATATGCTCAAAGAGAATTTTATAAATTATTCTCTTGTAGATCAATCCCAGTGGTCTAAGGTAGAGTTCTGGATATCATATGAAGCTGACATAGCTACAGTAAAAGAACTTGCTATAAAACTGGCAAAAAAAAATACACATGTAAATCTAACCAGTGAACCCTACTTTTGGGTTATGGAAATGACTTCAGAAAATATAAAATGCTGGGTTGCTGCCCTTACAGATACTCCTGCTAACGGTTGGTCTTTTAAGAATGAGTTTAGAATTAATTTTTATACAGAATTAGGAAAACTTGGTATAAAACCTCATTTAAATGTAAAGTATGCAGTGTCAGATAAAAATTAAAAAAGTTCTTTTGAGGTAAACAAGTGTAAAATAAATCTAATACAAAAATATAAAAAAACAAGAGTGAAAATAAATTTAATATGTAATTTTATTTTCAAATAAATTTTTTTATTCTTTTTAAATAAAGGGTTTTTTAGTAGGGAGCGATATATAAAATGTTATTTTATATTGAAAAGTTCTCTTTATCAGATAAAAAGTTTAACTGTACTTCATTATTTTAGTTGACATTATAACTCCATTTTGTTAAAATTCTACATAACACGAAAAACAATGGCAATTAACGAAAAGGAGGAAGAAAAATGATAATATCCTACACGATTTCAATATCTCTACTGCTATCTCTGCTGCTGGTCCTACTGCTAGTCCTAAACCAACAAAGTAGAATAGAGATAAACAGTGTTAGGAGCTTAAGTCATTTATCTCCAGCCCTTTTAAACAGAGGGTTTGTTTCGTTATAACCAGGTACGGGTTTTGATGAATGGGGAAAAACGAGAATTTGGGATTATTAAGCAGCCTACTAGGCTGCTTTTTTTATACAGTTTGAGAAGAATAAAGGGGGAAAAAATGAGAAAAGTTAAGATTTTTGACACAACTCTTAGGGACGGGGAGCAAACACCAGGGGTAAACCTTTCAATCGAAGAAAAGTTAACAATTGCAAAAAATCTGGAAGAACTAAATGTGGACATTATAGAGGCTGGATTCGCCATAGCTTCTCAAGCCGACTTTGATGCAATAAAAGAAGTGGCTAAGACTATAAAAAAATGTAAAGTCGCTTCTCTAGCCAGAGCAACTGAAAAAGATATAGACAGAGCATGGGATGCAGTAAAAGAAGCAAAGTATCCAAGAATACATACTTTTATAGCGACATCCGATATTCATATGAAATACAAGCTTAAGATGTCAGAAGATGAAGTATATAACCAGGCTGTAGAGATGGTAAAGTATGCAAAATCCAAAGGCTGTGAAGTTCAATTTTCATGCGAGGATGCTTCTAGAACAAGACCTGAATTCCTTTACAGAGTTTTAGAGGGAGTTATCGATGCAGGAGCTATAGTAGTAAATATTCCAGATACAGTTGGATTTACGTATCCTGAGGAATTTTATGAGATAGTAAAAGGTATAAAAGAAAATGTACCAAACATAGATAAAGCTGAAATCGCAGTTCATTGCCATAATGATCTTGGACTGGCTACAGCAAATGCCTTAGCTGCAATTCGTGCAGGGGCAGCACAGATAGAGTGTACTGTAAACGGTCTAGGAGAAAGAGCAGGAAACACAGCTATAGAGGAGCTTGCTATGACGCTTAAGGTAAGACCTGAAGGTTATGGTGTAGAATGCGGAATAAATCACAGCAAGATTTATCACGTAAGTAAGACAGTAAGCAAGCTTACTGGGGTGGATATACAGCCAAACAAAGCTGTGGTAGGTGACAACGCCTTTGCCCATGAATCTGGTATACATCAGCATGGAGTATTGGAAAACAGCAGTACTTATGAGATAATGACTCCAGAGAGTATAGGAAGAGCAAAAAATAAGCTTGTATTCGGAAAACATTCTGGAAAACATGCTTTTAAAGATAAGCTAATTGAACTTGGATATGAATTGTCTGAGGAAAAAATAGACGATATTTTCAAAAAATTTAAAAAACTTACAGATATTAAAAAAGAAATTTTAGATGAAGACATTGAATCTCTAGCCCTTGGTGGACTTAGAACCGTTGAAAAATCTTATGATCTCACAAGTTTTAATATCACTAGAATACCGGGACATACTACTCAGGCAGAGGTAAAAATGGTAGCCAAAAGTGAAATAAGAACTGCAATTGCAGAGGGTGACGGACCGGTAAGTGCTGTGTACAACGCCATAAATACAATAACTGGATGTAAAAATTGCACACTTAAAGATTACTCTATAAAAAGTATAACAAGTGCTTCTGATGCACAAGGTGAAGCAAGAGTAGAAGTGGAAATAGATGGTAAAGTATATATTGGTAAGGGTATCAAAACTGATATAATAGAGGCAAGTGCCGTAGCTTATATAGATGCTATAAACAGAAGTTTAATAAATGTAAATAAATAGGGGGGGAAACTGTGGGAATGACAATTGTTGAAAAAATTCTTGCTAAAAAATCAAATAAAGAAAGAGTGGTTCCAGGTGAGAACATTTGGGTAGATGTTGATAACCTGCTTACCCATGACGTTTGCGGTCCTGGGGCAGCTTCCATATTCAAACGTGAATTTGGTGAAAATGCAAAAGTGTGGGATAAGGAAAAAGTTATACTTATTCCAGACCACTATATTTTTACAAAAGATAAATATGCAATGAGAAATCTTGAAATAGTAAAAGAGTTTGCGAAAGAACAAGATCTAAAATACTACTATGAGCCTTTTACATCAGATTATAAAGGTGTGTGCCATATAGCTTTTGCTGAAGAGGGACATGCAATGCCAGGAAAAGTTATGTTTGGGACAGATTCTCATACATGTACTGCAGGAGCTTTCGGACAGTTTGCCACAGGGATAGGAAATACAGATGCTGGATTTATATTGGGAACAGGAAGACTTTGGGTAAAGGTTCCTGAAACAATAAGATTTACTTTTAACGGTAAATTCCCTAAATATGTAATGGGAAAGGACATTGTTCTTCAGACTATAGGGGACATCGGATTTGACGGTGCGACTTACTGCTGTATGCAATATGACGGAGAAGCTATAGGTGATTTGAATATGGATGAAAGGATGACTATCTGCAATATGGCTATAGAGGCCGGTGGTAAATGCGGGATAATCGAACCAGATCAGACAACTATAGATTATGTAAAAGCCAGAACAGATGCACCTTTTGATGTATATCACTCAGATGCAGACGCGACATACAAGAGTGAGCATATCTATGAGGCAGCAGAGATGGAACCTGTGGTAGCTCAGCCTTATTCACCTGCAAATGTAGAAAAAGCTAAAAATTTGGAAGATGTAAAAATAACAAGATCTTATATAGGGTCTTGCACAGGAGGAAAGACTACAGACTTCTATGCTGCTGCGGAAATATTAAAGGGAAGAAAAACAGTTGTTGATACCTTTATAGTACCTGCAACTACCAAGGTAGAAAAAGATCTTAATGAGATAAAAATCGGTGACGAAACACTTATGGAAATACTAGAAAAAGCAGGATGCTTAATAGGGCCACCGTCATGTGGGGCATGTCTTGGAGGGCCTGAAGATACCTTTGGAAGAACTCATGCAAACGAGGTAGTAATCTCTACTACAAACAGAAACTTCCATGGAAGAATGGGATCGATGGAATCAAAAGTATATCTTGCATCACCATATACAGCAGCGGCGTCTGCTGTCACAGGTTATATTACAGATCCGAGAAAGTTCATGGAGGGGGAGTAAGAGATGAGTGATATTATAAAAGGAAAAGTTTACGTATTAGGAGACGATATAGATACAGATCAGATAATTCCGGCTTCATATCTTGTGTATAGAGTAGATGATCCTGAAGAATCAAAACTTTATGGTAAATATGCACTTTCAGGACTTCCAGTTGATATAAAAAAAGACAGCCCTTTTGTAAAAGAGGGGGAGTTTACAAGTGACTATACAGTGGTGTTAGCAGGGAAAAACTTCGGCTGTGGCTCTTCTAGAGAACATGCACCTCTGTGCCTTGAAAAAGCAGGAGTTAAGGCTGTAATTGCTGAAAGCTATGCTAGAATCTTTTATAGAAACGCCATAGATGGTGCATTTTTAGTACCATATGAATCGGCAGCTAAAATATTTGATAAATTCTCCACTGGAGATGAAATAGAACTAGATGGTGAGAAAAGCACAATAAAGAACCTAACAACAGGAGAAGAGTTCTCTTTGAAATCCATGGGTGATGCCTATGAAATAGTAAAAGCCGGGGGGATATTTAAGTATGCAAAAAACAAAATGTAATGATACAAAAACATATAAGATAGCACTTTTACCTGGAGATTATATAGGGGAAGAGATAACTTCAGGAGCTGTAAAGATAATGGAGAGAGTAGGGAAGGCCTATAACGTAGACCTTCAGTTTACAAGAGGGGCTATAGGGGGAGCAGGTCTTGACGAAGCAGGACATCCTTTTCCAGAGGCCACAAAAAATATATGTAAAGAAAGTGATGCGATATTTTTGGGAGCTGTAGGGGGACCAAAATGGGATAACGTTGCTTCTAATCTAAGACCGGAAAGAGGACTACTTGAGATCCGTAAGGAACTGGGAGTTTTTGCAAACTTAAGACCTGTAAAAATCCATAGTTCTCTAAGAGACAAGAGCCCGTTAAAAGAGAGTATTATCGGAGATAACCTGGATATCCTAATAGTCAGAGAGCTTATAGGGGGTATCTACTTTGGTGAAAAAGGCAGAGAGGGAGACAAGGCATATGATGTAATGTCTTATTCTGCTGAAGAAGTAGAGAGAATTGCTGAAATAGCATTTGAGGCTGCTTCTAAAAGAGACAAAAGAGTAACAAGTGTAGATAAAGCAAATGTACTAGAAAGTTCAAAACTGTGGAGAGAAACAGTGGAAAAAGTGGCTAAGAAATATCCCGAGGTAGAGCTCAGTCATCTGTATGTAGACAATGCTGCAATGCAGCTTGTAATCAATCCTAGACAGTTTGACGTAATACTTACAAGTAATATGTTTGGAGATATATTATCTGATGAAGCTAGCGTAATCTCTGGTTCTATAGGGATGCTTCCTTCAGCAAGTATTGGAAAGGGCGTAGGACTTTTTGAACCTATTCACGGTTCAGCTCCAGATATCGCGGGTCAGGATAAGGTTAACCCTATGGCTACAATATTATCTGGTGCTATGATGCTAAGACATTCTTTCAATATGGAAGAAGCTGCAAAAATTATAGAAAAATCTGTGGAGCTTGTACTTGAAAAAGGATATAGAACAGGTGACATCTATAGTGGAACGGAAAAACTCGTAGGAACTAAAGAGGTAGTAGAAAAAATTATGGAAGAGATAGAGGTTCTTCTGCAAAAGTAGAAAAATCTTTCGTGAAACATAGGTAATTCATATTGAAAAAGGGAAGGGGAAAGTATGAAAAGTGATGTAGTAAAAAAAGGAGTGGCAAGGTCGCCACACAGAAGTCTTTTAAAGGCTTTAGGACTTACAGAGAGAGAGATACAGGCTCCGTTTATAGGGGTTGTAGGTTCCTTCAATGAACTTGTACCTGGACATGTACATCTAAAAACAATAATTGATTCGGTAAAAAATGGAATAAGAATGGGTGGAGGAGTTCCTTTTGAATTCTCTACAATTGCAGTTTGTGACGGACTGGCTATGAACAATGATGCAATGAGATATTCACTGCCTTCTAGAAATATAATCGCTGATACTATAGAGGTTCAAGTAAGAGGAGCAGCTTTAGATGCTTTAGTTTTTATACCAAACTGTGATAAAGTAGTACCTGGAATGCTTATGGCTGCAGCAAGGCTTAATATACCAGCTATCTTTATAAGTGGTGGACCTATGCTAGCTGGAGTTCATAAAGGTAAAAAAATAGCTCTTAGTGATGTTTTTGAATATGTAGGGAAATATCAGACTGGAGAAATATCAGAAGATGAACTTACAGAAGTAGAAGGAAAGGCCTGTCCTACATGCGGTTCTTGTGCTGGGATGTATACTGCAAATACAATGAACTGTCTGACAGAAGCATTGGGTATGGCTCTTCCTGGAAATGGAACTGTTCCTGCAGTATTCTCCAAAAGAATGGAGATGGCAAAAGAAGCCGGAATGAGAGTTTTGGAACTTCTTGAAAACGGGGTTAAACCAAGAGAGATAATGACTAAAAAAGCATTTATGAACGCTGTTAGAGTGGACATGGCTCTAGGAGGATCTACAAATACAGTACTTCATCTTTTAGCTATTGCAAATGATGCTGACGTGGATCTTACCCTTGATGATTTTGATGAAGTGAGCAAGAGTGTACCTCAAATATCAAAACTTTCTCCAGCAGGAAGTCATTTTATAGAAGACCTCGATCGTGCAGGTGGAGTACATGCAGTGATGAGAGAGCTTATAGATGGAAAGATATTAGAAGATGAAACAACAGTTAACGGAAAATTGTCAGAAGTATTAAAAAGACATAGAGTGACAGATAAAGTTGTAATAAGAGAACTTTCTAACCCCTATACCCAAAGAGGAGGACTTACTGTCCTAAAAGGAAATATCGCACCTCTTGGAGCAGTTGTAAAATCAGGTGGAGTTGTGGAAGAGATGAAGGTTCACAGCGGACCTGCAAGAGTATTTAACAGTGAAGAAGATACAGTAGCAGCTCTTATGGGCGGACAGATAAAAGATGGAGATGTAATTATAATAAGATACGAAGGTCCAAAGGGAGGACCTGGAATGAGAGAGATGCTCACTCCGACATCCATACTTGTGGGATTAGGTCTAGACAAGACAGTGGCACTTATTACTGATGGTAGATTCTCCGGTGCTACGAGAGGAGCAGCTATTGGACATGTTTCTCCTGAGGCAGCAGAGGGAGGGCCTATAGGTCTTATAGAAGAAGGAGATACTATAAAAATAGATATAAACAAAGGGACTCTTGATTTTGTAATAGACGAAGATGAACTTGAAAAAAGAAAATCTAAATTAGTTATAGTTGAAAAAGAGGCAAGTGGATATTTGAAAAAGTATTCTGAAAAGGTTAAATCGGCTTACAGTGGGGCAATCGAAGGGTAGTCTGATAAATAGAATAGATAGGGGGTGCATTAGACGTGAAAGGGGCACAAATTCTGTTAGAGACTCTGAAACATCTGGGAATAAAAGAAATTTTCGGATATCCTGGAGGAGCAGTACTTTCCATTTTTGAAGCTCTTCGAGAGGATAATGATATAAAATTTATTCTCCCAAGACATGAGCAGGGAGCATCTCATGCGGCCGATGCATCAGGAAGGCTTACGGGCATCCCTGGGGTATGCTTGGCCACTTCAGGTCCAGGAGCTACCAATTTGGTTACGGGGATAATGACTGCCTATATGGATTCTTCTCCAATGATAGCCATAACAGGTCAGGTATCTAGGTCTAATAAGGGTAAAGATGTATTTCAGGAAGTGGATATTGTAGGAGTCACTCTTCCTATAACAAAACACAATTATAGTGTAGAATCTATTGAAGAACTTCCGGTAATATTAAAAGAGGCTTTTCATATTGCCACAACTGGTAGACCAGGTCCGGTTCTTATAGACCTTCCAGCTGATATTCAAAACGAAGAGATGAGTGAAGAGAGGTTCAGAATACTTTTGAACCAGAAGCTAAATCTTTTTCCATCTCTTCATATTCCAAAGCTGGACATGACTAAAGTTGAAGAGGCTGTAGGACTCCTTAAACTTGCTAAAAGGCCTTTAATTATTTCAGGAGCCGGAGTAATACGAAGTGGAGCAGCAGATGAACTTTATGAATTTGCTATTAAAAATAATATACCAGTGACTTCTTCATTATTAGGATTGGGAGGCTTTCCAGGAGACAACAATCTTTTTCTAGGAATGGGAGGAGTACATGGAAGTATAGCCACGAATATAATAATTCAGGAAGCTGATTTCGTCTTGGCAGTGGGAACCAGATTAGATAACAGACTTACATGTGATACAGAAGGATTTTTAGATCAAGCCAAAGTGGTTCATATAGATATAGACCCTGCTGAAAATAAAAAAATAATTGTAGCGGATATATTTATACAAGGTGATGCAAAAGAGGTTTTAAGTAAAATGTCGGAAATGAGTTCCGAGAAAAAAGAACAGCGTTGGTTAGACAGGGTAGACGAATTGAGAGGTAAATACTCACCTACAAAGTTTAGTGAGAAGTATTCTCTAGAGCCGAGAAGAATTTTTGAAATTCTGAGCCAAAAGACTGATGAAAATGCTATAATAACTACAGATGTGGGGCAACATCAGATGTGGGTAGCTCAGTATTACAAGTTTAGAAAACCGAAAACCTTTATAACTTCAGGTGGAGCAGGAGCTATGGGATTTGGTATACCTGCAGCAATAGCCGCCAAGATAAAAAAACCTGATACGACAGTTATATCTGTTGTGGGAGACGGTGGATTCCAGATGTGTGTAGGGGAAATAATTATGCTAAAACAGTATAAACTTCCCATTAAAATATTAATTATAAACAACAGCACCTTAGGAATGGTAAAACAACTTCAGGATACATTCAAAGGTGGAAAACATTTTGGAGTATATCTAGATGTCAATCCTGATTTTATCCAGATAGCAAAAGCCTATGGTTTAAAAGGCATAAAAGTAACCAATGAAGAAGAGCTTGTAAAAGCCTGTGATGAAAATATTGACACTGATGAACCTGTAATAATAGAATGTGTCTTAGACAGAAAAAAGAATGTATATCAGACACTAGTTCATCCAAATATTTAAAAATAAGGAGCGAAGATATGAAAAGAGAACTTTTGATAACGGCGAAAAATAAAATAAGTACTCATTCGAGAATTTATAATCTATTTAATAAGAAAGGATATAATTTAGAAAGTGTTGTTGCACACACTTGTAAAGAAGATCCTGAAAATATAAAAATGACTTTAGCCGTCGTCAAAAGTGATCAAGCTCTCTTAGAACAGATAAAAATAAATTTATACAAAATAGTAGATATAGTAAGTGTAGATATAATATAATGTTTTCAACACCATTAAAATAAATCAAAAATAAATAAGGGGGAATAAAAAAATGGCAGTAACTGTGTACACAGAAAAGGATTGTAACATCGATATCTTAAAGGGGAAAAAGGTAGTAGTAGTTGGGTTTGGAAGCCAAGGACATGCACATGCTTTAAACCTTTTTGATTCAGGGGTAGATGTTACAGTAGGATTAAGAGAAGGTTCAAAGACAATGGAAAAAGTAAGAGCTGCAGGTCTTAAAGCAGATACTATAGCAAATGCAGTAAAAGATGCAGACGTTGTAATGATACTTATCCCAGATGAGTCTCAAGGTAAAATCTACGCTGAGCAGATTGAACCAAATCTTAAAGAGGGAGCTTACCTAGGATTTGGACACGGATTCAACGTTCTTTACAATATCGTAAACTTAAGACCAGATCTAAACGTATTCTTAGCAGCACCTAAAGGACCAGGACACATGGTTAGAAGAACTTTTGTTCAAGGTACAGGGACGCCAGGACTTATTGCAATAGAGCAAGACCCTTCAGGAAACACAAAAGAAATCGCACTTGCTTGGGCACAAGGATTTGGAGGAGCAAGAGCAGGAGTTATCGAAACTACATTTAAAGAAGAAACTGAAACTGACCTTTTTGGAGAGCAGGCAGTTCTTTGCGGTGGAGTTACTGAGCTAATGAAAGCTGGTTTTGAAACTCTTGTAGAGGCTGGATACGAGCCTGAAATGGCATACTTTGAGTGTGTGCATGAGATGAAGCTTATTGTTGATATGATCATAGACGGTGGATTCACATCTATGAGAGACTCTATCTCAAATACAGCTGAATACGGAGACTACATCACTGGAACTAAAGTTATAACTAAAGAATCTAGAGAAGGAATGAAGGAAGTATTAAAAGATATCCAAGACGGTACTTTTGCTAGAAACTTTATAAAAGAATGTGAAACAATGGAATTCATGAACGAAAAGAGAAAAACTGAGCAAGAACACCAGGTAGAAAAAGTAGGAAATGAGTTAAGAGGAATGATGTCTTGGCTTAAAAAATAAGCTGAGATTTGATATTTAAATGGCTTAAAGGGCAGTTGCTGAGGATATTATTATCCTTTTTGGCAACTGCCTTAATAATATTTTAGGTGGTTAAAATTTAAAAATAAAAAGTTATGATGGTGTTTATAGGGGGATAAATATGTATAGTTATTTTATAAGTGTTGCGATGCTGATTTCAGCTTATTTTATTTATGGAAAATATCTTGAGAAAAACTTTGGGGTGGATTCTAGAGATACTCCGGTAACGACAATGAATGATGGAGTGGATTATGTTGAGATAAATTGGAAAAAAGCTCTTTTGATTCAATTTTTAAATATAGCAGGTTTAGGTCCTGTAACTGGTGCTATAGCAGGAGCTATGTGGGGACCTGCTGCCTTTCTTTGGATAGTATTCGGGTGTATTTTTGCCGGGTCTGTACATGACTATTATGCAGGACTTATATCGATGAGACATTCTGGAAAAAATATTCCTGAACTTATAGGAAAGTATCTTGGAAAAGGTGCAGAGAGATTTATAAAAATTGTCACTGTAATCTTATTGATAATAGTTGGGATAGCATTTATAACAGGTCCTGCAGAAATAATGAAAAGCTATACAGGAATATCAAAGGAAATCTGGCTTTTTTTGATAGCAATATATTATATCATTGCTACTATGCTTCCAATTGACAAAATAATCGGTAAAATATACCCAATTTTCGGAGCTTCTTTGATAATAATGGTTGTGGCTCTTATGGCTTCACTTTTAATAAAAGGGTACAGCATTCCTGAGGTGTCATTTCAGAATCTTCATCCTGCAGGAAAGCCTATCTTCCCATTTATGTTTGTGGTAATATCATGTGGAGCTATCTCAGGTTTTCACTCTACCCAGAGTGTACTCATGGGGAGATGCCTTAAAAGTGAATTTTCCGGAAGGAAGGCCTTTTATGGTGCGATGATTATAGAGGGGATAGTGGCTCTTACATGGGCTGCAATAGCAATAGCATTTTTCGGAGGTACAGAGGGACTGGCACAAAGTGGCGGAGGAATGGTAGCTATAAGTGAGATATCCAAGTCACTTCTCGGAAAAGCCGGTATTATTTTAGTAGGATTTGGAGTAATTGCACTGCCTATCTCCACAGGAGATACTGCTTTTAGAAGTGCAAGATTAACTATAGCAGATGCAGTTGGGATTGAGCAAAAATCCTTTAAAAACCGTATTTTGGTTTCTGCTCCGCTCTTTTTAGTAGCTGGTTTTATGTCTCAGCTTGGATTTACAACTCTTTGGAGATATGTGGCGTTTACAAATCAAATACTAGCAACATTCACCCTCTGGATGTGTACATACTTTTTGATTAAGAATAATAAAAACATGTTTGTCACTGGAGTGCCTGCTTCTTTTATGACAGGGGTAATGACTTGTTATATTCTTATGGCTCCTGAAGGTCTAAGAATGACAGGATCCGTTCCTTATTTTGGTGGAGTGATTGTGGGGATAGTTTCCCTTGTTCTAGTTATCAATAAAAATAAAGTTTCTAAAAATACGGGGTATTTAAAGGAAGCCTAAACCTTATATTCAGACAGACCCTTTTTAAAAAGGGTCTGTCTGAATAATTAGAATAAATGTAAAAATGAATTGACATTGTACAAAATTTAAGTTATAATAAATCGATTTTAATAAAAGTACTGAATAAGTCAAAAGACTATTAGTATATTTTACAGAAGTTTGAACATTTTAATAATCTAATTATAGTATATTGTTTTGTCGGTAAAGATTAGAGAAGGCGTATGCCAAGACTTTAATAGACCACTACAAAGTAATCTCTTTGTGTTGGCCTATTTTTTTATGCGATTTTTTAAAAAAGTTAATTTTAAAAAAGTATTTCATCATTATTCGAATGGAAAATACTCAAACTAAAAAATGTGGAAAGCGTTCTTGGTAGAGAATGAAGTTTTTCTACAGAATAAAACCTAGTGTCGATTTAAACTTTCTTAAACATAAAACTTCAAGGAGGTAAACAAAAATTGGAACAAGTTATGGATCAAATTGTACACATTTCAGCTCTGAATCATTTTTTTATCACTATGCTAATACTAATAACTATGGTGTTGGTATCAAGGACAGTTGTAGCGGGGACTAAATATTCCTCGATACTAATAATTGTTGTATTTGGACTGGCAATGGGATATCTATTGGTAAAAAGTCAAATGGCAACTCCGGGACTGGCTGAATTCCCAATGGTAGTATTGGCGAGTAAAACAACGGTTATCGCACTTATAGCATCTTTCTTTGTAGGGGGACAAGAGATAAAAAAGATATTCTGTAAGGAAGATCTCAAAGTAGACGATATAATGATACCGTCTAAGGATGAGACAATTCTTGGAACAAACAGTACACAGATTTTCTTTTTGATAAGAGCGTTTTTTATTTTAATAGGTATACAAACTACTCACAGCTTAATAGTTGGGGTTCAGGGAGATAGCGTATTAGGAAAATCATATATGCTCTTGGCTTACCTGAGTATTGTACTGGCTATAATATTTATCGATAATAAGGCAAAAATAGCAAGCAAGCAAGTTTATATAAGAAAAGGTTTTGTTGAGATGGTAGCTATACTAGGTATTCTTATGCTTTCTCTTAAAATAGCATCAATGGTTAAGCCATTTATCGCACTTCCTCAGATTTTCTTCGCTATGCTTATATCGGCAGGTCTAGGTATGATATTTTCAAACTGGAAATTTGGACCGACTTTAAATGCACTTTTATTTGCAGGAATTCCAGTAGTGTTGGCAGGAAGTTTTCTAGTAGGTGGATCTAGAATGGCTGACGCCTTCAAAATAGCAGGGGTTAAAAATGTTATGATTTATGGTTTTTCAGGTCAGGTATTCTGGATGTTTTCTGGACTTGCAATACTTATATTCCTTTGTAAATCAAATAATGTAAGAAATCTGGCTCCGGGAATGGCAGGAGCACTTTCTCACTCTGGACTGACAGGTGCTTGTACCGGTGGAGACTTAGGAGAAAAGGCGGCTTCAAGAGCCCCTATAATGATAAACATTCCGTTCTTTGGACATGTCTTCGTATTCTCTATCCTTGCTGCTAGTGCAGAGCGTGGGAGCATTATAGTTGCCTGGACTTTGCCTTTAATATGTGTAGGTCTTGCAATTGTTGTATTTTCCATTGGAACTTTAAGAAAAGCAGATGGTGACGACGGACAAGAAGTAAAGGGTCTTATGCAGTTTGCATTTGGATGGCAGGTAGTTGCTGTATTCGGAAGTTTCACTATGCTAAACGTTGCAGGAATGCCTTTAGAACAGGTTTCAATAGCAGTGTCTTCAGCACTTTCTCACTTTGGTTTATTTGCAGCAGTACAGGGAGGAATGTTTGGAGGAACAGCAGCAGGTCTGATAGCATTTATCTTTGCAATGCCTTTCCTAGTTCATCCGTTGGTATTTGGAATGTTTGGTAAAGCTGCAGAAAATGAAGGAAAGATGTCTACTAAAATTGTTTTAGGACTAACTATAGCTGGATCTATAGGGGTAATATATTCCCTTTTAACTATCTAATATAAAAAGTTAATTTAAAAACTACATATATACTGAAAATATAAAAAGGGTGCCCCAGGTATTAAAAATACATGTGGGTCACCCTTTTTTCATATGATATTTATTTTTATGTGCTTTCTAAACCTCAAAAACTTCTATGTTGTAGATTTTTGAATTTACAGAGACTCTAAAAGTTTTTCCAGAAAAATCTTTTTTTAAGAATATTTCATTTTTAATTCTTTTCATAAGTTTTATATTTTCTTTAAATATTTTTTGTCCTTGTTCAACAGTAACTTTTTTAAAACTCAGGGTATCCCCTGGTTTAGCCTGAGCAAGTTTTTTTAGGTCCGAGCTTACGACGGTAGCTATTTTTGCATAGCCCCCTGTTGTCTGACAGTCAGCCATCATAATGATTGGTTTTCCCTGACCGGGAACCTGTATGGAACCAGGGACAATTCCGTCAGACAGGATATCGCCTCCTGAAGCGTGCTCTATCTTATCTCCCTCTAATCTTATTCCCATTCTGTCACATTCGTTGGTAACGGTGTATTTATCTGATAAAAAAGTGTCAATACCTGCAGAGGTGAAATAATCATCTTGAGGACCCAATATTACACGAAGTTCATAGTGATTGGAGTATAGGGGTCTGTATTTGTGTGGAAGTTTTTTGTCTGCTGTGCAATATTCTGAATTTTTTAATTTTAAAATATCTCCAGCTTTTAACTGTCTTCCTTCAAATCCTCCTATTTTCCCTTTCATATATGTGGATCGACTTCCCATTACTTTTGGTACGTCAATCCCACCGGCAAATGCGATATATCCACGGCACCCCTTACTCATTATTTCAAAGGAGAGTTCATCTTGGGGGTTAACTCTTATAGTTTCCCATAGAGGAACTGATTTTCCGTTTAATTTTGGAGAAGACTCTCCTCCTGTTATGGCAATAGTGCATTGGGATCTGAATTTTATTTTTGGACCTAACATTGTAAATTCAAGTACCCCTTCATCCTCATTGTTTTCAAGGAGTATATTGGAAATATTATATGAAAAACTATCCATGGAACCTGATACCGGGACACCAGATTTTTGATATCCATATCTACCACAATCCTGGATAAGAGTAAGAGGTCCGGGGCTCAAAATTTCAAATTGTTTCATATCAGCCTCTCCTTCTTTGGGTATTTTTTTATTTTATATCTGTTTTCTTTGACAGCTTTTTCTATTTTTTTATATTCATCCCAGCTGACAGGGACAAATTTTATATAATTTCCAGAATCTAGCAGTATAGGGGAGTCACTATAAGCATTGTACAAGTCCACAGGAGTCTTTCCTATGATTTGCCATCCTCCTGGACTGTCTGTAGGGTAGATTCCTGTTTGGCTTCCGGCGATTCCCACAGAACCTTTTTTTATTTTAGTTCTTGGAGTCTCTAATCTCGGAGTTGCGATTTTTTCATCCATCCCACCAAGGTATGGAAATCCAGGTGTGAATCCAAGCATGTAGATTAGATAATCTTTTGAAGAGTGGATGTTTATTACCTCATCAACTGAAATAGAGTTGTGCTGAGCCACGTTGGCAATGTCAGGGCACTGATCACCACCGTAAAAAGTAGGGATCTCTATAATTTCAGGAAGAGGAATGTCTATCTTTTCAAGCTTATTCTCTAAGTATTCAAAGTGTTCTATCAAAGAAGAGTATGATGTACTCATAGGGTCATAGTGAACAGTAAGAGATCGATAAGTGGGAGTGATCTCTACGACTCCCTCTATACCCTCTTTTTCTATTGCGATGGTCATAGACCTAACCTTAGAATTAACCTCCTCAGAGATTTTATTTCCAAATTCTATTACAAGGGCTCTGTCCCCTGCACTCAGATATCTAGTTTCTTTATAAATTTTAATCACCCTCATCTTTCACGTAAAAAAGTAAACATTATTTTATGAAATTTGAAATAGAAGTTATTCTAATGGATTCTTTTTCTAATTCCTTTCGAATTTTTTTTACAAAATCTAAAGCCTTTGGGTTATCCCCGTGGACACAGACAGAATCAGCTTTTATAGATATCTCTTCTCCGGTTATGGAAGTTATTTTTCCAGTTTTTATCATTTTTATAACCCTTGAAATTGCTAGCTCAGCATCGTGGATAACAGCCCCCTCTATACCTCTTGGGACAAGTGTCCCATCACTGTTATAAGCTCTGTCAGCAAAAACTTCATTTGCTGTTTTAAGACCTAATTTTTTTCCTGATTTTATCATTTCACTGTTGGCCAGTCCTAAAAGGATGATATTTTTATCCACTTCATATATGGCTTGAGCTATGGAATCTGCATATTTTTTATTTTTTGCTGCCATGTTATACATCGCTCCGTGGACTTTCACATGCTGAATTTTTTCACCGTGAGACAGAACAAATGCCATAAGTGCCCCCAACTGGTATTTTACATAATTTTTTATCTCTTCGGGAGATGCATCGATGTTTCTTCTTCCAAATCCCATTAGATCAAAAAATCCAGGATGAGCACCGATGCCGATACTGTATTTCTTAGCCATTTCCACTGTTTTATCCATAACCATAGGGTCTCCACCGTGCCATCCACAGGCTATATTAGCAGAGGAGACATATTTTAAAATCTCTTTATCCATTCCTATTTTATAGTTACCGAAACTTTCTCCAAGATCACTATTGAGGTCGACTTGAAACATTTTAACTTCCCCCTAACTTATCATCCGTTTTAAATATCGAACCGATGGTTTATTATTCATTTTCTGAATGATAACACAAAAAAATGCAGATGTCTAGAAAGTTTATGTAATATATTTTACATTATACAACAAAATATGGCTTAAAAATAAAAAAATGAAGGGAAAACCCTTCATTATCCTTTGTAACCTAGTTCTCTAGAAATTTTTATAGCAGTATCTTTTACTTTTTTGATTATATCCGGGAATTTATCAGCTGTAAATCGCTGATCAGGGCCGGCGGTACTAAGTGCTCCTATTACATTTTTCCTGTAGTCAAAGATGGGCGCCCCTATACCTATGGTCTGCATCTCCATCTCACTGTAGCTTATTGTATATCCGTCTTTTCTGCTCTCTTTTATTGATTCCCAGAGTTTTTCTTTGTCCATAATGGTATTTTCGGTATACTTTACGAATTCTGTATTTTCTATAATGGCTTGTATTTCATCATCTTTCAAAAAAGAAAGAATTGCCCTTGGACACGCCCCGGCATTTAGGGAAGCAGTCCGACCTATTTTTGTATAGAGTCTCACTGGATGTTTGCTAATTAGTTTTTCCACATAGATAGCATGGTCTTTGTCTCTTACTACTAACTGTACATCTTCATTTATCTCATCTCTCAGTTTTTTCATATAAGGGAAAGCGATCTCTTTTAACTCTATGGATTCAGAAACAACAGTTCCCATTTCTAGAAATTTCATTCCAAGCTTGTACTGCCCCTGTTTACCTCCGGTATCTACTTTTATGAGATATCCGTTTTTTTCAAAGGTGTTTAACAATCTATATACAGTTGCTTTAGGAATAGAAGAAAGACGAGAAATTTCACTGAGCCCCCTAGTTGGGTTTTCAGCATCGAAATATTCTAGTAGGCTCAAAGCCTTATCCAAGCTCTGATTAATGCTATTATCATTAATAGTCATAATATATTCATCATCTCCTGTTATTTTTTGCCTTTTAATATAAGATAGCATATCAGGACAGAGAATGTCAAAGTAAGCCCAGAAACAATGGATTTTATTAAATAATTTTAAATTGTTAAGATTAAAATTAAAAAAAATTCATAAAAAATTTGACATAAAAAGAAAAATAACATATACTTCAGACATAGAAAATAGAAAGATCATAAACAGAGTAAATGGCAACTTACTGGCAAGAATAAAGCTACCCTTTATTCTTAAACTGGAAAAGTTAAAAGTCGTTTTACTTTCAAAACTATTACCTTGAAAGTATAGCGACTTTTTATTATATTCACAATTAAGAACACATAAGTTCCTGTCAGCCACGTAGATTTTGTAAGGTGAGGCAAAGGGAACTTTAATTATACAATTTAAATAAACCGTCGGTTTAATATGTGGAACGTTTAAATTTAAAAAGGGGGAATTATTATGGAATCAGCAACTGTACTAGTAGAAAAAAAGGGGTTTCTACAAAAGTTGAAAACTATGGGACCTGCTGCAATTGTTACTGCAGCATTCATCGGCCCGGGAACTATCACCACAGCATCTATAGCAGGTGCAAAATTCGGTTATGCACTTATCTGGGCTATGGTATTTTCGATTTTTGCCACAGTAGTTTTACAAGAGATGTCAGCAAGAATAGGTATTGTAACTAGAAAAGGTTTAGGATCTGCTCTGAGAGAACAGTTTAATAATCCTATAGCAAAATATGCGAGTATCTTTTTGGTAGTTTCGGCAATAGGAATAGGATGTGCAGCCTATGAAACAGGGAATATTTTAGGTGGAGCACTTGGTTTAGAGGCGGTAACCGGGATATCTATGAATGTATGGGGCCCTATCATGGGAATAGGAGGTTACATCCTTTTAAAAAGCGGAAACTATAAATTTGTAGAAAAGTTTCTTATAGGATTAGTTGTACTTATGAGTGCTACGTTTATAACTACTGCTATAATCGTAGCTCCAGACTGGAGTGAGATATTAAAAGGAATGTTTATTCCTAGTGTTCCTAAGGGTTCTGTATTTCTTATAATGGCTTTGGTGGGAACAACTGTAGTTCCTTATAACCTTTTTCTTCATTCTTCTGCAGTTCAGGAAAGATGGAAAGATGCCAGTGGATTAAAAGAATCTAGATCGGATATTTTTCTTTCAATAATTTTGGGTGGACTAATTTCCATAGCAGTTATAATTACAGCATCGGCAGCATTCTTTGGTACAAATATAGCTATAAACAATGCAGGTGATATGGCAAAATCAGTAGAACCACTTCTTGGTTCTTGGGCCAAATACTTCTTTGCCTTTGGATTATTTGCTGCAGGACTTTCATCTACAATAACTGCACCCTTAGCGGCGGCCTACGCAACGGCAGGAGCTTTGGGATGGAAATCTGATTTTAAGGACAAGAAATTTGAGGCTATCTGGACAACAGTTATTGTAATAGGAATAGTATTTTCAGCTATGGGTCTAAAACCTCTCTCGGCAATTATATTTGCCCAGGCAGCAAACGGAATACTTCTTCCTATAATAGCTATTTTCCTGTTATATGCCATGAACAATAAGAAAAGACTAGGAAAATATGTTAATTCACCACTTACAAATATTTTAGGTGGAATAGTAGTGTTGGTAGCCTGTGGTCTAGGACTCAGAGGTATATTGAGAGTACTAGGAGTTATGTAATATCTGTAAAGTTTAAGAAATTTTAAATTATAAATAGCTCAGCCAATTTAAAAAATATTTGGAGATGGTTGTATGGAAAATTTTAAAAATTTAGAGCCTTTAAAAGTTCGGAAGATGATAAGAAAGGGGAAAATAAAAAGCAATACAGCTGGTATGTGTCATGGATATGTTCAAGGAAACCTTGTGATACTTCCAAAGAGTCATGCCTATGATTTTCTCCTTTTTGCTCAGCGTAATCCAAAGCAGTGCCCTATATTAGAAGTGTCAGATATGGGTAGCAGGGAGTTTGCTAAAATGGCTCCAGGCTCAGACATAACAACAGATATCCCAAAATATAGAGTTTATAAAAAGGGAGAACTTTACGGAGAATTTGACGACATAAAATCCTTCTGGAAAGATGACTTTGTATCATTTCTAATAGGATGTAGTTTTACCTTTGAGTCTGCCATGCTAGATGAGGGGATGGAAGTTAGGCATATTTCAGAGGAAAAGAATGTACCTATGTATATAACAAATATACAGTGTGAAAAGGCTGGTATATTTGAGGGGCCTACGGTGGTTAGTATGAGACCACTTCCCAGTTCTGAAGTTGTGAGAGCAGTCCAGATAACATCCAGATATCCTGGTGTTCACGGGTCGCCTATACACATCGGTGATCCTCAAAGCATAGGTATAGAGGATATAAGCAATCCTGATTTTGGAGATTCTGTAGATATTAAAAATAAAGATATTCCTGTGTTTTGGGCCTGTGGTGTTACTCCTCAGGCAGTTGCCATGAAGGTTAAGCCTGAAATAATGATAACCCATGCACCGGGTTATATGTTTATAACAGATATGAAAAATCAAAAATTATCTGTTTTGTGATTAATTTTATAAAATTAAAGAAGGTCAGCCTATTAGGCTGACCTTTTCTAATGAAAAATTATTAAATTACTATTAAATTAAAGGTTTTCCCATTGGTAAAACTGGTTTTCCAAAAATCTGAGCATAAATAGCTCCGGCCATCATATACCAAGCTCCAAGTGCACAAGCCATTAGTTCGTAACCAGCGACCTTAGTCAATGCCGGGTAACCGAAGTGTGCAAGATCAAGAAGTATAAATCCTACTAGTAGAAGGATAAAAGTAGTTCCCATCGCAGCGTGAATTTTCATAGCCGGAATAGTCATGATAGCTGTATACATAGTCCAGGCAATTAGGAAAAATCCTACATCAGTATGGCTGGCTTTGTAGATACCAAAATGATTTAAAAGGAACATAATACCTAAAGAGATCCAGAAACTACCGAAAGAAACAAAAGCACTGTAACCGAAGTTGTTACCACATTTGAATTCTTGGAAACCTGCAATCATCTGAGCTAAACCTCCGAAGATTAGTCCTGAAGCTACTACAGGACCTAATCCCATCCATCCTACATTGTGAAACTGAAGCAGCATAGTCGTGAGACCAAATCCTGCCAACCCAACAACTGCCGGGTTTCCTTGTGATGCATCGTGTGACATAAATATCCTCCCTGGTGATACTATTTTTTTTAGTAACTGATACAACTCTTTTGCTACAATCAAAATAAATGAGTTCTATTGGTTACTATATTAACTTGCTTAGTATATATAGTTTATAACAAACATAAATAAAAAATTCATTAAAACAAATTTATGTTTATATAAAAAGAGTACTTTGATTATAATACACAAAATTTGGAATTATTACAAGTTAAAATTTTTTAAAAAAAACAAAATAAACGAACTTGGTACAAATATGTACTGTTTTTCGGGTTGGATTTTTAAAAAATTTTATGTAAAAATAAATTTATTTTAAAAGAAATTAAAACACATCTTTTAAAGATGTGTTTTTTAATAAAATTATTTTTGCTTGAAAAAATTATTTTAAAATATAAGGGGTCTCCTGATAAACACAGTAATTGAGCCAGTTTGAAAAAAGAAGGTGAGCATGAGCTCTCCAGGTAACTACAGGATCATTTTCAGGATTATCATCTTTAAAATAATTTTTAGGAATATCAATTGAACGACCCTTGTCTAAATCTCTAAAATACTCACTTTTTAGGGTATCCTTTTCATACTCTAGATGCCCACTGATGAAAATATGCTTTCTGTCTCTAGTTGCCACAAGACAGATGCCTGCATCTTCTGACTCAGCCAAGATTTCCAGTTCAGGAACATTCTCGATATCACCTCTCATAACAGTAGTATGTCTAGAATGTGGTACGAGAAATTCGTCGTCAAAGCCTCTGGTGATTTTAGTTTTTAGATTAAAGATTTTATGTTTGAAAATTCCAAATATTTTTTTGTCTGTTGGAAATTTTGGTATTCCATAATGATAATAAAGTCCAGCTTGAGAACCCCAACATATATGCATAGTAGATGTGACATTGGATTTTGAAAACTCCATAACTTCTTTTAGCTCTTCCCAGTAGTCAACATCTTCAAACTGAAGGTGTTCAATTGGAGCACCAGTTATAATAAGACCGTCAAAGGTGTGATTTTTAATATCTTCAAAAGTCTTGTAAAAGCTAGTAAGGTGATCCTGACTCGTGTTTTTAGAGGCATAAGTTCTCGTTTTTAAGAGTGTTATCTCTATTTGTAGAGGTGTATTCCCTAAAAGGCGAAGAAGCTGGGTCTCAGTCACTATTTTATTTGGCATAAGGTTAAGAATGACTATTTTCAGTGGCCTTATATCCTGACTAAAAGCTCTTGATTTATTCATCACAAATATATTTTCACCTTTGAGAGTATCGAAGGCAGGTAGTTTTTTAGGAATCACTATAGGCATTTTAACCTCCTTTAAAATAGAAGAATTATTGTTGTAATAGTTACATAAGGAGGATTATAGCATGAAAGCCAGGTAAAATCAAACTATCAATCTTCTATTATATTTTTTCCTGCAAAGCGTATTGCCGACTTTGCCAAAATTTTTGTAGGGTCGATACAATTTTTTTTGATTCCTAGGATATCAAAGGCAACGGGAAGTTCTGTGCACCCAAGAATTATATTTTTTCCTTCTATAGACTCGATATATGAAGTCAGAATGTTTTTATCAATATTTTTAAGAGCTGTATCTCCTTTTTTTATGCTGTATATAATATCTGTTACAACACTTTGAACAGACTTTTCAGGTCTAAGTATTTCTAGGCCATAATTTTCAAATACTTTGTCGTATATTTTGGCTTTGTATGTTCCCTGAGTTGAAAAAAGAAAGATTTTTTTTGTTTCAGGATCAATCTCTTTTATCTCCTTTGCAGTTTCTTCAATCATGTTTATAAAGGGAATCGTTAGATGCTCTGTGAGTTCTTTATAGAAATAATGGGCAGTATTGCAAGGCATGATGATAACATCAGAACCCATTACTTGTAGTTTTAAAGCCGCTTCTAACATATATTTTACCGGGTTTTCACCATTTCCTAGAATATAGTTTGTCCGGTCTGGGATAATCGGGTAGTTATTTAAAATTATATGAATGTGATCATTGTCATCCTTTGCATCAGTAAGTGTTACAATTTTATTGAATAAGTCGGAAGTTGCAAGGGGACCCATTCCTCCTAAAATGCCTACTGTTTTCACCTTTAATCATCTCCTTTGTTTTACTTAATAAAAAAAACTTATCAAATTAATCTATTGTTGGTATATTATACCTAAAAAAGATTAATACAAAAAATATTTAAAAAGTATCTAATTGATACTTTTTAAATATCAATTAAGGAGATGAAATAAATGGATATAAGACAGCTCAAGTATTTTATGGCAATAGTAGAAGAGGGGAACATAACAAAGGCAGCAGAAAAACTTCATATGGCACAACCTCCACTGAGCTATCAGCTAAAACTCATGGAAGAGGAGTTAGGTGTAAAATTATTAGAAAGAAGCACTAGAAAACTAGAGATAACAGAAGCTGGAGAAATGTTAAAAACAAGGTCAGAGCAGATAATAGAACTCTTTGATAAAACTGTAAAAGATATAAAGAATTTCAGAGAGGGGTTTACAGGAACTCTTTCTATGGGGGTAGTTGCATCATCTATGGGAATCATATACCCTAAATTTATCCAAGAGTATCACGAGGCCTACCCAGATACAAGTTTTGACATAAGAGAGGGGAATACCAATAGAATATTGGAATTTCTCAAAAATGGAGTAATAGAGCTTGGAATAGTGAGGACTCCCTTTAATTCTGAAAATTTTGATTCTATACAACTTCCAAACGAGCCAATGATCGCAGTTACAAAACCTAAGGGAGTTTTCATTTGGGATAAGAAAAAATTAAATGCAGATGACCTAAAGGACCTCCCACTTATACTAGACAGAAGATTTGAAAAAATGATAATAAAAACCTGCCAGCAGAAGGGATACAGTCCAAAAATACTATGTGAAAGTGAGGACACTAGGACGATATTGTCCTGGGTAGATATAGGAATGGGTGTGGGAGTAGTCCCAAAATCTTCTAAAGAGTTTGTAAATCTCATGAATTTAGAATACAAAGAGATAGAAGAATTTTCCTTAGAAACAGGCACATCTATAGTCTGGGTCAGAGATCGACGTTTATCTGAGGCGGCATCAAATTTTTTACAAATATTTAAAAAAATTACCCAGTGAGAAAAAAATATAATTAATCTTATCAGTTATTGTCCTTGAAAAATTGAGCTTTTAAAAGAATATATAAACAAAATATATACAACTTTTAAACAGAATATATACTTTATAAATAAAATTTTGTTGACACAATATACTAGTTAGTATTATCATCTGTATAAGGATATTATACTAGCTAGTATTATATCTCAGTAAAAATGTTGGGAGGAATAGAGTGAAAATCTCTTTTATAGGGGCTGGAAAAATAGGTTTATCTCTTGGAAGATATTTTGTGAATAAAAATTTAAAAGTTGTCGGTTATTTTGATATATCAAAATCTTTAGCAGATAAAGCAGCAGCAGAAACTGAAACTATTGTTTTTCAAAATTATAGAGAGATAATTGACCAAAGTGACATTATATTTGTAACTGTACCTGATGGAGTTATAAATTCCGTCTGGGAAAACCTTTTAACTTATAAAATAAAAGATAAGCTGGTTGTTCATACCAGTGGAGCACTTTCTAGTCAAGTCTTTTCAGGAGCTAGGGAGAGGAATTGCAAGGTCATGTCAATCCATCCTATGATGACTTTTGCAGGAGGAGACACAGAGATAGAAAAAATGGAGAAAATGCCCCTAACTATAGAGGGGGATTTAGAAAAGTTTAAATATTTTTTAGAAAAACTTCCCAATAATAAGTTTGCTATTTCTCCGGATAAAAAAGTAAACTATCATCTTGCAGGAGTATTTGCATCAAATCTTTTAATATCTGTAATCCATAGAGCAATAGAAAATATAGAAAAATCGGGTCTTGAAGCTGGAAAAGAGATAATATTTCCTATAATAGAGAAGACCATTGAAAATATAAAAGAAAAAGGCACCTCTAGGTCTATAACAGGACCTCTTGAGAGGGGAGACATTGACACTATTTTGAAGCACCTTGAAGTGCAGCATGGAGTTGAAAAGAAACTTTATAAGGCAGCATCCCTGGAGCTTTTAGAAATATTGAAAGACAACGACAGAGATTACAGCGAAATAAAAAAACTCTTAGAGGAGGAAGAATGAAAAACACAGTAGTAAGCTTCAGAAATTCAAAGGAAAAGGGAAAGAAGCTTTCGGTAGTCACCGGATATGATTATACGACAGCAAGGATCATAGATGAAACAGAAGTAGAAGCCATTCTTGTGGGAGATTCCCTCGGAATGGTGTGTCTAGGATATGATTCGACTCTTTCTGTTACCTTAGAAGATATCATTCATCACGGGAAGGCTGTGATGAGAGGAGTGGACAACACCTTAGTTATTTTGGATATGCCCTTTATGTCATACCACAATACCACACCAGAAGCAGTGGCAAATGCAGGTAGATTGATAAAGGAAACAGGAGCCCATGCTGTGAAGCTAGAGGGTGGAGTTGATATGGTGGAAAAAATAAAGGCCATAGTAAAAGCACAAATTCCAGTTATGGGTCACCTAGGGCTTACCCCTCAGTCAGTAAATGTGTTTGGAGGATTCAAGGTACAAGGCAAGAGTGAAGAAGAAGCCAAACAGATGATAAAAGATGCAAAAGCACTTGAAGAAGCAGGTGTCTTTGCAATAGTCTTAGAATGTGTGCCGGAAAAACTAGCCAAGATTGTAAGTGAAAGTGTCTCTGTTCCTACTATAGGAATAGGCTCTGGAAATGTCTGTGACGGACAGGTTCTTGTGATCCAGGATATGCTCAACATGTACGGGGATTTTAAGCCAAAATTTGTAAAGACCTTTGCAGATGTAGGGAAAGTAATGAGGGAAGGTCTAGAAGCTTACGTTAGAGAAGTGAGAGATGGAACCTTTCCTGCAAAGGAGCACACTTTCGGAATAAAAGATGAAGTTCTTGAAAAGCTTTACTAGGAGGATAGAATGGAAGTTCTAAGAAGCATCAGTGAAATCAAGGAAAAAGTTAATGAATGGAAAAGTAACGGACTTTCTGTGGGATTTGTACCTACCATGGGCTATCTTCACGCTGGACATAAGAGTCTAATAGAAAAGGCGTCGTCAGAAAATGACAGGGTTGTTGTGAGTGTATTCGTCAACCCCAAGCAGTTTGACAACGAAAATGACTTGGAAACATATCCGAGTAATCTTCAAGGGGATAAAGCACTAATTGCAGGTGCAGGAGGGGATATTATATTTGCTCCTACTGCTGCGGAGATGTATCCTGATGGATTTGCTACTCTAGTGGATATAGAGGGTCTTGATAAAGAATTATGTGGAGCTACAAGGCCAGGTCATTTTAGAGGTGTTTGTACTGTAGTTACAAAGCTATTTTTGATAGTTACACCAGACAGAGCTTACTTCGGAGAAAAAGATTTTCAGCAGTTAGCTATAATAAAAAGATTTACCAAGGACCTAAATATTCCTGTAGAAATCATAGGGTGTCCAATTGTTAGAGAGGAAGACGGGCTTGCAATGAGTTCCCGTAACGCAAAACTTTCTGAAGAGGAAAGAAGAAAGGCACTTATTATTATAGAGGCTCTAAATATAATTAAAGAGATGGTGTATCAGGGAACTAGTGATGTAGAGGAACTTAAGAAAGAAGCATCTAGAAAAATATCTACAATGGATATTGCAAAGATTGACTATTTTGAAATAGTAGATCCTGATACCTTAGAAAAAATAGATGTAGTAAAAGAAAAAGCACTTGCGGCAACAGCGGTTTTTATAGGGAAGACAAGACTTATAGATAATATGATAATAGGAGAGTGAAAATGCAAATCCAACTTTTAAAAGGGAAAATTCACAGAGCCACAGTAACTCAGGCAGAACTTGATTATGTAGGTAGTATCACACTTGACAAGACAATAATGGAGGCAGCAGGTATAAGAGAATATGAGCTTGTTCATATTGTGAATATTAACAATGGAGCTAGGTTTGAAACTTATGTAATAGCTGCAGAAGATGAAAAGGGAATCGTATGCTTAAATGGTGCAGCAGCGAGAATGGTTCAAAAGAATGATAAGATTATCATAATGGCTTACTGTATGGTAGACGAGAAGGAGGCACATACTCATCAGCCTAAAGTGGTTCTTATGGGAGAACACAATGAAGTAGAAAAAATATCTAGTTATGAAAAGCACGGTAAATTAATATAAGTTTATAGAAAATTAGAAAGAGGCCTAGGCCTCTTTTTATATTGGAGAATAATAAATATTTAAAATTAATGTAAGAATTATAGTTTTTTTTAAAGTTTTTATCATGGTAATAATTTATAACTATTGAGAAGGAAATTTTATACAAAAATAAGCTATTTTATTATTGAAAAATAAACTAATTAGTAGTATAATTTTTTCTATGATGAATAAAGAATATGATAGAGACGAATGGAGAAATCTTAAACTTTTAGTGACTTTTTCAAGATGTTATGCCTCGGTAAACAGAAGGATATACCCTGATATGAAAAAACAGGGAGTAACAGAGGCACAGTTTTCAGTACTAGAGCTTTTATATCATAGAGGGGAGTTTACAATAAAAGAGGTCATAGAAAAGACTTTTTCTAGCGGTGGGACTATGACCGTGATAATAAATAATCTAGAAAAAGAGGGCCTTATAATTAAAAAAAGAGACGATAAAGACAGAAGAGTTTTTATTATTAAAATAAGCCCAAAAGGTACTGCACTTATGGAGGAAGTTTTTGATAAGCATTTGGAAAACTTAAAAAAAGCCTTTGGTGTGCTCACAGAAGCGGAACAGATGATAATGATTGAGCTTCTTAAAAAACTCGGAAAAGGATAGCTCAATTTTTCTTTGTTAAAATTAATTTGTCGATATTTTTATTCGTAAATCCAGATAATATTTGTAGGGAGGACAGATGAGAGAGAGGAACAAACAGATAAGAAAAGAAGCTACGGTAACAGTAATCCTTTATTTGGTTTATTTTGCATGGTGGTATTTTTTTGCCTATGGTATGGGGGATAAAAATCCTATGGAATACAAATTCATAATGGGACTTCCAGAATGGTTTTTTTATTCGTGTATAGTGGGATTTTTTGTAATATGCACCCTTGTATACTTTGCAATTAAGATATTTTTTAAAGAAGTTGACTTTGACTAGGAGGAATAATGAATAACATAATGATACTGATACCTTTAGTAATTTATCTTGCAGTAATGCTGTTTATAGCATATAAAACAAACGAAATAAAACACTCAGGAGAAGTCAACTTTATAGAGGAGTATTTTATAGGAAGCAGAAATATGGGAGGCTTTGTCCTCGCTATGACTTTAATTGCAACTTATGCCAGTGCCAGTTCTTTTGTAGGAGGACCTGGTGTGGCTTATAAATTAGGTTTGGGATGGGTGCTGTTAGCCTGCATACAGACTCCTACGGCCTTTCTCACATTGGGAATATTGGGGAAAAAATTTGCTATAATATCCAGGAAAATAGGAGCAGTAACCATAACAGATTATCTCAGAGCTAGGTACAAAAGCGATACTGTGGTTATACTATCCTCTATAGCCATACTTGTATTTTTCGCAGCCTCTATAATAGCTCAGTTTATCGGAGGTGCCAGACTTTTTGAAACTGTAACCGGCCTTTCATACCACACCGGCCTTTTGCTTTTTGGTGTAGTGGTTATAATATACACGACTTTAGGAGGTTTTAGGGCTGTAGCTCTAACTGACGCAATTCAGGGAATAATGATGATGGTTGCTACTACTTTTCTATTCTTTGCAATATTGAAAAACGGCGGAGGCATGGAAAATATAATGCAGGGACTGATGAAAACAAATCCAGATCTCCTGACTCCCACTTCTGGGGGAGCCATAGCAAAACCTTTTATTTTATCATTTTGGATGCTAGTAGGTGTGGCAGTACTAGGACTCCCGCAGACTACAATAAGATGTATGGGATTCAGAGATTCAAAATCTATGCATAGGGCTATGATAGTTGGAACCTTTGTGGTAGGATTTTTGATGATAGGAATGCACCTTATAGGAGTTATGGGAGCAGCAGTAGCTCCTGGAATAGATGTGGGAGATAAAATAATACCGACACTTGCCTTGAGAAATATGCCCCCTATACTGGCCGGAATATTTATAGGAGGTCCTCTAGCAGCTACAATGTCCACAGTTGACTCTATGCTCATCCTGTCCTCAGCGGCCATTGTAAAGGATTTGTACATCCACTATATAAATAAAGATGCCGATGACAAAAAAATAAAGAAACTCACACTTTTTACATCTCTTACAGTGGGAATTATAGTTTTTCTACTTTCTATGAATCCACCGAAACTTTTGGTATGGATAAACCTTTTTGCCTTCGGAGGCCTTGAAGCAGCATTTTTATGCCCTATAGTACTAGGACTTTATTGGAAAAAGGCAAACTCAACAGGAGCAATAGCTTCTATGCTTACAGGAGTGGGATCATATTTTTACTTTACCATCAGTAAGATAAAACCTATGGGCATGCATCAAATAGTTCCTGTTATATTAATATCTTTAACTGCATTTATTTTGGGCTCACTTGTAGGTAAAAAGCCAGAAGAAAAAGTGCTTGATATATTTTTTTAATATAGTAGTGATTTGTATCTATAGTTGTTGGACAGGAAGGTAATTTTTTTATCGGAGGGGCTTTCTTTTTGACAAGTGTTTCGATTGTTTGTGTTAAGGAAAAGAGAAGTTCTCCTTAACCTTGCGAAAATTCAAAAATTTAGATTAAAATATAAAGTATGAATAAAAATATTTAAATTTAGAAAGATTCTTTAGGGAGTCTTTCTTTTTTTATGTCTGAATAAATTACTGACTTTATAAGAATATTAGAATCAAAAGATTTCGTCACGAATGAAAATCAATTTAAGGAAAAAAAATTAACACGAATAAGGACAAAAGATTTTGGCCACAGAGACCACAGAGAAAAAGAGAGAGCTTCACAGAGTTAAAACGAAAACTATATACGATTTCTTTTGCGAGAGATATTTTTTATCCTTTTTCCATTGCCATTGACAAAATCAGAGTTAAGAATAGTCAAAAATTAAGGAATAACTCTGCGCATGCTTTTTATTTAGGATTACGTTGTTCTTATGTTTTTGAATTTTCAAGTCGCAGGGCTTATACAGGAAAGAACCTGCACTCAGCCGTCCTACAGAATAAGTTCCGCAGGGAACCGAGGACTGTAGCTTACAAAGGCGATAAAATAAATATCTACTTTTTAGACATTTGAAAATTCTTGAACTTTTGGTTACTTTTCTTTCAAGAGAAAAGTAACGAATCCCGATAAACTCAATAATTTAATTCAAAGCTTATTAAAAAAAGAGCCTTTCAAAAATTTCTTGAACAGAGCCCTTTTTTCGAACTTATTAAATATTTTTGATGATCTAGGAAATGGAGGGACTATGAAAAGTCCTTAGTATCAAGGAAGTTTATTATTCCTTGAACTCCTTCATCAACATTTTCATAATTTACGATACTTTCAAACTCCCATTTTTTAATACTTTTTTCATATAAAGGATCATAATAATCTACTACAAGTTCACCGGCTAACTGGGCGTAATTATTGCTCTTAGTCAGCTCAGAATAACTTTCGGTTTTTTCTTTTCCTATATATTTTTTAAGGAAATCAATACAATTTAAGATGGCTTCTTCTGAAGCATCGGCATAATCTTCCATAAGGATTTTTACCCTGTGATCTAATGAAGTGTCTAAAAAAAGATGAAGACCGCTTTTCATTGATTCTGAGATAGTGTCAGGAAGATACACATCACCAATTCTTTTGCTTTCACTTTCTACCAAGACATAGTTATGGTGGTTTTCTCTGAGATGTTCATAGATAAGTGATTCAAATCTTTTTTGGCTCTGTTTTCTTTTTTCACCTATGGCACCAAAAATTGATCCTTTATGGTCAGCATATTTTTCAAGATCTAGAACACTGTAACCCTTATTTTCTAACTGCTGTAGTATTTTAGTTTTTCCTACTCCAGTTCTGCCGTGAAGGACAATATATTTTATACCCGAGTTCACACGCTCTAGATCTTCAGATATAAATTTTCTGTATCCTTTGTATCCGTCTGTAAGTTTGGAGCATTTGTAACCAAGTGAGGAGAATAATGCAGTCATGCTGCTACTTCTCATACCTCCTCTGGCACATAAAAATATCAGTTTCTTGTGCTTTTTATCCAGATTATTTATCTCTTGAAAAACTTCAGGGAGTCGTTTGGATATAAATTCTATTCCTAGTTCTTTTGCCTTCTCTTTTGACACCTGTTTATATGCTGTCCCTACTTCTACCCTTTCATTATCTAGTAAGACAGGGATATTAACCGATCCTGGAATTGTTTCTGCAGCATACTCTTTTGGAGTACGGACATCAATTAGAATATAATTTTTTTCTTTGAGTATTTCTTTGTAGCTAACCTGACGCATTGATACCTCCGAAAAATATAAATAGTTGTATATATATTAACCTAAAGCAGTAAATGAGTAAAGAGAAAAAATAAATTATTAAAAGATATTATAATATTTATATAAAAATATTTTTTAATGAACAGAGTAAAATGGCTTGTTGAAAAGTGAATGAAAAAAATTAACTTGAAAAAAACAAAAAGTAAGGTAAAATTATTTGTAAGGTACAATATATAGTGTGATCAAATTAAAAAAATACAATATGGGGTGATGAAGAAATTATGGATGTTTTAAACATAAAAGAGTGGTTAGGAGAGGACAATACCCTGGGAATAGATATATGGGAGAAAAAATATAAATTTGACGGAGAAACTTTTGTCCAGTGGTTAGACAGAGTGGCTGGAGGAGACCCTAAAGTCAAAGAGATGATATGGAAGAAAGAGTTTATATTTGCTGGAAGGATTCTTTCTAACAGGGGCCTTCATAAGGTGGGTAAAAAGATAACTTATTCTAATTGTTATGTGATAACACCTCCTGATGACAACATCGAGTCTATATTTGAAACTGCAAAAAAACTTGCAAGGACCTTTTCATATGGTGGAGGCTGTGGAGTGGATATCTCAAATCTACGGCCAAAGGGATCTGAGGTAAACAACTCAGCTAAACATACTACAGGAGCCGTTTCTTTTATGGACCTCTACAACCTTACCACAGATATAATAGGGCAGAAGGGAAGAAGAGGAGCCCTTATGCTTTCTATAGATGTAAATCATCCTGACGTGGAAGATTTTATAAAAGTGAAGTCGGACCTAAATAAAATTCAAAAAGCCAATATATCAGTGAGAATAAATGATGAGTTTATGAAGGCTGTGGAAAAAGGCGATATGTTTAAGACTGAATTTATTGTAGGGGATACAGGAGAGACAATAACCAAAAAAGTCAACGCAAGGCTTTTATTTAAAGAACTTGCCAGACAAAACTGGAATTTCGCAGAACCGGGAGTTTTGTTTTGGGATACAATATCAAACTGGAATCTTCTGAGTGAGGATGAGGAGTTTGAATATGCAGGAACCAATCCATGTGCAGAAGAACCACTTCCTCCAGGTGGAAGCTGTCTACTAGGATCCATCGTTCTGCCAAGTTTTATAGAGGGAGAAGTTTTTAATTTTGAAAGACTTGCCGAGAGGGTGAGAGACGGAGTAAAGGCTTTAAATGATGTACTTGATGAAGGACTTCCTCTACATCCGCTAGAGGAGCAGAGAGACTCTGTAAGAGACTGGAGACAGATAGGTTTGGGGATACTAGGACTAGGGGATCTTCTTATAAATATGAAGTTAAAATATGGTTCCCCTGAATCCCTTGAGTTTTGTGACAAAGTTTCTAAAACAATCGTGGACAATGCTTTGAGAGCCAGTGCACTATTGGCAAAAGAACAGGGAAGTTTTCCGAAATACAAAAAGGACAAGGTTCTTGCCTCACCTTTTCTAAAGGATAATGCAAGTGATGAAACAATAGAACTTATAGAAAAATACGGTCTTAGAAATTCCCAGCTTCTTACCATAGCCCCTACAGGGTCAATAGGAACAATGCTTAGAACAAGTACGGGAATAGAGCCAAATTTTGCATTTTTTTATACCAGAAAAACCGAGAGTCTTCACGGAGAGGATGTATTTTACAAGGTGTTCACCCCTATAGCCAAGGATTACATGGATGAAAATGGTATAGAGGATGAAAACGACCTTCCTGATTATTTTGTCACAGCTCAAAATCTAAATCCTTTTGACAGGATAAAGATGCAGGGAATCTGGCAGAGAAGGATAGATGCCAGTATATCTTCTACCATAAATCTAGTCCATAAGACCTCTATAGAAGAGGTGGAAGATCTCTATATTGAAGCCTGGAAACAAGGCTTAAAGGGAATGACAATTTACAGGGCTGGATGTGCAAGAGAGGGTATTCTTTCTGTAAAAAGTGAGCCTAAGACTCTTGAACTTCCAAGAGGAGAGATGAAACCTATAGAGGAGGATACGATATACTATCCTAAAGCTCTAAAAATAGGTTGTGGGAAATTGAAAGTAATGATAGGTTATTCTCCTAGTGCAAAGTCTATCCAAGATATATACGTTATAAGAAGCGGTCAGGGTGGATGCGAGAAGAATATCCAGGCGGTGGCAATATATATGTCTGCAATGTTGAGATTAGGTGGAAACCTCTTTATGATGGAAAGGTCTATAGAGGGTATAAGTGGATGTCCGTCCTTTGCCCTTGCAAAAGGAAGAGGAGAGGAGTTAACAAAGGGGAATACATGCCCGCTTGCGATACTTTATCTTTTAAAGGAATTTGAAAAAGAGATGGGCTTAAACGATTATGAAAAAGCCCAGGAAAGAAAGGCCAAAAGGGAAAAACAAGAGATAGAGAGAGAAAAGGGTTATACAGATATGAACAAGGTGAAATGCCCAGAATGCGGGGAAGAACTTGAGATATCAGGAGGATGCTATTCTTGCAGAAGCTGTGGGTACTCAAAGTGTGAATAGATTATAAATACCGGGGTGCTAGTGCATCCCGGTATTTTAATGGATAAATAAAAAGGCTTTGTAAGGTTGTTTTTATTGTGAGCTTGGGTTAATATAATAACAATAGAGGACAGATGGGGTGAATTTGATGGGATTATTTGGACTATTAAAAAAGAACAGGAAAAATTGTGAATATGTAAAAATATATTCTCCTATAAGTGGGAAAGTTATGGATCTAGAAGATGTTCCAGATGAAGCTTTTTCAAAAAAGATGATAGGAGACGGATGTGCCATAGATCCTTCTGAAGGCTCTGTCTTTGCACCTGTAGAGGGAGAGGTGGATATTTTTGACACTAATCATGCAGTGACCTTTGAGATGGAAAACGGCTTAGAGATCATAGTACATCTAGGGATAGATACGGTGGATCTTGGCGGCGAGGGATTTGAAAGGTTGGGAGAACCTGGGAGTCTTGTTCACATAGGAGATGAACTTGTAAAGTACGACTTAGATTTCATAAGGGAGAATGCCAAGTCAGCCATAAGCCCTATAATAATAACCTCTATGGATGATGTGGAGAGTATAGAGGTTTTAGCAAGGGGAGAGATAAAGGCAGGAGACCTTCTTATGAAGATAAAAATGAAAAAAAACAATGTCAAAGAAAGTCAATAAAAAAAGGTCGCATGAGCGACCTTTTTCTGTTATTAGAAATTTTCATTAGCAGAAAGATACGCCATACATAAAAAAAATCCCTTAAAATAAACCTTTATTTCTTTTAGGTCGTTGACATTGTATTTTATATCCAGAATATTTCCCGTATGTTGTTTTAAATCTGGATTTCGATATATTCCATTTCTGAATCTTATCCCGTATTCCTGAACTTTTCTTTTAGCACTTCCCAACAAAATATCTAATTTATCAATATCTTTTAATATTCCTGAAGAAGAAAAGGGGCTTTCATCATTCAAATTTTTGATATTATTCATAAAAATATAAGAGTACAAAATCTTATCTAAATCATGTAAAGAGTTTGTAAAATGAGTTTCTTTCAAAAGATTTTTTAAATCTGATTTGAGAAAATTGATAAATTTTTCCATATCTTTATTTGGTTCATAATAATTTTCTATTTTTATATCCAATATTTCTTTTATCTGTTCTATCTTTCTTTTGTTTTTTATTTCAAAAGAGTCGATCAAAAGATTTTGAGGCTTTATAAAGAAATTTTCATTGGGCTTATAATTTTTTATGATTGTGTCTCTTAAAAAGGCGGCGGATTTTTTGAGATCTAATTTGGTAAAACTGAGGTAATAATTTAAGATATCATTAGTAGATATATCATAAATCAGATAAAGATAAGGTTTTTTTATGGAATTTTGTCGAAAATCTCTTATATTTATGTTTAAAGGTGTCTGAACAATTCTATAGGCCTGGTGTTTCTTTTTTATTTTTTCTATGTTTATGGAGGCGTGATTTTTTACAAAATCATCTAGATTGTTTACAGCTCTGTAAACAGTATGGTAACTTATGGTGTTATCACTAAAAGTTTTTATAAATTTACAGCATTTCTCATAAAGGCTGCTTATTTTAATATCTGGATTTTTTTCATAAGATTCTTTAATAAACTCATAGGTTTTTTCATCAAGGCTTCTATACTGATTCTTATCTTTTCTTTCTTTTTTTATGAGCCCTTCTATACCGTTCTCTTTGTATGCTTTTACCCATCTTTTCAACGTGGCATAGGATATATTTTTTTCATTTTCAATATCTTTGAGCTTTTTTTCTTTTTTTAAAAAAAGGCTCTATGATCTTATATCTTTCTTTAGAAAGTCCCTTTTTAGTTCCCAAAACTATACCCCTTTCCTTTATAAAACTTACTATGATACTACTATTTTTATTAAAAAAAGTCAAATATACGAATATAGTATTATTATTTTTAATAAATCAAAATTTTGAAAAAAGGCTCATTTTTTTTGAAAAAAATATTGACAAAAAATCTTTTGGGGGATATTATGTTAGTATAACGAAATAAGGATAATAAAGATCAAAATGAAACATATAAAGCAAATATAAAACAAACTTCAAAACAGGAACAAAAAAATGGCTCAAAAAACTAGATCAAATTTTTAGAAAAATATTTTTATTTTATTTGAATGAATACTTAATATTGTATAGAACATAAGTTGTAGATAATATTTTTGAAAATAAATTTAAAAACGAAGAAAGGAGAGTCAATATGGGTTTATTTGATTTTTTTAAAAAGAAAAAAGAGGAAGAATGGATAGAGATCTATTCTCCACTAAACGGTAAGGTTTTGGACATTTCAATGGTTCCTGATGAGGCCTTTGCACAAAAGATGATAGGTGACGGATGTGCCATAGATCCTAGTGAAGGATCGGTTTACTCACCAGTCGCAGGAGAAGTTGATATATTTGACACAAATCATGCTGTTAGTTTTGAAACAGAAAAAGGCTTAGAGCTCATAGTGCATTTTGGGATAGACACTGTGAAACTAGGTGGAGAAGGTTTTCAAAGAGTAGGGAAAACGGGAGCCAAGGTTCAACCGGGAGATGAGCTTGTAAAATATGACTTAGAATTTATAAAAGAAAATGCTAAGTCTGTGATAACACCTGTAGTAATAAATTCAATGGATGAAGTAGAAGACTTAAAAATTGTGGCTTCTGGAGATGTAAAAGTCGGGGATTTGTTAATGAAAGTTAAGTTGAAAAATAAATAGGAGGTAAAGATGAAAGGATTTGCACAACTACAAAAGATAGGTAAAGCTTTGATGACACCGGTTGCCATACTGCCTGCAGCAGGATTATTACTTGCTTTTGGACAACCGAATGTATTAAATTCTACCTTGATGGCAGCTGCAGGTGGAGTAATATTTGCTAATTTACCATTACTCTTTGCAGTAGGGTCTGCTATCGGACTAGCAGGTGGAGATGGTGTAGCAGGGCTTGCAGCTATAGTATCACTACTAATTATGAATACAGTTATGGGTGTAACCACAGGTGCGGCAGCAGAGATAGAGCTAGGAAATAAGGCGTTTGCACAGGTTATGGGGATACCGACACTTCAGACTGGAGTCTTTGGTGGTATCCTTGCAGGGGTAATCGGAGCCATGATCTATAAAAGATTTAATAAAATAGAACTTCCAGCTTACCTAGGGTTTTTCTCTGGAAAAAGATTTGTACCTATAGCTACCGCATTTTTATCTTTCTTTGTGGGACTGGTATTTCCATATGTGTGGAAACCAATTCAACTTGGATTGGCCTCACTTGCAGTAATCGGAGAGAATCCAACAGCCTTCTCAACATTTGTATTTGGACTAATTGAAAGAGCACTTATACCCTTTGGTCTTCATCACATATTCTATTCTCCGTTTTGGTTTGAATTTGGAGAGTGGACAAACTCTTTAGGTCAGGTATTCAGAGGAGACCAGGTTATATTCTTTGCGAAACTTCAAGACAATGTGGCTAGTTTTGGAAGCACAGGAGCATATATGACAGGAAAGTTTGCATTTATGATGTTTGGACTTCCTGGAGCGGCTCTTGCAATGTACAAACAGGCAAAGCCATCTAAGAAAAAAATAGCAGGAGGAATACTGCTATCTGCAGCACTTACATCTTTCCTTACAGGAATCACAGAACCTATTGAGTTCTTATTTTTATTTGTTGCACCGGTATTGTACGGAGTGCATTGTGTGTTAGCAGCTACTTCATTTATGCTAATGAACATGTTAAATGTAAGAATAGGAATGACATTCTCAGGAGGGTTAATCGACTTTATCTCCTTCGGAGTTCTTCCAAATAAAACACCTTGGTATTTAGTTATCGTAGTAGGGGCAGTATACTTTGTAGTTTATTATATGCTGTTTACATTCTTCATCAAGAAGTTTAACTTGAAGACACCAGGAAGAGAAGAGGAAGAAGAGGCAGCCAGTGAGATAAAATTATCTGAAAATGAAGTTGCCGTTCTTGTAATATCAGCTCTAGGTGGAAAAGAGAATATAGTCTCTACAGACGCTTGTATCACAAGACTCAGAGTGGAAGTGAAAGATACCGCTACAGTAAATGAAGAAGAACTCAAGAAGTTAGGGGCAGCTGGAGTATTAAAGGTTGGTAAAAACGGAGTTCAGGCGATATTTGGAGCAAAAGCCCAGTTTATTGCAAATGACATAAAGAAAATGGTTGAATAAAATTTTATAAGATTAATTATTAAGGGTTCGTTTCCTGTGTTTGGCAGGTTACGGACCTTTTTTATAAAAAGTTTGACATGCTAAATTAAAAGTGATAATCTTTAATTTATTTAGTTTGAAACTAACAAAATTTTCAAAAGAGGTTTTTATGTATAAAAAAGAAGAGTTAACAAATCTAATAATAAAATTTTATAATGAGTTGTCTAAGTGCAGTATAGAAACTTCTAAAGAACTAGGTTCATATGATATGCAGATAAAACAATTTCACTATCTGACCTTGATTGATAAAACTCCAAACATGACATCTAGTGAACTGTCAGAAATATTAAACATAACAAAGCCTTCAGTCACTGAAATTATCAATAAACTAACAACGCTTGGATGTGTTTACAGGGGTCAGAGTGAATTAGATAAAAGAGTTTTTTACATAAAGCTTACTGAAAAAGGCAAAAAAATAGTGAAGTTAAAAGAACTGGCAGCAGAAAAATTTGCAGAGGAAAGACTTGATTCTCTAACAGATGAAGAAGTGAATAGTTTTATAAAACTATTTATAAAACTATTTGGTTGATTTTTTTTATAAAAATAGTTAGTTAAAAATTAACTAAATTTAGTTTTCAAAAAATTTTGAATAGATAAAAAATTAAAATATCGGAGTTGAAAAGAATGAGGGGAAAAGAAAAGCTGAGATTAAAAAAATTACCTGCAGCCTTGACCTTGTCAGCTGTACTGGTTTTTACTGGATGTACTGCTGTGGGACCTGACTATGTCTCGCCAAAGGTAAAAGTACCGGAAAAATGGAACGGAGAAAAGTCAGTAAATTTTAATAATGAAAATAGGTTGTCTGAACAGTGGTGGGAATTATTTGATGATCCCATGTTAGATGAACTCATAAAAGAAGCATCAGTCAGTAACCTAGACTTAAAAGAAGCTATGGCACGTGTAGATGAATACCGGTCTAGGTTGGGTGTGGTAACAGGTGAAAGATACCCTTCAATAGGTGTAGAAGGAGACCTTCTTAGACAAAAAACCAGTGAAAATGCTGGATATACAGGAACTACAAATACCTATAAAGCACTGGGCTTAGAGGCTGGATGGGAGATAGATCTTTTTGGCCGTGTGAGGCGGAGTATAGAGGCTGCCAAAGCCAATTATGAAGTGGTTCAGGAAGATAGAAATGATGTGAGGATATCAATTAACTCCAGAATAGCCCTTAACTATATAAAAATAAGAACTTATCAGGCTAGGCTAGAGGCTTCAAATTCAAATATAGAGCTTCAGAGAGAAGTTTTGAGGATAACAGAATCAAGATTTAAGTATGGGTTGGCCACAGCTCTAGAAGTAGCTCAGGCGGAACAGGCTCTCGCCAGTTCTGAAGCTACTGTGCCACCTCTTAGAATACAGTTGTCAGAAGCTATAAACACCATGGCTGTTTTACTAGGACGAAATCCTGGAGAACTAAACCAGTTGATGTCTGAAAAAAAATCAATACCTGTGCCTCCTGCAGATGCGGCTATAGGGGTCCCTGCAGACATTCTGAGACAACGTCCTGACATCAGAAGTGCAGAGCGTCAATTAGCAGTAGAAACAGCTCGTGTAGGTATTGCCAAGGCAGACCTTTATCCGCAGTTTTCTCTTTCTGGGTCGTTTGGATATCAATCAGTATCAAGTGGAAATTTATTTAGTTCAGGAGGAAATTATTTTTCAATAGGGCCTTCTTTGAGATGGAATATATTTTCCGGGGGAAGTATATTGAATCAAATCGACGTGCAGGATGCAATTGTACGTCAAAAAGCTCTTCAGTATGAGAGCATAGTACTTAATGCACTAAATGAAGCGGAGAATACAATGACAGCATATACAGAAGACAGTATGCGTCTAAAACATTTAGAAAAGACAGTGGAAGCATCTAAAAAAACAGTAAAGCTTTCTCTTAACCTCTATAAACAGGGGCTTGTAGATTTTGAAAATGTTTTAAATTCACAATTAAGTCAGTTTACTTCTGAAGACAGGTTAGCCCAAGCTAGAGGAGACAGTGCAGAAGACTTTGTACGTCTTTATGCAGCCCTAGGTGGAGGATGGAATCCTGATTCTATTGTAAAAAATCAAAAATAGATTCTAAATATTAAAAATACAATTTAAAAGGAGCATTTATATGGATTCTAAAAACAGAAAAATTTATACCCTGATTTTTACACTTCTCATTATGGGGACACTTTTTACCGGATGTAAAAAAGAAAATACTTATTCTCCGCCGCCTCCTGCTAAGGTGACAGTAAATAAACCTATACAGAAAAATGTTACAAATTATTTGGAATTTACTGGAATTACTGAGGCAATGGATTCAGTAGAAATAAGACCACGAGTAGAGGGATACTTAGAAAAAGTAATGTTTAAGCCCGGTTCGTTTGTAAAGAAAGGGGATCTGCTATTTGTTATAGATCAGCGTCCTTATAAGGCGAAACTTGGAGAAGCAAAAGCACAATTGGCAATAGAAATATCAAAACTTAATGCTGCTGAAGCAACTTTTCAGAGAATGGAAATGGCTTATAAAGAGCGTGCAGTAAGTGAAGTAAGTGTTATCCAGGCAAGGGCTGATGTTGAGGTGGCAAAGGCTGCCATAAAATCTGCAAAAGCTGCAGTGCAAACTGCAGAGCTTGATCTGTCTTATACTACAATACATGCACCTATAAGCGGACGTATCGACAGAAATCTTGTAGATGCAGGAAATCTAATAGGGTCAGGAGAAAATACTCTCCTTGCAACTATTATAAAAGATGAGTCTATCTACGTGTATTTCAATGTAAATGAAAGAGATATTATAGATTCTGATCTGTTAAATGGTGAAACTGATTCTTCTGATATATACTTAGGCTTATTAAATAAAGATTTTTCTCACAAAGGGAAAATAGACTACATAAATAACAGAGTAAACCCGGAAACAGGTAATATACAGGTAAGAGGGGTCTTTGAAAACAGTAAAAATAGTATTTTGCCTGGAATGTTTGCCAATATTAAAATACCCGAAAAAACCATAAAAAATGCTCTTCTTGTACCAGATCAAATAGTCGGAAGAGACCAGCAAGGGTATTATCTTCTAGCTGTAAACAGTGAAAATATTGTCGAGTACAGGCACATTGAGATCGGAGATCTCATAGACGGAATGAGGGTAATAAAATCAGGAATAAAGCCAAATGATAGGATAATAGTAAAAGGAATTCAGATGGCTTATCCAGGACGTGAAGTTTCTCCTATAGATGAAGAAAACTCAGAAAATAAAAGTCCTAAAACGGAAAATCAATCTATTTAGGAGGAATAAATAATGTTTAGTAAATTCTTTATAAAGCGTCCTATTTTTGCAGGAGTTATATCAATTGTAATAGTTATTGCTGGACTTGTGACGATGAAATCTCTTCCAGTAGCGCAGTATCCGGAAATTGCTCCCCCAACAATACAGGTATCGGCAGTTTATCCAGGGGCCAATGCAGAGACTATATCACGTACCGTGGCTCAGCCTATAGAGGGAGAGGTCAACGGAGTTGAAAACATGATTTATATGTCTAGTAACAGTTCTAACAGTGGACAGTATTCACTGAGTGTTACCTTTGAGGTTGGGACAGATATGGACGTGGCCCAAAACCTAGTTCAAAATCGAGTATCTCAAGCCTTGTCTTCCTTACCTGAAGAGGTTCAGCGTCAGGGAGTAACTACAGAAAAAAGATCTTCAAATATACTACTTTTTGCCAGCCTCACATCAGAAAATTCTATGCATGACGATCTTTTTCTGAGTAACTATGCTACTCTTAATATAAAAGATGAGCTGTCTAGAATAAAAGGTGTAGGTGGTATAACTGTCTTTGGTGCCGGGGACTACAGTATGAGAATATGGCTATATCCTGACAAGCTGAAAGCGAGAGGACTTACTAGTACTGATGTTGTAAATGCTGTCAGAGAACAAAATACCCAGGTAGCAGCAGGTCAGATCGGTCAGGAACCGTCACCTGTGGATCAGGATTTTCAGTTTACTGTAAATATGAGAGGTAAATTAAACAGTACAGAAGAATTTGAGAATATTATAGTTAAAACAACACCTGACGGAGGAATGATAAGAGTCAGAGATATAGCAAGAGTTGAACTTGGATCACAGAGTTACAATATATCTAACCAACTCAATGGCCAACCTTCAGCAGCCATAGCAGTATTTCTGCAGCCAGAAGCCAATGCCTTAAAGGTAGCAGAAGGTGTAAAAGCAAAACTTGATGAATTAAGTCAAAAGTTCCCTCAGGGAATGAAAGCTAATATCCCATTTGATACAACGACATTTGTAAAGTCTTCAATAAATGAAGTAATTGAAACACTTTTTATATCAGTAATCTTAGTTTTTCTGACTATTCTTTTATTTCTTGAAGACTGGAGGGCTACTCTGATACCAACAATTGCTATTCCTGTATCACTTATAGGTACATTTGCAGTAATGGCTGCCTTAGGGGTAAGTATAAATACATTATCACTCTTCGGATTGGTTTTGGCGATAGGTATAGTAGTAGACGATGCGATAATAGTTGTAGAGAACGCTGTAAGGAATATAGATGAGAATAATCTTGAACCTCGTGATGCTGCTATAAAAGCCATGGAAGAAATAACCGGTCCGGTAATTGCTACAACTCTTGTTTTACTGTCAGTTTTTATTCCCACAGCATTTCTAGGGGGAATAACAGGACAACTTTACAGACAGTTTGCACTTACTATAGCCACTGCAACAATATTTAGTTCTATAAATGCGCTTACTTTGAGTCCGGCCTTGTGTGCAATATTTTTAAGACCAAAGAATCCTAACAGAAAACATAATATATTCACAAGAGCATTTAATTCAGCCTTTTCCAAAACTCAGAAGGGTTATGCAAGAATTCTAACCTCTGTCGTAAGACGTGGAGCAATTATGATACTAGCTTTTATAATTCTAACATTGGGAGTATTTTGGAGATATGACTCTCTTCCAAAGGGATTCGTCCCAAAAGAGGATTTAGGATACGCCATGATAAATGTACAGCTTCCAGATGCTGCGTCTCTTACTAGAACCAAGGCTGTTGTAGATATAATTACCAAACGTCTAGAAAAGGTAGAAGGTCTTGAAAACAGAATAGCCATTTCAGGATATTCTATTATGGACGGAGCAGCAGCTTCAAACAATGCTGCTTTCTGGTTAGTTTTTAAACCTTGGGAAGAGCGTAAAAAGGCTGGACTCAGCATGGATAAAATTATGGGTGAAGTATCTAAAAGTATAAGTGATATTCAAGAAGCCAGAATTCTGGTATTTACACCTCCACCAATAAGAGGCCTGGGAAATGCCGGAGGTTTCCAGATGCAAGTACAAGACAGATCCAGTGCCGGATCTGCAAACTTGGAAAAAGCAGTTCAGAATATAGTTATGAATGCAAATTCACAATCTAAACTCACAAGGGTTTATAGTACTTACAGAGCTAACGTACCACAACTATTAACCGTTTTAGACAGAACACAGGCTAAAACTTTGAAAATACCTCTGTCTAATATATTTAATACTCTACAGGGGAATTTGGGTTCTACATATGTCAATGACTTTAACCAGTTTGGGCGTAATTACCAAGTTAGAGCCCAAGCCAGTGCTGACTACAGAGCAACAGCTGAAGATATAAAAAAACTAGAAGTGCGTAATGAGAAAGGCGAGATGGTACCCATGGGAACAGTTCTTTCTGTAGAAGAGGCTGTAGGTCCTCAGATTATCACGAGGTATAATATGTATCCTTCAGCAAGTATAAGCGGACAAGGTGCCGGTTTCACAAGTTCAGGAGAAGCGATGCAGATTATGGAAGAACTTGCTAAGGAAAATCTGCCTTCTTCCATGGGATTTGAATGGACAGGGATGTCATATCAGGAAAAGGCCGCCGAAGGAAATATAGTGTTTATTTTTGGTTTGGCAGTGCTGTTTGTCTATCTTGTACTATGTGCTCAGTATGAGAGCTGGACTCTTCCTCTCACCATTGTTTTAACTGTTCCCTTAGCTGTTTTAGGGACAGTTGTTGCCTTGTCAGTAAGACAGATGGATGTCAATGTATATACCCAGTTGGGTATCGTGCTTCTCATAGCCATGACATGTAAGACTGCCATTTTGATATCTGAGTTTGCAAAAGAGGAAAGCAATTCTGGAATGTCTATCGTTGAGTCAGCCCTTGAAGCTTCCCGTTTGAGGTTCAGACCTATACTGATGACAGCATTTACATTTATATTGGGAGTTTTACCTCTGACCTATGCAACAGGAGCAGGAGCGGAAAGTCGTCGGTCGCTAGGTACTGCCACTGCAGGAGGGATGCTTTCTGCAACACTACTACTAATATTCTTTGTTCCGGTATTTTATATAATAATTATGGGAGCTAGTGAAAAACTAAAAAATAGATTTAAAAAATCTGAAAAGGTTAAAAAATCTGAGGAAGATATTGTATAGAAGTTTATAACATAACATATCAGGCAGTGTATCTTTGATACACTGCCTGATTTTTCTATCTTAATTTTCTATGAAGATCAGATTTTGAACTGACATTTTTTACAGAGTTTCTCTACAGCTGTTTTTTCTGAAAAACCACTGTAAATAGCCTTGGATCTGTTGCTGTTAATTATATTGTTAAAACTATCATTAAATATATTCCCGAGATTTATACTTCCTTCACCATCAAGACAGCAGGGAACAACAGTACCGTCAACTAATATAGCGGTATGTGTTCTCATACCATAACAGAAGCCTGTTGCATCTTCATAGATATCATCTTTATCTGGCCACTTGAATTGGTAGTCTGAATTCAGGTAGAGTTTATCAGAAATTTTAACACCTCTTCCAGGATTTAGGATATCAGAGATCTTATAGTCTAGTTTGAATTCTTTTTCTAATATTTGAAGGATTTCATTATTTCCCTTTTGAGTTTCATCCTTAATCTTTTTATTGAAGTTCCATAGTCTTAGAGATATTATGATATCAGTTTTTTCCAGAGTTTTTTTGGAAAAAAATAAAATGTCTCGGAGATAATTATTTTTATGAATATTTTCTGGATTCTCACCAAAACTGTGTAGAGAAAAATTTATCTGACGAAGTGCTGGTTTTGTTAATAATTTATCCCCTGTACCCTTTATAAATGACCCGTTAGTCGTGATATTAACCTTGAATCCATAGACATAAGCTAGGTCTAGAAACTCCTCTAACTGAGGGTGTAAGAGAGGTTCTCCCTTTACATGAAGATAGATATAATCTGTAAAAGGTTTTATCTCACGAAGAATTTTCCCAAAAGAATCAAGTTTCATGTATTCGAGTTTTCTTTTACTCTTAGGGCAGAAATGACAGCTTAAATTACATATATTTGTTATTTCTACATATATTTTTTTAAATTTTTTCATTTTATAAGTGCACCCTGTCCTTTAATCGGTTTATTTAAAATTTCTCTAAAGATAAAGTATACTATTTTTGTAAAAAAAATAAAACTAAAATAAATTCAGTTTTTTATCTATTTTTTATTTATTCGTTTGGTTTGTAATTGAAAAATGTATATATCTTCAAAATATAAAATATTATATTATAAGTGCGACTTAGGATGATTTTAACTGTTTATGCCAAAATCAGAAAACTATAAAATCATTTATAGGACTCTGATATAATTTTTAATTGTTAAATTATCAGCATATTTGTTATAATTTTAGTATAAAGAAAAAAAAAGAGGTATAAAATGCTGGGAAAAGCGAGGAGAATTTTAAAAAATACATATGGATACGACTCCTTTAGATACGGTCAGGAGAAGGTTGTAAAGGGTGTTCTTATGAAAAGGGATATTCTTGCTGTAATGCCAACTGGAGGAGGAAAGTCTATATGTTATCAGATACCTGGACTTATGTTTAAAGGCATAACTTTAGTGGTATCTCCGCTTATATCGTTAATGAAAGATCAGGTAGATACCCTTAATAACCTTGGGATATCAGCAGCATTTGTAAACTCTTCTCTTTCGAAAGAGGAATTTATAAAGACTATGAGGAATATAAGGGTCGGAAGGACAAAGATTCTTTATTTAGCTCCCGAAAGGCTATTAAGTCCAAAGTTTATTAATCTTATGAAGAGTGTCGATATATCTTTTATAGCCGTAGATGAAGCCCATTGTATCTCCCAATGGGGACACGACTTTAGAAAAAGTTATCTTGAGATACCCAAATTTATAGAGGCTCTAGAGAGAAATATTCAGGTAGCAGCTTTTACAGCCACTGCAACCCCAAAAGTCAGAGAAGATATAGTAGACAAGTTAAATTTAAAAAATCCCCTAGCTTATGTAGACGGTTTTGACAGGGGAAATCTCTCATTTTATGTGGAAAAGGGTGAAGATCCTGAAAAATATATAATAGATTACCTGGAAAGAAACAGAAGAAAACCCGGAATAATATACGCTTCTACAAGAAAAGAGGTAGACCATCTATACAGCTATCTCAGAATAAAATCATTTAGTGTAGGGAAATATCATGCAGGTTTGTCAGAAAGCGAAAGAAAGGATTTTCAGGAAAAGTTTCTGAAAGATGAAATAAGGGTAATGATAGCTACCAATGCCTTTGGTATGGGAATAGATAAGTCCAATGTAAGGTTTGTCATTCACAGAAATATTCCAAGAGATCTTGAGAGTTATTATCAAGAGGCAGGGCGTGCAGGACGTGACGGAGCTCCAGGAGAGTGTATTCTTCTGTATAATGAGGAAGATGTGGGAACTCAAGAGTATTTTATAGATATGAATGAAGAACTAGAAACTAAGATGAAAAAAGAGAGGATGAAAAAACTCGACGCCATGGTAAACTACGCATCGATAAATACCTGTCTGAGAGAATATATATTGAAATATTTTGGTGATAAAAGGATAAAAAATTATTGTGGGAGTTGTCAAAACTGCCATGTGGCAACAGATGTTGTGGATCTAACTGTAGATGCCCAGAAGATACTGTCCTGTATAGGAAGGGTAAAGGGAAGCCTAGGGGGCTTTACCATTACAAAAATTTTGATGGGTGAGAAGGATAAAAAGATTGAGAGGAAGGATTTAGACAAGCTATCTACCTTCGGACTTCTGAGACACTATAAAAAAGATGAACTAGAAGAGTTTATAAATTATCTTACTTCTGAAGGGTATTTAGATCAGAGTGCTGGAAGTTATCCAGTGCTTCGATTAAATGAAAAATCTTTTTCTGTGCTAAAGGGAGAAGACGGAATCTTAAGAAAGAAAAATGAAGTTATCAGTTTTGATTATTATGAAGATCCTTTATTTGAAAAACTTAATGATCTGAGAAAAAAAATAGCCCAGAAGGAGGATATCGCCCCTTATATTGTGTTTTCAGATGCTACTCTTATTGAGATGGGAGAGAAAAAACCTAAAAATAGATGGGAGATGTTAAAGGTCAGAGGTGTTGGGAATCAAAAGTTTAAAAATTACGGTGAGATATTTTTAAATGCTATAAATGAATTTTCTGAGGAGGACTTAGAGGAGATAAGGCTTGAAAGTACAATTGATGAAAAATACTTGAGTTTTGAAAAAATAGAGAACCTTAGAAAAGAGTTGGGCCTTAAAATTTCCCATGATCAGTTTAAGGAATCCCTTATAAAAAATCTTTTCACAAAGTTTTAAAATATAAGTTATATTCCTGCCGAAAGGCAGGTTTTTTTATTGAAGGATATAAAAAATGAAAGAAGGAAACCTTTGCCTCCTTTGAATATCTATAGGGGAGGTGTTTTAATGGATATAAAAGAACTTCAACGTAAATCAGTGGAAATAAGGAAAGATATATTAAAAGTTATATATGAGGCACAATCGGGTCATCCAGGTGGATCTCTGTCTGCAGTGGAAATACTCTTAGCCCTTTATAAAGAGAGGATGAAATATGATCCTAAAAATCCAAAATGGGAGGAACGAGATAGATTTATAATGTCTAAAGGGCATGCCACTCCTGTTCTCTATACAGTTTTGTCAGATGCAGGTTTTTTTCCAAAGGAAGAACTATCTGGATTTAGAAAATTTGGTAAGATGCTTCAGGGACATGCTTACAGAAACATACCGGGAGTTGAGCTTTCTACAGGATCACTGGGAATGGGTCTTTCTGTGGGAGTTGGAATGGCTCTGGCATCAAATCTAAAAAAAAGCAGCTATAATGTATTTGTGCTTATGGGTGACGGAGAGATACAAGAGGGAAGTGTATGGGAAGCTGCTATGAGTGCAGGTCATCATAAACTTTCAAATTTATGTGCAATTATCGATTATAACAAGGTTCAGGAAAACGGTTTTGTAAATGAAATAAAAAACCTAGAACCTCTAGGAGAAAGGTGGAAGAGCTTCAACTGGAATGTAATTGAGATAGACGGTCATGATTTTGATGACATATTCAGGGCTCTAGATGATTTCATGGTGGAGAAGGGAAGGCCTACTGTGATAATTGCAAATACTGTCAAGGGAAAAGGAATAGACTTTATGGAATATGACAACAACTGGCATGGAAAAGCACCTAATACAGACCAGTATCTAGAGGCACTGCTGCAGCTTGATAATTCTAAAGATTAAGGAGTTGATAAATATATGGAAAAAGCTACAAGAGATGCTTTCGGAGAAACTCTTTTAGAGCTGGGAAAGAAAAACAATAAAATAGTCGCACTTTCTGCAGACCTTCAGGATTCAACAAAAGCAATACTTTTTCAGAAGGAGTTTTCAGATAGATTTGTAAATGTAGGGATAGCTGAACAGGATCTCGTGGGTATAGGGGCAGGGTATGCTTTAGAGGGATTTATCCCATATGTATCTTCCTTTGCATCTTTTCTTACCACCAGACCCTTTGATATGATAAGGATGCTAGCATGCTATAATAATCTAAATATAAAGATAGTGGCTACTCATACAGGAGTTACTGTGGGAGAAGACGGAGGAAGTGCCCAGATGCTTGAAGATATAGCTATTATGAGGGCCTTGCCAAACATGGTGGTGCTTTGCCCTGCTGATGCAGTGGAAACCAAGAAGATGGTAGAGAAGATAGCTGATTATAATGGCCCTGTTTATTTGAGGCTTGCCAGGGCAAAATACCCAGTTATAACAGATCCAGAGAAAACTTTTGAGATAGGAAAAGGTGAAATACTGCGAGAGGGAAATGACGTCACCTTGGTAGGTACTGGTCTAATGGTATCTAAGGCCTTAGAGGCTGCGGAAGTTTTGGCATCTGATGGTATAGAGGCTAGGGTGGTCAACATGTCAAGTATAAAACCTATAGATAGAGACCTGCTGATAAAATGTGCTAAAGAAACCGGGAAGATAATGACCCTTGAGGAGCATCAGGTTATAGGTGGATTAGGGGGAGCTGTATGTGAAGTTTTATCCGCAGAGTATCCAGTCCCGGTTAAAATAATAGGTGTGGAAAACAGATTCGGGCAGTCTGGAAAAGCAGATGAACTGCTAGAGGAATACAAACTAGACAGTAAGAGTATAGTTGAAAAAGCAAAAGCTTTTATAAGGGGATAACTCCCCTTTTTTTACTGTTTGTAACCAAAAGGTGTTTGTGTTAAAATTAGGGGAAAAAATACAGGGGGGGTTATATGAAAAAGATTTTTGTTCTACTTTTTATCTTTGTACTTTCTGCCATCTCTTTTTCAGATCAGAAAGATAACTATATCAAGGGAAGAGTTACCCAAAAGGTTCGATCCTATGAGCCTCAGGAGTTTGAAGACGAGGTTGTAAAGGTTGACGTGTATAATGTTATCATAGAGGATGGGATAGATTCTGGGAAGGTTATAGAGGTGGATTTTCCAATTTACCGTGAATCTGCATTTAATATTCCGTTAAAAGAGGGGATGGATGTGGTTCTTTACACAGAGATAGCCGATGACGGGAAAAATGTCTATTATATCTCTGATATTGATAAACGTAACAACATGCTTTTATTGGGTGGTCTGTTTATAGTACTTACTTTTATCTTGTCTAGGTTCAAAGGTCTAAAAGCAATTTTGGCTCTAGGAATTACAGTTGCAGGAATATTTAAGTTCTTTCTTCCAGGGGTGATATATGGATATTCTCCGATTTTATTATCTGTAATAATGGCATTTTTTGCATCTCTTGTCACCATATTCCTTATATCTGGATTTAATCATAAAGGAAAGGTGGCTATGGCAGGGAGTATAGGGGGAGTGGCCTTTGCAGGTATTTTATCCTATATATTCAGCATCAAAATGGGGATTACCGGTTATAGTGATATTGATGCTTTAAATTATGCTCCAATGTTAGTAGGAATAAAGGTCAGAGAGCTGGTCTCTGCTGGAGTTATTTTGGGAAGTATGGGAGCGGTTATGGATGTGGCAGTGTCTATCTCTTCTGCACTAGATGAGATAAAACAAAAAAATCCTGATCTTCATCCAATGGAGATATTTAAGTCGGGAATGAATATAGGAAGCGATATAATCGGAACTATGGTGAACACTCTGATATTGGCTTATATAGGCAGCTCCTTATTTACGGTAATGCTCATTGTTATGCAAAGAACAGAGTATCCTATTATAAGAATATTAAATTTTGAATTTATGGCTGTAGAAGTCTTAAGATCCCTATCTGGTAGTATCGGAATACTTGTTGCAGTTCCTCTTACCTCTTATCTGAGCTCTTTTAGGGGTGAAATGAGAAGAATTTAAATATAGGAATAGAAAAAAACAGGCTGATTTTTTCAGCCTGTTTTTATAATATAACTTCTTGTGCTTTTTTCAAAAGATCTAATTTTATAACCTTAGCTGTAGATTCGTTGGTAAGAATTATAAGCACATCTCCGCTCATAATACTATGCTTTCCTTTTGGGATAATCTCTTTTTCTCCTCTTTTAATACCGACAATAAGGCAGTCGTTGGGCCAGGTGACTTCACATATTTTTTTGTTTTCAAAATATGAATCTGGACCTACAGGTATTCGTATGGTGAGTTTATTATGGATATCTCCCTCTTCAATCTCATGATTTTCAAGCATCCGTTCAAGGAGAGTATCATATATCGGAATCATTTCCAGAATTTCTGTTATTAAGAATGTAACCATTGTAACTGTTATCAGTGGAAAAAAGTGTTCGAATGAACCAGTCATTTCAAGTATAAGTATTGTTCCTGTAATAGGAGCTTTTACAACAGCTGTGAGTAAAGAAGCCATTCCTAAAATTATAAAATAAATCACATAACTTTCCTGATAACCGAAATAATCCACCATGAGCATTCCATATATTTTACCACTTATAGCCCCTATAACCAGTATGGGAAGAAATATACCGCCAGGAGCTCCTGAAGAGTAACATATAAGAGTAAATAAAAACTTGAGTGCTAAAAGTAAAAAAAGTGTTTTATAGGAAAAAGGGTGATTTATAATTTCTTCTGCTAAATGGTGCCCCCCTCCTGTAACGTCTCTAAAGAAAATTCCGACCATAAATACTATAAAAATTATTACTATTGGTTTAATAATTGGTGGCAGAGGAATTTTGGCAAATATCTCCTGAAATTTTACTAACCAGTCACCAAATAATTTTCCAATTATTGTTACTATCAGTGCAAAAATGATAATAAGATGATAGTCGTGAAGTCCAAAACCACTTTCTACCTTTATTGTAAAGGAGGGTTCTAAACCAAAAAAATACTTTGATACAAAATCACTTACAACTGACGATATAAGTACGCATGTAATAAGAAGAGGAGACATAAATTTGTGAAGCTCTTCTATTGAAAATATAGCCCCAGCTAAGGGAGCGTTAAATGCCGCAGCAAGTCCTGCACTGGCACCGCATGATACAAGATATTTTCTTTCTGGATCCTCTCTTTTGAAAACTTTGAAAAAACCTTTTCCTATCTCTGCCCCTAAATGTACTGATGGTCCCTCTCTTCCTAAGGACATCCCGGTTCCTATGGCTACAACTCCTCCAAAGAACTTTGCAATAAGTTCCTTCAACCAGTCAAAGCTTAGTTGTCTTACCAGAACCCCTTTTACCTGCGGTATTCCACTTCCCTTGGCCATTGGGACATAGGTGTTTATATAGCCTAAGATCAGTGAGAAAAGAATCAGTAATAATATGGTGATAAAAATGTTTCCCGGTGAAAGGTTTTCACTCAAGGCGTTAAAAGAAATTTCGTGGAGTTCACTTGCATAATTTAAGGCTAAACGATAAAATACTACAACCATGCCCGTAAACAGCCCAACAAGAGCCCCGAAAAAATAAAGCTCTAGTTTTTTGTGACGCAAATTTTTCATAATGTCGCTGATGTTACTATTTGGCATAATTTGTCCACTCCTTGTGAAATTCAACTTTACAGTGTTTGCTAGATTATAACATAAAGAATAAACTGTATCAAGAATGAAAAATATTATGGATATTAAAATAAATGAATGAAAAACAACTTATAATTTTAGCTGAATCAAATTAAAAGAGCCTCTCGGCTCTTATTTAATTTTCAGCGGAATTTATGCTCTGCATATGATTAAATAAATTTATCATAACATAAGTAAAAGTAACAACAAAGAGGGCATATTTTATAGTAATAATAACACCGATAAAGCAAGGTATTCTAAGTTTTTTTGGAATAAACTTAAAAGTTTTATCGGGAGTTTTAAATGGTATAGTGCTTACCATTAATATTGCAGATATAATTGTAACAATCTGAAAAATTTCTATATACATAAGCTTTCCAAATAAATAATGACTGAAAAGATAATAAGAACAAACTATGGCAGCCCCCGTAGGAATAGGCATACCGCTAAAATCATCTTTTTCATCTGATGCAGTTGTAACAATATTGAATTTTACTAGTCTCATAACTCCACATAAAGCGTATATAAAAGAAATTGGTATGATTATATGAGTTATAGTTGAATAAATGTTTAAAAGTGAGTAAGCCAGTATACTAGGTGCCAGTCCAAAAGAAATGGCGTCACAAAAAGAATCGAACTCCTTTCCAAATTCACTATATGCTTCTAGTCTTCTAGCTGTCTGTCCGTCTAATCCGTCACAGACCATTGCAAGTACAATAAACCATGCAGCTTGTGTAAAATTGCCTTTAATGGACATGGTAATGCTTATATATCCTAAGAGCATGTTAGCAGCTGTTATAGCATTTGGTGCCAGATATTTTCTTTCTATTCTGTTCATTTTTTTTTATCACCTTTCCTGTGCTTATAAAGTGATTTGATTTTAACATACAAATAAGATAAAATCAATATAATGACTCCTCTTTAAAAACCGTGAAATGGGGCTTGAGTCTAAATTAAAATAAATTTATAAGGCGGTAAATTTTGGATAAAAAAAATTTTTTAAATAATTTTACATTAGATGATACAGGTGCACTTGCATCACTCTATGAAGATATAGAACTGTGTAAAAAAATACAATATCCTATACATACAAAAATATTTTTTCCACCTGAGGTGTGGAGTACTCTTGAAAATATGAAAAATTCACTGGGTATAGAGGTGGAGAGTAAGGGAGTGAAACAGGAGTCTGAAAAAAGAGTTATTCTGATAAAGCCATTAGCTTACGGAGAATACTTCGAAGATTATCCTTTTGCTTATTTTGAAATAAGAGGAGGATCAAAATTTAAAGAGTTGGAGCACAGACACTTTCTGGCGGCTATAATGGGGCTAGGAATAAAGAGAGAGATGCTAGGCGACCTGATAGTCAAGGAAGGAGTGTGCTACGGAGTTATTTTCAGAGATTTATTTAATTTTTTAGAAAACAATTTAAAAGTTATAGGTAAAATAAAGGTAGAAGTGTCTGAGACAGAGGAAAAAAATATACCTGAAATGGAATTTGAAGAAATAACATATCTGGTCTCTTCCCTTCGTTTAGACAGTATAGTTGCAGCTATTACTGAAAAATCGAGATCTCAGGCTACAGAATTGATAAGAGAAGGGACTGTCAGTTTGAATTATTCTGTGAGACGTGAAAAAGATGCATCTATAAAAGACGGTGATATAATTACAGTTAGGAGAAAAGGTAAATTTATCTTTGAAAAAGTGACTGGAGTCAGTAAGAAAGGTAAGCAAAGAGTTGTTTTGAAAAAATATAAGTAAAAACTTAAATTAAAAAGCTTAACCGAGATTGTCTAAGTGAAGTATTTAAATTTAGACAAAAAACCTTAGTTAAACGACTAATAGTTTTGAAGTGAAAAATATAAACAATAAGGAGATGAAGACGTGCTTAAAAAACTAACTGGAAAAATATTAATTATTTTTTTAATTGTCATAGTAGCAGCATATTTTATAAGAAACATAATAATAACTAGGATAGTAGAAAAAGAAGCTACTAAGGTTAATAAAGCTCTGGTTGAAGTTGATAAACTAAATTATGGAGTTTTTGGTAATGAACTTACAACAGGGAGAATACAGGTATCAGATGTGAGAGATACCAGTAAAAACCTTTTAGAGGCTGAAGGCTTGTCTGTAGATGTGGATCTTGGAGATATATTAGAAGAAAGTGTCATTGTAAAAGACATTTTTCTAAAGGGAATAAAATTTGGAACTGACAGAGAAAAAGATGGTAAAGTAGCAGGGCTTACCCCTGATATATCAAAAGAGAGTTCGTCTTATGAAGAACTTATGGGAAATCTTAAGAAAAGTGAGATTGAAAAATTATCTCCTCAGGAACTTATAAGAAATGAACTAGACAGGGTAATAAACAACTTTGACAGCCAGCTTTCTGCAGAATACCAGCAAGACAGTGAGAAAATATCTAAGAAAAAAGAGTACTGGGAAAACAAACTCAAAACAAATGAAAATAAAAATAAAATTGAAGATTTGAAAGTAAAAGCTGAAAAATTAGTAGAAGATATAAAATCAACAAAAAATCCCTTTGAAATAATTGGGAAAGAAAAGGAATTAAAAGAAATATATTCTGAGGCAGATAAATTATACAAAAGTATGGAAGCAGATAAAAAAGAGTTTGAAAAAGACTTGGACGAACTAAGGGCGCTTCCTGAAAAATATAAAGAACTAACGCTTATGGATAAAAATCAGATTTCTAACCTAATTAAAATGGATTCAAAGGGGCTGGAAGATCTTATTAATCGTATTCTGGGTCAGGAATTAGGAGATAGTATCTATAAAGTGGCCAATGATTTTAACGGAATAAGTGAAAAAATAAAAAGCAGCGAAGGGGAAAAAGAAAAGCCCCCTGTGGATGTCTTTGTAGAAAAGGCGAGAATGACTATGAATATAGCCGGAGTATCTATAGAGGGTCAGGCTACAAATATACCGAGCGATCCTGCCAAAAGCAGAGGGCCAATTGATTTTAATATCAATGGGATTACTGGTGATTCTAAGGTTGATATTGATGGCTTTGTAGATCTGATTTCAAATGAACAGCAGCTGAATCTAAAACTGGTAAATTTAAGGCTTTCAGAATTTTTAAAAGATATTTCTTTTGGTGATGCTGTATTTAACCTAGACCAAAAGCTAAGTATAAAGGGGAATACCCCTGTTTTGACAGGAGAGTTAGAAATATTGGACTTTAGCTCTAACGAGAGTGTAAAAGTCAGTGGACAGGAAATTATAGATATTATTTTCTCAGAAGCTATAAATAATCTGAAAGATATAAAAGCAAATTATCAGTATGATAACATCAATAAAAGGCTAAAAATCAACAGTAACCTACCTGAAAAATTGGCAGCCTCACTTAAAAACTCTTTTGAATCAAACGGTGAACTGGTTGCTAGTACTCTTCAAGAGAAATATGGAGAAAAAGGTCAAGAGTATTTTGATCAGATAAAAGAGGAGAGTAATGGCTTTGGGGAAAGTATAGAGGAAAAATTAAATGAAAATTCCCAAGAAGTAAAGACTATACTAGCTGAAATTAAAAAAAATACCGGACTTGATGCTGAGAATTTAATAAAAAAAACATTTTAAAGTTTAACCTGCCTGATAAAGGCAGGTTTTTTGATATATCAAATGGAAAAGTAAAAAAATATTTTATAAGATAAGGTAATGATAAGAAATTAATTAAAATATAATTTCCCCTTGTTAAAATAAGGATTTGAGTTTATAATTTAATGCGCCCGTTTTAATTCTAACATAAAAAACTAGTCATAATTATCTCACAGGAAGGCAGGTGGAAGTATGCGTATAGGAAGAGATTTAAACCAGTTAGTAGATATGCTTGAAGCTTTTTTAAGAAATCAGAGAGAGAAACGACTTCACTATTCTGAACTTTCAAAAATATTTATCAGGCTTAGAAAATTAGATAAGGAAAAATTTTTAGAATATATAAAAAGAATGCCGAGTAAGGATCTAGGAGACATACTGCTTAGTCTCAGTGAAAATGTTTTAGAAGAAGCTTTAGAAGCTCTGTCAGTAAAAAAACTTGTAAGTACAATCAAAAGACTAGAGTCAGATGATGCTACAGACCTCCTCCAAGATATAGAAGATATCGATGAAGAACTGGCTGCAGAGATACTAGAAGGTCTAGATTACAAGGAGCAAGAAGAGATACAACTTCTAAAAAGTTATGAAGAAGACCAGGCCGGGGCATACATGCAGACTGAGGTATTTGTAGCAAGTGACTCTGAAACAGTTAAGGAGACAATAGAAAGATTTAGAATTTTAAAAGTAAACGGAGAACTAGAAAATGTTTCTAGTGTTTTCATAACTGGAGATTATAAGAATCTTGTGGCCACCATATCATTGGAAGATATTATACTTTTTGATCTAAATAATAGTTTCAAGGAACTCATAATAAAATCTCCTGAAAAATATAAACCGAGATATGTACGAGATGTAGATGATATAGAAGATGTGGCAAAATTATTTAGAGAATATGACCTCTCAGCAATTCCAGTAGTAGATGACCATGGATATCTATTAGGTAGAATTACTATGGATGATATATATGATATAGTACAGGAAATTGCTACAGAACAGATATATAACTTTGCCGGTGTAGACGAAGATGTAGAAACTGGAAAGATAGTCTTGAACGTATCTAGAAACAGAGGAAAGTGGCAGTTTCTAAATATGTGTACTGCATTTTTTGCAGCTTCGGTAATCGGGAGATTTCAGGGGACTATAGAGGGTCTGCCTGCTCTGGCCGTTCTCATGCCTATCGTGGCTTCTATGGGAGGAAATACTGGAAATCAGGCCCTTACCGTAATGGTCAGACAGCTTGCAGTTGGAGATGTTGACAACAGTAACTGGTTACAGAGTCTTGTAAAGGAAATACTTGTTGCAGTTATGAATGGATTTATCTTTGCAGTTCTGGTTGCTAGTGGATCTTATATGTGGTTTAAAAATTTCAAAATTTCAATAATAATGGGAATAGCCATTCTTGTTAACTTTGCTATAGCCGGACTTTGCGGAACAATGATTCCTCTTTTTCTGAAAAAAATGAACACAGACCCTGCTGTTGGAAGTTCTATACTTTTGACAATGATAACAGATGCTTTAGGATTTTTCATTTTTCTGGGGATGGCTAAAATATTCATTTATTAGAGGGTATAGGAATAAAAAGTTATTGACTCATCTTTAAAATTATGATATATTTATACCTGTCGTGATAGCCGAGGTAGATAAGCGTTACCTCATAATCTACAGCTTTGTAGAGGTGAACCCGATTGGAGAAAAGAGTCCCGCACGGCGAAGTGCCGGTGAACCGTGTCAGATCTGGAAGGAAGCAGCACTAAGCCTGTTACTTCGGGTGTTGCGGATCGGCTCTTTTCGAAGGTCGTTTCACGACACTTTTTTTTTATTTTTTGTATATAAATAATTTTGGAGGGAGAAGAATAATAAATATTCTTCTCTATTTTTATAAATAAAGGGAGGTAGACTGTGTATAGAGTTTTGAGCGGACGAGAACTAGCAGACAATCTGTCGACATTGAGGGAGATGGATACTGAGTTTATTTATGAAGAAAAAGGAAAATATTTTCTTTTGACAGATAAAAAAGATATATCTGCCTATGCTTTTATACTTGAAACTTCAGAGGGTTATATCCTAAAAAGAATACTTGTAAAAAAAGAAAAAAGATATCAGTCTCTGGGAACAAAACTTCTTGATCATGTAATTAACTATGCTCTGAAACATGGCGTAGATTCTCTGATAATCGAGGATATCATCGAAGAAAGCTATTTTGAAAAAAAGGGATTTTCTATAGTAAAAAATAAGATGATATATCACGGAATACAGAAAAAAAATGAAAGACTGAAAGATAGTGTAAAAGGGACTTGGATATCGATATTTGTAAATGTACTTTTATCGGTTTTTAAAATCATAGTAGGTATATTTGGAAAAAGTAGGGCCCTTGTTGCTGACGGTTTTCATTCAATTTCAGATGTAGTAGGATCTATAGTTATACTTCTTAGTGTATACTTTGGAAATATACCAGAAGATGAAGACCATCCATACGGACATGAAAAAATAGAGAGTATAGCGGGAAATATTGTTGGGGTTTTACTTGTTATTACTGCCTTTGAGCTGGTAAGAGATAGTGTATTGTCACTGATAAAAGGGGTAGATTTTGTTAAACCTCTCAAAATAACAATTTATGTTGCCCTTTTCTCAGTTGTTGTAAAATATTATATGTATCTATATAAAAAACGAATAGGTCTACGAACCAAAAGTGATGCTGTACTTGCAGACGCTAGGGAGCATAGAAGTGATGCAGTATCATCTATGGGTGTAGTCATTGGTCTTATGCTGTCAATATATGTCAATCCCGTATTTGACACTCTTATGAGTATTTTGGTATCCTTATTTATAGGTAAAGAAGGGATTCACATTATTATGGAAACTTCTAACAATATCCTGGACAAACAGGACAAGGAGTTTCTTGATAAAATAGAGGAATATGTCTACAACAACACCGAAATCAAAAATATCCACGATATATTGATGAGGGTATCAGGGCATAAGATATTTCTCTCTTTTCATATAAGAGTTCCTAAAGATATGACAGTTTATGAGGCTCATACCCTGGCAGATGACCTGAAATACTCACTTCTTTCAGATTTTGATGAGCTTCGAGACGTGATTATTCACATAGACTATATAATTGATTAGTACTATTTATTATGATATAATGCCTAAGGAGAAATTAAGAAATGAGTATATTAGATAATTTGAATAGCGAACAGAAAAAAGCTGCCTCAAAGGTAGAGGGGCCTGTACTTATACTTGCTGGAGCAGGGAGCGGAAAAACAAGGACAGTCACCTATAGAATAGCCCACATGGTAAAAGAAAAAGAGATCTCACCTTATAAAATTCTTGCTGTGACCTTTACAAACAAGGCTGCGAGAGAGATGAGGGAAAGGGTTGAAACTCTTATAGGGGAAGATTCTAAAAGGGTTATGGTTTCTACATTTCACGCCTTTGGAGTAAGACTTCTCAGAATGTATGGAGTTGAACTAGGCTATAATTCAAACTTTAATATTTATGACGGAGACGATCAGAAAAGACTCATAAAGAATATAATGAAGGAACTGGTTATAACAGACAAGAGCATAACTCCTGCAAGGATAGCCTCTATAATATCAAGACTAAAAGAAGACGGTATTACTCCTGAAGAGTATGAAAAAGATTCCAGAGGTTTTTTAGAGAGCTATAAGACGGTCTCTTCTGTATACAAGAAATATAATTCTGGACTTAAGAATAACAATGCCATGGATTTTGCTGATATAATAGTAAATACCAACAGGCTTATGGACATTCAGAAAATAAGAGAGAAAGTTCAGGATAGATATCAGTATGTAATGGTAGATGAATATCAAGACACAAATAATATTCAGTATCAGATTATAAATAAAATTGCTGAAAAATATAAAAATATATGTGTTGTAGGAGATGAGGATCAGAGTATTTACGGGTTTAGAGGGGCGAATATACAGAATATCCTGGATTTTGAAAAGGATTATCCTGAAGCTTTTGTAATAAAACTTGAACAAAATTACAGATCCACTGCCCATATACTAGAAGCTGCCAACTCTATAATAAAAAACAACGAGAGTTCCAAAGGAAAAAATCTTTGGACTGAAAAAAATAAAGGTGAATTGATAAGAATATTTGAATCAGATGATGCCCGACACGAGGCTTATCTGGTTCTTCAGGAGATAAACAGACTAAAAAACAGTAACAGAAATTATAAAGATTTTACTATACTTTACCGAACAAATGCCCAGTCTAGAGCATTTGAAGAACTTTTCATAAAATTTAATATTCCATACAAAGTTTTCGGAGGTATGCAGTTTTATCAGAGGATGGAGATAAAGGATATAATGGCTTACTTGAATGTCATAAATAATTCTCTTGATTCTCTAAACTTACTGAGAATATTAAATGTTCCCAAAAGAAAAATAGGTGTAAAAAGTGTAGAAAAGATAGCTGAATTTGCTGAAAATAAGGGTGTAAGTATTTTTGAGGCACTAGGAAGATCAGAAGAGATAGAAGGCCTGAGTAAAAATCTAAAGATAGTCTTGTCCGAATTTCATTCGATGCTCTTAAATTTCATAGAAGAAAGCCAGTATATGCCGGTTTCTGAGATTTTTGACGGAGTTGTAAATTCAATAGGGTATTTCTCATATTTGGAAAGTTTGGGTGAGGAAGCAGAGTCTCGAATAGAAAATATAGAGGAATTAAGAAACTCTATAAGTGAGATGGAAAAAAATCAGGAAAACTTGACTTTGGGTGAATACCTTGAAAGCACCGCCCTTATAAGTGCTACAGATAAACTAGAAGAGGAACAGGATTATGTCAAACTTATGACGATACATAACTCTAAAGGTCTTGAATTCCCTGTGGTTTTTGTTGTGGGAGTTGAAGATGAAGTTTTCCCAGGATCAAAGGTTGAATATGATCCGACACAGCTAGAAGAAGAGAGAAGACTCTGCTATGTGGCGATAACAAGAGCCGAAGAAAAACTTTATATGTATTATGCAAAGCAAAGATTTGTATATGGACAGATGCAGTTTAGGACACAGTCTAGATTTTTGGATGAGATACCTGGACACCTTGTAGAGCTAATGAACGTTAAGAAAATAGAAAAAACTCCAGAAAAGAAATCTTCTGTAAAATCTTCTATTGAGAATTTTAATCCTATTAGAGACGGGAAATCAAAAGCATCCAGCAGTAACCTGCCTTATTCTATAGGTGAAAAGGTTACTCATAAAAAATTTGGTTTGGGAATCGTGAGAAGTATAAATGACAAAACAATAGAGGTAGAATTTAGTATAGGGAAAAAGAAATTCCTGACTATGGCTGCAGATAAATTCATAAATAAAGTATAACTGCTTTTAAAAATATTTTTAAATTTATAATTTAATTCTAATTAAGAAAGTTTAAGAGACTGCTACAATGAGAGGAGATTGACTTGAAGAGAAAAACAATCCAAAATGAGATAGTTTATAATGGTATAGGACTTCATAAAGGTGAAAATATAAAACTCAAGCTTATCCCGGCTGTAGAAAATACAGGGATAATTTTTAAGAGAGTGGATCTAAAAGATGGAGAAAACGAGATAACATTGGATATAAATAATACTTTTGACCTCACAAGGGGAACTAATCTCAAAAATGAATTTGGTGCAAGTGTACACACCATAGAGCATTTTTTATCGGCTCTCTATGTATATGGCATAACAGATTTATTTGTAGAGCTAGATGGAAATGAACTTCCTATAGGAGACGGTAGTGCAAAGCCCTTTGTGGAATTATTGGAAAAAAACGGAATAAAAGAGCTAGAGTCTGATATAGAGGAAATAGTCATAAAAGAACCCCTATACATAAGCCAGGGAGACAAGCATATAATTGCCCTTCCCTATGAGGGATACAAGATAACTTACTCTATAAAGTTTGAACATACTTTCTTGAAATCCCAGCTTTTGGAAAAAGAGATAGATATAGAGACTTATAAAACAGAGGTAGCTCCAGCTAGAACATTTGGTTTTGATTATGAGATCGAATATTTAAAGAAAAACAATCTTGCCCTTGGAGGGACCTTGGAAAATGCCATTGTTGTCAAAAAAGACGGTGTGCTAAATCCTGGGGGACTTAGATTTGAGGATGAATTTGTAAGACATAAGATGCTAGATATTATAGGGGACCTAAAAGTCTTAAACAGACCTATAAAAGGCCACATAATAGCTGTAAAAGCTGGACATGCCCTTGATATAGAATTTGCAAAAAAAATGTTGTCGAATAACCTATAAAAATATATATAAGATAAAAAAGGAGTGAAAAGAATGTTAAATGTTATGGAAATTATGGAGAGAATACCACATAGATATCCCTTTCTTCTTGTGGACAAAATAGTAGAGCTAGATAAAGAGGAACTTAAAATAGTAGGAATTAAAAATGTAACTATAAATGAAGATTTTTTTAACGGACATTTTCCTGGGCATCCTATTATGCCGGGAGTACTTATTGTAGAAGGAATGGCACAGTGTCTAGGTGTACTTGTAATGGAGCCAAATGGAAGCCAGGTGCCTTATTTCGCAGCTATTGAAAATGTAAAATTTAAAGCTCCTGTAAGACCTGGAGACCAGATCGTGTATGAGTGTAACGTAAATAAACTGAGAAGAAACATAGTAAAAGCACATGCAGTGGCAAAGGTTGATGGAAAAGTTGTCACAGAGGCATCATTTACCTTCACTATCATGGACAAATAGGAGGAAATAAATTGGTTGAGATACACGAGACAGCAATTATAGCAGAAGGGGCTGTACTTGAGGACGGAGTAAAAATCGGACCTTATTGTGTAATAGGGAAAGATGTTAAAATAGGGAAAAATACTCTCCTCGAATCTCATGTGGTGATAGAAGGTATTACGGAAATAGGAGAGGGAAATAAGATACACTCCTTTGCCTCAATAGGAAAGGATTCTCAAGACCTCAAATATAAAGGTGAACCTACAAAAACCATCATAGGAAATAACAATAAAATAAGAGAATTTGTAACTATCCACAGAGGGACCACTGACAGATGGGAAACTAGGGTAGGAGACAACAACCTTATCATGGCCTATGTTCATATAGCTCATGATGTTATTGTAGGAGACAACTGTATTTTCTCAAATAATGCAACTCTTGCTGGACATGTGACAGTAGACAGCAATGCTCTTGTTGGAGGGCTGACACCTGTACACCAGTTCTGTCGTATAGGATCGTACTCTATGACAGGCGGAGCCAGTGCAATAAATCAGGATATATGTCCTTTTGTTCTTGCCGAAGGAAACAAGGCCAAAGTAAGAGGCCTAAATTCAGTTGGTCTGAGAAGAAGAGGTTTTAGCAATGAAGAAATAAGTAATCTAAAAAAAGCTTATAAATTGATATTTAGATCTGGTATGCCTTTAAAAGAAGCAGTAGAAGAGTTAAAGGCAACTTATGGTGAGGATAAAAATGTAATGTACCTTGTAGATTTTATTGAAAAAAGTGACAGGGGGATCGCCAGATAATGGAAAAAATCGGGATAATAGTGGGCAATGGAAAATTGCCCCTTTATTTCTTAAAAGAGGCCGGAGCAAAGGGATACGAGGTGTTTCCCATCGGCCTCTTTGATACAATTGAAGAGGAAATAAAACAACATGAAAATTTCAGAATGATGAATGTAGGGCGTATAGGGGAGATTATAAAACATTTACTTGGCAATAATATAGTAAAGCTTGTGATGCTTGGGAAAGTTGAAAAAAGTATTCTTTTCAATGAAATAGAGTTTGACGACCATGGTAAAAAGCTTTTGAAAAAACTTCCTGACAACAAAGATGAAACTCTTCTTTTTGGTATTATATCCCTGTTAAAACTCTGTGGGATAAAAGTTTTACCACAAAATCATCTACTTGGAAATTTCATGTTTGAAAATAAAGTCTATACAAACTCAAGTCCTGAAAAAAATGACAGTCTAACTATAAAAATGGGTACAGAGGCCGCCAAGGCTCTAAGTGAGCTTGACGCAGGTCAGACAGTTGTATGTAAGGACTCTTCAGTTGTAGCTTTAGAGGGAATAGAGGGTACAGATCAAACCATTTTGAGGGCAGGAAACTACGCCGGAGATAACTGTATAATAATAAAAATGGCAAGACCTCAGCAAGACATGAGAGTGGATATCCCAGCAGTGGGATTAGACACAATAAAAAGAGCCATAGAGATAAAAGCGAAAGGTATAGTTGGAGAAGCTGGAAAGATGCTCTTTTTAGATCAAGAAGAAGCTATAAAACTTGCCGATGAAAATAAACTTTTTATAATGGGCATAAAGCTTTAGAGAAGGAGGGTAAAGATGAAATTTTTTGTTTCAACAGGGGAAATGTCAGGAGATCTTCACCTATCCTATCTTGTAAAAGAGATTCTCAAAGAAAATAATCAATCGGTTTTTTATGGTGTTGCCGGAGAACACTCTGAAAGTGCTGGAGTGAATATAATTCAGGATATAAAAGAGCTGGCAGTAATGGGATTTACTCAGGCAGTCATGAAGTATAGATTTTTAAAGAAAAAAGCTTATGAGTATTTAGATTTTATCGAGGCTAACAATATAGATAAAGTAATTCTTGTAGACTATGGAGGCTTCAATCTTAAGTTTTTAGAACTTCTAAAGGAAAGAAGAACTAATATAGAGATTTATTATTATATTCCGCCTAAATTATGGGTTTGGGGAGAAAAAAGAATCAAATCATTAAAACTTGCAGACCATATAATGGTAATTTTCCCATGGGAAGTTGAATTTTACAAAAAACACGGAGTAAAAGCAGTTTATTTTGGAAATCCATTTATTGAAAAATATCAAGTGGTAAAAAACAGGGGAAATGAAATACTTCTTCTTCCAGGAAGCAGAAAGCAGGAAGTAAAAAAATTAGTTCCGGTTATGCTAGAAGTTGTAAAAAAAAGAAAAGATGAAAAATTTCTTCTGAAACTTGCTTCTGAAGATCACTTGGGATGGATAGAATCCGATCTGAAAAAATATGATAACCTAAAAGTACAAAGTGAAATAACGTTGGTAGATGCCATCAAAAGAAGTAAGATTGCCTTAGCAGCTTCGGGAACGGTGATACTAGAACTTGCCCTCATGGGAATTCCGGGAATAGTTCTTTATAAAACCAATATAATAAATGAGTTTATTGCAAGACATATACTGAAATTAGGCTTTGTGTCTCTTCCAAATCTAACTTTAAATGAGGAAGTGTATCCTGAGCTCCTTCAAAGAGAGTGTAATTCAGTGAAAATTTCCAGTGAAATAGATGAAATACTAAAAAATATAGATAAAATGGATACCAAGATAAAAAAAATAAGAAAAAAACTCTCTGGTGATGAGATTATCAAGAGTTATGCTCAATACGTTTTAAAAGGGAGTAGTGCAAGAGATGATTAAAGGTAGGCTGTTAAAAAATAGATCATTAAATACTTTCTTGAAGTACAGTATAAGACATAAAACACTTCTTATTACAACTGTTCTTTTGTCTTTTCTGGCTTCTGGACTAAGTGCATTGCCGGCATGGTTAATAAAGTACCTGGTAGATGATGTGCTTATCAGTAAAAATGTAAAAATGCTTGTGATAGTAATATCTGGACTCATAGTATCAACAATTTTAAAGGGTGTTGCTTCTTATTTTACAGATGTGAAGTCAGCCTTTGTAACTGAGACAATAAAGCGAGAAATAAAAATAGATGTGTTTAAACACCTTCAAAACCTCCCAATTTCCTACTATAAAAAGAATAAATTAGGAGATATAATGGCCAGACTTTCTGGAGATGCCTCTAGTTTGGGAAAGATAGGATTTCTTATTTTTGATGTTCTAAAAGAGGTAACAACTGCAATAGTACTTTTAGTTAGATTATTTCAAGTTAATTGGTTGTTGAGTATAATATCTCTTACTGCTCTTCCGGCAGTAATGAATCTCATTAAAAAATATACTAAAAAAATCAGGAAAGCCGGTAGAAAAAGACAGGATATAGCAGGGGAACTTATTGCATATACTCAGGAAGGTCTTTCTGGAATAAATATAGTAAAAGCTTTTAGCGCAGAGGAAAAGGCAATAAAAAATTATAACACCCTTAATATGAAAGAGTTTGATGCCTCTATGAGATCTAAAAAAATAAGAGCTAAAGTCTCTCCTATAAATGAGGTTATAACAACTCTAATGGTATCACTTGTCGCAGGTTACGGATGCTATCTTGTAGTTGTAAAAAACACCATGAGTCCCGGGGATCTGATCTCATTTGTAACAGCTTTGGGACTCTTGCAGAGTCCTATCAAAAATATGATTAAAAGAAATAATGAGCTTCAGGAAATGCTTCCTTCTGCAGATAGGGTTCTCGAGATACTAGATGCAGATACAGAAATAGATCATCACGGGATAAAAGAAGAGATGAGTGGAAACATATCAGAAGTAAAATTTGAACATGTAAAATTTTATTATGATGATAAAAGTGAAGCTGCAGTTAAAGACTTTAATCTATTTGTAAAACCAGGAGAGGTTGTAGCCTTGGTCGGGAAAAGTGGAAGTGGAAAGACTACTCTTGTAAATTTGATTCCTAGATTTTATGAGACTTCAGAAGGAACGATAAAAGTAAATGGGATTGACATAAAAAATTATTCTCTGAAAGAATACAGGAAAAATATAGGAATAGTTCCCCAAGAAACTTTTCTTTTTAGCGGGACTATTGCATCAAATATAGCCTATGGTAGAGAAAAATCAACCATGGAGGAGATAGTAGAAGCTGCAAAAATGGCCAATGCCTATGATTTTATAATGGAGTTTGAAAAAGGCTTTGATACTGAGGTAGGAGAAAGAGGAGCTATGATATCTGGAGGACAGAAGCAGAGAATAGCAATAGCTAGAGCTCTTATACAGGATCCTGAGATAATGATATTAGATGAGGCGACATCTGCCCTTGATACAGAGTCAGAAAGATTGGTACAGGATGCTCTCGATAAACTGATGGAGGGAAGAACCACCTTTGTAATTGCCCATAGACTTTCTACCATTATAAATGCAGATAAAATAGTTGTAATGGAAAAAGGAGAAATAAAAGAAATAGGATGTCACAATGAACTATTAGAGCAGGGCGGAATATACAAAAAACTTTACGAAACACAATTTGGAGAAACAGCTTAGGAGGATATAATGAGTGAACAATTGAGAGATGACAACAGAAAACTAGATCAAATCAGAGATATAAAAATTAAACCTAATTTTACGATTTATGCTGAAGGTTCGGTTCTTATAGAGATGGGAAATACAAAGGTAATATGTACTGCGTCAATAAGTGACAGGGTACCTCCCTTCCTTAGAAATCAAGGTAGAGGGTGGCTTACAGCAGAATACTCTATGCTCCCTAGAGCCACTGAAGACAGAAATATGAGAGAAGCTGTAAAGGGAAAGCTTTCAGGAAGAACTATGGAGATACAAAGACTTATAGGAAGATCATTAAGAGCCTGTATAGACCTTGAAAAAATAGGGGAAAAAACTATAACTGTAGACTGTGATGTCATCCAGGCAGACGGTGGTACAAGAACAGCTTCTATAACAGGTGGCTACATGGCACTTGCATTAGCTGTGAAGAAACTCCTTAAAAAAGATAAATTAAAAGAAAATCCACTTATTGCAAATGTTGCCGCAATAAGTGCAGGGATTGTCGGTGGGCAGCCTATGCTTGACCTTAAATATACTGAAGATTCAACTGCAGAAGTGGATATGAATGTGATAATGAATTCTAAAGGTGAATTTGTAGAGGTGCAGGGAACAGGTGAAGAAGCTACCTATACTAGAAGAGAGCTTAATGAGATGTTAGACCTTGCTGAAAAGGGTATAATGGAACTAGTGGAACTTCAGAATAAAATAGTGGAAGAGACTGAGGTATAATGAAGATTTTCTTGGCTACAGGCAATGAGAAAAAAATAAAAGAGATTGAAAAAATACTTGAAGATTTTGACGTTGAGATACTGTCTATAAGGGACGGGATTGAAATTCCTGAGGTTATAGAGGATGGGGACACTTTTGAAGTAAATTCTGTTAAGAAAGCTCTAGAAATAGCAGAATATTTAAATATGCCTTCTATTGCTGATGATTCAGGTCTTTGCGTAGATGCCCTTAAGGGAGCCCCTGGAGTATACTCTGCTAGATACTCAGGGGAAAATGCAACTGATGAGACAAACAACAAGAAGCTTGTCAGAGAACTTTATGGAATAGAAAATAGAAAGGCAAAGTTTGTTTCTGTTATTACCTTTGCTAAACCCACAGGGGAAACTTATTCCTTTCGTGGTGAAATAGAAGGAGAGATTATAGATGAGCCTAGAGGAAAAGACGGATTCGGATATGACCCTTATTTCTATGTAAAGGAATATGAGAGCACTTTAGCTGAGATTCCAGAGATAAAAAATAAAATAAGTCACAGGGCTAAGGCTTTGGAAAAATTCAAAGAAAATTTTAAAAAAATAATGTAAAAGTGGTAGTTTTTCTACCACTTTTTTTAATATTTTTTTTAAATCCTTATAAAAAAATTAGGGTGAAAACAGGAAAATTTTAAAAATGGAGAATCTCTTTTAGATGAAATAAAATTTAGGAGGAATTTATATGATAGAATGGATAGGAAATTATACACCTGTTCAGCAGGCACTAATAGCCACTGGATTTACCTGGTTTGTTACTGCATTAGGAGCAGCCATGGTATTTTTCTTCAAAGAGATAAAAAGAGAAATGTTAGATGGAATGTTGGGATTTGCAGCTGGAGTAATGATTGCAGCCAGTTTCTGGTCTCTTCTTGCTCCTGCTATAGAGATGGCGGAGGAGATGGGAAACAGAGGATGGGTACCTGCGGTAATAGGCTTCCTTTCTGGAGGTTTATTCTTATGGATTATAGATAAAATATTACCACACCTTCATCAGGGCCTTAAGACTTCAGAGGCAGAAGGGATAAAAACACACTGGCAAAGGAGTGTACTACTGGTTTTAGCAGTAACTCTTCATAACATTCCAGAGGGGCTCGCAGTGGGAGTTGCCTTTGGGGCAGTGGCAAGTGGTATTCCTTCTGCAAATATCGCTGGGGCAGTGGCTCTTGCAATAGGTATAGGAATTCAGAATTTTCCTGAAGGGGCGGCAGTTTCTGTGCCACTTAGACGGGAAGGAGTATCACGACTTAAAAGTTTCTGGTATGGCCAGTTGTCAGGTGTAGTAGAGCCAATAGCTGGGGTTATAGGTGCATACGCTGTACTTACTATGAGGAGTCTTCTACCCTATGCACTTTCTTTTGCGGCAGGAGCCATGATATTTGTTGTGGTAGAGGAGCTTATACCTGAATCTCAGATAGATAAGAAAACAGACCTTTCCACAGCAGGAGCCATGTTAGGTTTTGCTGTGATGATGAGTCTTGATGTAGCTCTAGGATAAAATATGCCCTGATTATTCAGGGTGTTTTTTCATACTAGAAAGGCGGTAGAGCAAATAAAAATTATAGAAGGAATATTTAGAAAATATGGTATTTCTTTTATTGACAGCAGATAAATTTTGGATTAGAGGTGGTATTGATTGAGAATGATCATAATTTTAGGGGTGATATTTTTTATGACCATAAAAGGTTATGGAGAAATAGATCCGCTTTCTTTAGAGGAAAACACCAAAGGAGAGATTAATGTAATCGATCAAAAGGATAATAAGTCTGTCAGAATCAATTCTGCAGGGGTACGAGACTTTTCTATGGAAGTAAGGGACACAAACCATAAAGTACGAGAGGTAATCTTAGAAAAGAGAGAGATTTTCAATTCTTACTATAGGAAGCCTCAGGATATTAATTTTATGTGGCCTTTGAGAAAAATCGCAGTGACCAGTAACTGGGGTGGTAGAGTAGACCCAATTATAGGAACTAAAACCTCTAAACATAACGGAATAGATCTTGCGGCCTCTATAGGAACAAGAGTTTATGCACCAGCTAGTGGTATAGTTAGGACTGCTAGATGGATCAGGGGATATGGAAAAACAGTTATAATAGATCACGGAGATGGTTATTCCACAAGATTTGGGCATCTTAGCAGTTATAATGTAAAAGAAAATGATTTTGTAGACAAAGGAAGTATCATAGCAAAAACAGGAAATACAGGGAGAAGTACTGGGCCGCATCTCCATTATGAGGTAAGATATGAGGAACAGCCTCTAAATCCGTCTGATTTTTTAGGTCTCTAAAAATAAATCAAAAAGCTAGCCTTTAGGCTAGCTATATTTTTTTACTAGATGATCGATAAAAAACTGATGCATTCTATAATCAGAAGTAAGCTCGGGATGGAATGAACTTACTAGGATATTTTCTTGTCTTGCAGCGACTATATTTTTATCTATCTCTGCCAAAACCTCTATACCCTCACCGCAAGTCTTTATATACGGGGCACGTATAAAGACCATCTCAACGTCCTTTCCGACACCTACCACCGGTGCCTTACATGCGAAGCTTCCCAACTGTCTTCCATAGGCATTTCTTTTTACAACAATATCCATAACCCCCAAGTGAACCTTCTTATCATTAGACAGAGATTTTGCAAGAAGAATCATACCTGCACAGGTACCATAGACAGGAAAGCCATTTTTTATCATATCTTTTAAGGTGCTCATAATATCCAGGTCAACTAGAAGTTTTCCCATTGCAGTGCTTTCTCCACCTGGAAGAATGATACCTTGTATACTTTTAAGGTCCTCTTTTTTTCGGACTTCTACTCCTTTTACACCAAGTTTATTTAATATTTCTATATGCTCTTTAAAAGCTCCCTGTAATGCTAGAACTCCGATCTTCATACTACCACCCTCTTTCTGACATTTTTTCCTCTTCTCCCAAAGAATGTATACCTATACCAACCATGGCTTCCCCAATATCTTCAGAGATTTCTGCCAGTATTTTCGGATCATTGTAATTTGTCACAGCTTTTACAATTGCAGCAGCTCTTTTTTTAGGATCTCCAGATTTAAATATCCCTGATCCCACAAAAACTCCGTCACAACCAAGCTGCATCATAAGTGCGGCATCTGCAGGAGTTGCTACTCCTCCAGCGGCAAAATTCACCACAGGAAGCTTTCCAGTTTCATGAACATTTCTAACAATGTCTAAAGGAGCTCCTAGTTCTTTGGCGACATTATATATCTCATCGCTGGTCATAGAGCTTATTCTTGCTATTTCAGAGTTCATTGACCTCATATGTTTCACTGCCTCTACTACATCTCCTGTACCTGGTTCACCTTTTGTTCTTATCATTGATGCTCCTTCTGCAATTCTTCTGAGAGCTTCTCCTAGATTTTTTGCTCCGCAGACAAAGGGAACCTTAAATTTTGACTTGTCTATGTGCAGCCTATCATCTGCAGGAGTCAATACCTCACTCTCATCTATATAATCAACCTCTATAGCCTCTAAAATTTGTGCTTCTACAAAGTGTCCTATCCTAACCTTTGCCATGACAGGGATAGAAACTGCAGCCTGTATCTCTTTTACCATTTTAGGATCTGACATTCGTGACACTCCCCCAGCCGCCCTTATATCTGCCGGCACTCTTTCAAGAGCCATAACTGCACATGCTCCTGCGTCTTCTGCAATTTTAGCCTGCTCAGCATTTATGACATCCATAATTACTCCACCCTTTAACATCTGAGCAAGATTTTTGTTTAATTCATACCTATTGTTTTCCATGACTTCCCCCTTTTATAAAACGATACAAAATGTTATAATTGTATCGTAGCAAATATATTTTTGCTTGATACAGGTTGATTATCTAATATTATAAAGGCACTGTCAACGTAATAAAAAATGAATTGTAACGATACAATGTACAAGGGAGAAGACTATTGTTTGATTTTAAAGTTGAAAAAAAAACAGGAGATAAACTATATATACAGGTTTTTGATGGAATAAAAAAGATGATTCAAGAGGGTAAATTTGAAAGAGATCATAAGCTTCTAACCATAAGGGCGGCATCTTTAGCTCTTTCAGTCAATTCCTCTACAATTGTAAAGGCCTACGATATGTTAGAAAAAGAGGGGTATCTGTATAAAATAGTAGGGAGTGGATGCTATGTAACATCAGAAAAACTTCCTGAAAAATTTCATTTTGAGGAAGAGGGAGACCAAGGGATAAATTACAGTCAGCTAGATTTAGGGAAAGTTATAAATTTTGCGAGTGCGACTCCGTCCTCGGAACTTTTTCCTTTGAAGGATTTTAAAGACGCCATAAATTTTGTCTTAGAAAGAGACGGGGGAGAGGTGTTTTCATATCAGGATCCAAAGGGTTACGGACCTCTTCGGGAAGAGATATCAAGATACTTAAATAAAAAAGAAATAAAGACCGATAATATACAGATAGTATCTGGTTCTCAGCAGGCCATAGATATAATTGGTAAAATGCTCTTGAAACCTGGAGACAAGATTATAGTTGAAGGACCAACTTATGCAGGTGCGGTTTCTTCTTTTAAAAAGGCAGGAGCACATATAATAACAATACCATTAGAAAAAGATGGTATGGATATGAAGAAGTTAAAATCCACTCTTGAAAAAGAAAGGGATGTAAAATTTATCTATACTATGATGAATTATCACAATCCCACAGGTATATGCTGGAGTCAAATAAAAAAAGAAAAACTTTTGAAAATAGCGTCAAAAGATAATATTTTTATTGTAGAAGATGACTGTATGTCTGAAATATATTACGGAGAAAATAATCCTTTGAGTCTAAAAAGTATAGATGAAAAAGAAAAAGTGATTTACATAAAGAGTTTTTCAAAAATTTTCATGCCAGGTCTAAGACTTGCATTTATGGCACTTCCAAAAGAACTCATAGAAACAGCAGTTTCTGTTAAATATATGGCGGATATATCCAGCTCAGGTCTGAATCAGAGGGCTTTTCATCACTATATGAAAGAAGGATGTATTTATAGTCATCTTGATTCAATCAGAAAAATTTTTGCCCAAAGATATATTTATATGAAAGAAGAAATTCAAAAGATACCTCAGCTTAAAATTGTTTATGAGGCTGAAGGCGGACTTTTCTTCTGGCTAAAAATACCAGAGTGGATGGATAGTGAAAAATTCTATAATCTCGCCCTTAAAAAAGGTGTGTCTTTTTTACCAGGAAGGGTATTTTATCAGAAGAATGATCTGAGTCCCTATCTTAGAATTAGTTTCGCAGGAGTAGATGAGAATGAGATAAAGATTGGTATGAGATATTTCAGGGAAGCCTTTGAAGAGTATCTAGGGAAAAGAAAAGCCAGACTGCCTCTGGTGTAATAAATATAAATTAAAATTTGGAGATTTATCTTTAAGTTTTTAATTTTTTGAAGGAACAAATTCGTGTAAAAGGTAAAATGTATATAGAGGTGGTCAGGATGTTTGATAAAATATTAGAAGCCATGGAGATGGAAAACGAGATATACTTTCTTCCTAAAAAAGAGTATTTTTACGATATGGAAAGAAAAGAGATAATGGAACGACTAAATGGAGTTCTTCAAAAAGGGGCCAGAATAATATTATCTAGAAATAGATGTATCTATAAAGTTGGAGAAGAGTTTTTAATTTTTACTCTTATTGATCCAGATCTTCGTTTTACAAATGTTGGAATAAAAGATGAAAATGATGAAGCATTTTCTGAGGATGAAATAATTGATAAAAGTGACGGATTGATAGAAGGGGTGACGGTAGAGAGATCAGTTAAACTTTTAGAGGGACTCCTTGAGGAGTGTTATAAGGTCAAATTATAATTTTCACTTTATTTGATTTTTTTTCTTTAATGTGGTATATTGTTTTAGGTAAAATCAAAAAAAAATAACACTCGTATAATTCCGAAATATGGTCGGGAGTCTCTACAGCTAACCGTAAATTAGCTACTATGAGTGAAAAGATAAAACAGGCATAGTTTAGGGTGCACTGGGTTATTTTCTTTCACTTATAGGAGGAAAATAACTTTTTTTATTTTCTTCTGTGACGTTATATGAGTAAAATTAAGGTTTTAGGAGGAGTTAATCAATGAAAAACACGTCACCTTATCACTTGGACGGAGTACCACCGTTAAAAGTAGCATTTCCTTTGGGACTTCAGCATATTTTAGCTATGTTCGTCAGTAATCTTACACCGATTATTATTGTATCTGGGGTTTTAGGTCTTCCTCAGGAACAAAAGACATTCCTTATTCAGTGTACAATGCTAGTAGCGGGATTAAACACTATGATTCAGGCTTACAGTTTAGGTCCTATAGGGGCTAAACTTCCAGTTGTAGTTGGTACCAGTTTTGCCTTTGTACCAGTGGCCATATCTATCGGGACTAAATACGGATTTGAAGCGGTTTTAGGAGCTGCCCTTGTAGGTGGTATATTTGAAGCTCTTCTGGGATCGGTTATTGGTAAAATAAGAAAATTTTTCCCGCCTATCGTTACAGGTGTGGTTGTTCTTTCAATAGGTTTATCACTTCTTCCAGTAGGAATAAAGTATTTTGCAGGTGGAGTAGGAGCAGCAGACTTTGGCTCTCCTGTTAACATGACAATAGGAATGATAGTTCTCCTTACTGTAATTTTCTTTAAGCAGTTTACTAAGGGAATAACAAGCACGGCATCAGTTGTTATAGGAACTATTGTAGGATTTTTTGTTGCAGCTCTTTTTGGAAAGGTTGACTTAGGGGCTGTATCTCAGGCAAACTTTTTCATAGTTCCAAAGCCTTTTACTTACGGATTTGCTTTTCATATTGATGCAATACTAGCTATGGTTCTCATGTTTGTAGTTTCTGCAGTTGAGACTGTAGGAGATATGTCAGGTGTAACTATGGGTGGAGCAGGAAGAGAAACAACAGATAGAGAGCTTTCTGGAGGAATTATGGCAGACGGTTTTGGTAGTGCTTTAGCTTCTGCATTTAGTATTCTTCCTACAACATCCTTTAGCCAAAATACAGGTCTTGTTGCTATGACTGGAATAATGAGCAGACACGTAGTAGCAGTGGGAGCGTCATTACTAGTTATGGGAGCTTTTATTCCAAAAATTGGTGCACTGTTCACAATTATCCCCCCAAGTGTTATAGGCGGAAGTCTGGTTATGATATTTGCAATGATATCAATAAGCGGAATCAATCTTATAACAAAGGATAAACTTGAAGGTAGAAATAGTGTTATAATCGCCGTTTCATTAGGACTTGGATTCGGACTTGGAAGTGTACCAGAAGCACTTGCTCACTTTCCTAAGACGATTCAGCTTATTTTTGGTGGATCAGGAATAGTGGTATCTGGAGCCATTGCTTTGATACTAAATATTGTTTTACCTCAAGATGAAGTTGAGGAAAAGGAAACTGAAGCAAAATTGAAAAATGCATAATAATTTTAATATAAAAAACGCGCATTGTTGCGCGTTTTTTATATTACTGGACTCAGTCATAAATATCAGTTAGCTCAAATTACTACCCAAGAACAATTCTTATAAATTACTTAATTTATCTGAAAACCTGTGTTACTTTCTTTTCTTGATAAAAGAAAGTAACCAAAGAAAATCAAGAATTTTCAAATGTCTAGGAAGTATATATTTCTTTTATCGCCTTTGTAAGCTACAGTCCTCAGTTCCCTGCGGAACTTATTCTGTAGGACGGCTGAGTGCGGGCTCTTTCCTGTATAAGCCCTGCGACTTGAAATTCAAAAAAATTTAAAACCATATGTTATCACTTGAGAAGTAAGCGCAAAGGTTTACCAAGGTTTATTCACACAAAAGTTTTTTTTAAGTTTTTGATCATTGATAAAATAAGCGTTAAGAATGACTGAGAGAAGTCTCTAGAAAAAATCAACTGTCTGAGCGAAGCGAGTGACCATAAAATAACGAGTTATACGAGTATATTTTCTGGTTCTCAGAAACTTGTTTTCTGAGTCTCATTACTTTTCTTGGATTTTCAAGGTTATTTAGCTGATTTTTCACAGGCCTTGATTTTTGGTTATGCCCTGACCGAAGGGAGGAAACACTCTTGGGGTACTTTTCTTTCAAGAGAAAAGTAACGAATCCCGATAAATTCAATACTTTATTTTGCAATAAAAGTAAACACCTAAGCTGGTTATATTATTTTTAAATTTTGGATATTGAGATGAAAAAATAGTATCAAAAAGGGGCCCTCTGTGAGAGCCCCTATACTTTATAAATATTATTTTGCGTTTTTAACTAAATCAATACCAGCCTGGAATGCCTTTTTATTTAATTCTTTTACATGGGCAGGAACTCTTCCAAGGATAGTCTCTTCTAGAACATCTCTGTCTACAATATTTGTAGCTGCCTGTATGGCACCTAGAGATACAATATTTGCAACTATTGAGTTTCCTACTTTTTCCTTAGCGGTTTCAAGAATAGGAAGTTTGATTACATTTAAACCTTCTGGAGTCTTAACACTTGAATCGATTACTATGATACAATTTTCTTTGTTTCCACTTCCGTATGTGTCAAAAGATTTCTGAGTCAGTGAAAGAAATATATCAGCATGATTTACCTTCGGGTAAAGAATCTCAGTATCGCTTATGATTACCTCTGACTTACTGGCTCCTCCTCTTGCCTCAGGACCGTAAGATTGTGACTGAACAGCTACTTTACCCTGATGTAAGGCAGCTTCTGCAAGGATGATACCTGCCAAAATAAGACCCTGTCCACCTGAACCGCTTAATCTGATTTCCTTTGCCATTTCTTACACCCCTCTTACTTTATCTATGATTTTTTGATATTCTTCTGTGTACTCAGGTCTCTGCTCATTTTTGAATTCTCCGATAACAAGCTTTCCTTCTACTTTTTCCTTTGGAAGTTTTGCAACAGCAGCCACAGGGACAGTGTTGTCTCTCATATACTTAAGCATAGCTGCAGGATTTCCCTTGAATCCTTTGTTTTTTCTTCCGTAACTTGTAGGACAAGTACTTACTGCCTCTACAAGAGAGAATCCTTTGTGGTTGATGGCATTTTCAAATAATTTTACAAGAGCATCAAAGTGATATGCAGTACCTCTTGCAACATAACTAGCTCCGGCACCGTCTACAAGCTTTACTATATCAAAGTTCGGATCGATATTTCCAGTAGGAGTCGTAGTAGCATAATCACCAACAGGAGTAGTAGGAGAGAATTGACCTCCTGTCATTCCGTAGATGTTGTTGTTAAAAATAATTGCTGCGATGTCGATGTTTCTTCTTGCAGCATGGATTAAGTGGTTACCTCCGATTGCAGTGAAGTCACCGTCTCCTCCTAGTGCGATTACTTTCATACCAGGTTTTGCCATCTTTATCCCTGTAGCAAATGCAAGAGATCTTCCGTGAGTAGTATGTAAAGTGTTGAAGTCTAAATATCCAGGAGCTCTAGATGAACATCCTATCCCAGATACTACACATACGTCGTCTTTATTTAGACCTATATTTTCTATGGCGTTAACCAGTGCGTGCATTACTATACCGTGAGCACATCCAGGACACCAGATGTGAGGTAATTTATCTTCTCTATAATAGCTTTTATTTTTGCAAGTATCCATTATTACATTACCTCCCCAAATTTTTCAACTATTTCAGCAGGGCTTATGAACTCTCCGTTACCTTTACCCATTAATTTTACAGGACAGCTTCCGTTGGCAATACGCTCAACCTCAAGTACCATCTGTCCAAGGTTCATCTCAGCCACAAGAATTCCTTTTGATTTTTGAGCTAATTCTCTGATTCTATCCTCAGGGAAAGGCCAGATTGTAATGGCTCTGAATAGTCCTACTTTTATACCTTTTTCTCTAAGGTCCATAACCGCCTGCTTTGAAGATCTGGCTGTACTTCCATAAGAGAATATAACATATTCAGCATCTTCCATCATGTACTCTTCATACTGAATAATGTCATCTTTATTTTTTTCAACTTTATCCATTAATCTTGTCATTAACTTATCTGCTACTTTTGTACTGTTTGTAGGGAAACCTGTCTCGTCATGCACAAGACCTGTGATATGGTATCTGTGTCCCTCCCCAAATGAAGACATTTTAGGAACAAGTTCGTCTCCTGAAACTCCGTAAGGAAGATAAGAAGCATCGTCTTTTGCAGGCTTCGCTCTGTCTACTATTTCCTCAATAAGAGTCGTGTCTAAAACCACTTTTTCTCTCATATGTCCAACAACCTCATCTAGCATGAAAAGAACAGGCATTCTATATTTTTCAGCAAGGTTGAAGGCTCTAGCTGTAAGAGAATAGCACTCTTGCACTGTAGATGGTGAAAGAGCAATTACAGGATGGTCACCGTGAGTTCCCCATTTAGCCTGCATCATATCTCCTTGAGATGGTGATGTAGGAAGACCTGTACTTGGCCCGTTTCTCTGAACGTTTACTACAACTAAAGGAATCTCGGCGATTACTGCATATCCTAGGTTTTCCATTTTAAGTGAGAATCCAGGTCCGCTTGTTGCAGTCATAGACTTTGATCCTGCAATTGATCCACCGATTGCAGCAGCTATACCGGCAATCTCATCTTCCATCTGAATAAATTTTCCTTCAACTTTAGGAAGCATTTCAGCAGATTTTTCCATAACTTCAGTTGACGGTGTGATAGGATATCCTGCAAAAAATTTCATTCCAGCAGCGATTGCACCTTCAACACACGCTTCGTTTCCTTGCATAAACTTAATTTTGCTCATTATCCATTCCTCCTAATACCGATAGCATAATCAGGACATAGTTTACCACACATATTACACTGTATGCATGCACTGATATTTTTAACATTGACTTTTCCATCTTTCATGTCCAAAACATCCTTTGGACAGAATTCAACACAGATTTCACAGCCCTTACACAACCCTTTTTTTACAACAAGTACTTTTTCTTCCATAAATGCCCCTCCAAAATCTTATTTGTTCTATTAAAAATTAATTTTTGTTTTATAAAAATAGTAGATATAATAGGCAATTAAACTTTATATTCACTATATACATAATATACAATAAATCTAAATTATGCTAGTGTTATCCATTTTCAAATAATATATGAGTAAAGCACCGATGTATATATGGTGTATATTATGACCTAAAAATTAATATATAGTAGTGCATATGTTCGTAATTTTTTTGAATGATTTGTTATTTGAAGTTTATCTGATTTAAATCTTAGAGATATAAGTCAGTATAGATTTGTCCATTTTGGAGATTTAGGATATAATTGTTTATGTTAAAAAAGTAAAAGTATAATAAAAAGATCTTTAAATAGGGAGAGATAGATATGGAAGGCAGATTAATGATGGAAATTGCTAAAAGAATAGAAAAAGGTGAAAAAGCTGCTCTTGTGACCTTGATAGAAGTAGAGGGATCTAGTCCAGGGAAGTCAGGTTCTATAATGGGAGTATTTGAGGACGGCAGTATAGAGGGAACAATCGGCGGTGGAAATTTGGAGTATCAGGTTATAAATTCTGCACTAGAGGCTATAGAGGAAGGTAAAAACAGAAAATTTGATTTTGAACTAATAGAAGATGGGGAACTTCATATGAAATGTGGAGGAAGAGTAAAAGGATATGTAAAAGTTTTTGAAAAAAGAAAAAAACTTATAATAGTAGGCGGAGGCCACTTAGGGAATGAGCTTTATAAGCTGGGTAAATTTTTAAATATGTATACAGTCATAATAGATGATAGAGAAGAATATGTCGATAGAAAAAGGTTTCCCCATGCAGACGAACTATTATGGGGGGATATAGGAAAAATATTGGAAAAATATTCCTTAGATGACGGATCTTATGTTGTCATTGTTACCAGGGGACACGCCTGTGACAAGGTGGCCCTCAAGGCAGTCCTAGAAAAAAAATTGGCATATATCGGTATGATAGGAAGTCGTAAAAAAATAACTGATACATACAAAGAACTTATAAATGAAGGAATAAGCATAAAAAAACTTGAAAAAGTTTATTCTCCTATAGGTCTTGACATATCAAGTGGAGAGCCCAATGAAATAGCCTTGGGAATAATGGCTGAAATTTTGAAAATCAAAAATCAAAAGAGCGGCAAACATATGTTTGAAGTGAAAAAAGTAAAAATACAAGGAGAAAATTTGTGAAAAAGATAAAAACAACTGATGCCGTAGGGCATATTATTTCCCACGATATAACAGAGATCGTTCCAGGCAAGTTTAAGGGCAGGGCATTTAAAAAAGGACATATAATAAGAGAAGAAGATGTAGAAAAACTCAGAAGTCTTGGGAAAGACCACATATATATATTTGAACTTGGAAAAGACGAACTTCATGAAAATGATGCTGCAGTAATTTTAGGTGAAATAGGCTGCGGAAAAAACGTTTATTTAAGTGATGAGATAAAAGAGGGGAAAATAAATTTTTATGCATCAAAAGATGGCCTTCTCAAAGTGGATAAGGAGAAACTATTTGAAATAAATATGCTAGGAGAGATATCCTTTGCCACCTTACCTGAGAATATCCCAGTTAAAAAAGGAGATATAATTGGCGGGGCGAGGGTCATACCCCTAGTAATAGATAAAAAAAAGATGGAAGCAGCTAAAAAGCTAGCAACTGATAAAATAATAAATGTAGAAGAGTTTCAAAAGATGAGGGTTGGGATAGTCACAACAGGAAGTGAAGTATACAACAACAGGATATCTGATAAATTTGGACCGGTAGTTAGGGAAAAGCTAAAGGAATATGATTGTGAAGTAACGTCTCAGATAATCGTACCTGACGAAAGGGAAAAGATAAAAAATGCTATAAAAACCCACTTAGAAGATTCAGTAGATATGATAATATGCACAGGTGGAATGTCTGTAGATCCTGACGATCTCACACCTGGTTCAATTATAGAGATGGGAGGAGAGCTTGTAAGCTATGGTTCTCCTGTGCTTCCGGGATCGATGTTTCTTTTGTCTTATCTGGAAAATACTGTAATAATGGGACTTCCCGGATGCGTAATGTATAGCAAAAGAACTGTATTTGATTTGATACTTCCTAGAGTTCTCGCAGGAGAAAAAATTAAAAAAGAGGACATAATGAGATACGGCAGCGGGGGTCTCTGTCAGAATTGTGATGAATGCAGATATCCCAACTGCTCTTTTGGAAAATAAATTTTTAATAAAATTTCGTATGAGATGGGTCTATGAAGTTGTTAAAAAGCTTTCTTCGTGTTATAATGTTTTGTATTGTTACACTCATATATGCCTATAATATGGATAGGCGTCTCTACAAAGTTGCCGTAAATGACTTAACTATGAGTGAAGAGAAAAATAGTGGAATAAGCACCTATTTTCTTCACTTAAAAATGAAGAGATAGGTGTTTTTTATTATAAGGTTTTAGGTAGGAGGTTTTAAATTGTTTACTTTTTCAAAATATCTTTTAGCTTCATCTCTAGAAGAGGCTTATGATATGCTAGTAAAAAACAAGAACAATGCAATTTTGGGAGGTACCGCTTACATTAAGATGGGGAACAGACGTCTGTCTACGGCTATAGATCTGTCAGCGTTAGATCTTTCCTTTATAAAAGAGGAGGGGGAAAATATTGAAATCGGTGCAATGACAACATTCAGAGATATCGAAACCAGTGATATTTTGAAAAAAAAATTCAGTGGGATAGTAGCTTGTTCTGTAGAGGATATAGTAGGAGTACAGCTTCGGAATGTAGTAACTGCTGGTGCTACAGTTTTCTCTAAATACGGGTTTTCTGATTTTATCCCTGCATTATTGGCTTTAGACACTTCTGTAGTTCTTTTTAATGCAGGAGAGATGCCACTTGATAAATTTTTAGAATCAGATATAAAACAGGATATTTTGGTTAAGATTTTGATTAAAAACAAGCCTGCCAAGGGTAGTTTTCAGACTATAAGAAAGAGTAACAGTGACTATGCAGTATTAAATGTAGTAGCAGCTAACTTAGTTGATGGAATAAGAATTGCAGTTGGAGCAAGACCTGGAAAAGCTGTTTTGGCTGCTAAAGCAATGGAGAAAATAAATACAGATGGATTAACAGAAGACAATATTGAAGATATATGTCAGGTAGCCTCAGAGGAGCTTACCTTTGGAGACAATATGAGAGCCTCTGGGAAGTACAGAAAGGCTGTTTGCAAAGTTATGCTGAAAAGAGCTCTAATGGAGGTAATGTAATGAATATAGATGTAACAGTAAACGGAAGAAAGATGAATTTTAATATAGAGTGTGATGAATATCTGGTGGATACCCTGAGAAGATACGGTTTTTTAAGTGTGAAAAAAGGCTGCGATACTGGGTCTTGCGGACTATGCACAGTATGGGTAGAGGAAAAGCCGGTACTTTCCTGCTCTACACTAAGTGTGAGAGTATCCGGGAAAAATATAACAACTATAGAGGCACTTCAAAAAGACGCTTTGGAATTTGCAGAATTTATGGCAGGAGAAGGAGCAGAGCAGTGCGGATTTTGTGCTCCGGGATTTACAATGACTGTGCTTGCAATGAAAAAAGAACTAGAAAATCCAACTGAAGAGGATATAGTCCATTATCTCAATGGTAACCTATGCAGATGCACAGGGTATGTCTCTCAGTTGAGGGCGATAAAAAAATATATGGGGGTAGAGAGCTAGATGAAAATAGTAAGTCAGGGGATCAAAAAAGTAGACGGTATAGGGGTCATAACAGGAAGACCTGTCTACACAGATGATCTAAGTATCAATAATAACCCACTTATAATAAAAATTCTGAGAAGTCCTCATGCTTCGGCTAAAATAATAAATATAGATAAAAGTATAGCTGAAAAAGTACCAGGTGTAGAATGTATCTTAACACATGAAGATGTGCCTATGACAAAATTTACTCTGGCAGGGCAGTCTTATCCTGAGCCGTCTCCATATGACAGAAGAATATTAGATGAATATGTGAGATATGTAGGAGATGAGGTTGCCATAATAGCAGCTGTAGATGAAAAGACAGCTGTTAAGGCTATGAACCTCATAAAAGTTCAGTATGATGTTTTAGACGCAGTGCTTGATTATGAAAAAGCTGTGGATAATCCTGTCTTGGTTCACAAAGAGGATGTTCATCAGAATTTTGACATAGGGATGGAGAGAGAGAGAAACATTGCATCTAGTTATGTTATAGAAAATGGAGATTTAGAAAAAGCCTTTACAGAGAGTGATGTAATAATAGAGGAAACATATTATACTCAGCCCCAAATCCATGCAATGATGGAGACATATAGAAGCTCAACTTATTTAGATGCCAACGGGAGACTCTGTGTAATAAGTTCTACGCAAATACCCTTCCACGTAAGAAGGCATCTGGCAAGGGCACTAGAGATCCCGAGAAGCAAAATAAGAGTAATAAAGCCAAGAATAGGTGGAGGATTCGGAGGAAAGCAGACAGCTGCCACTGAAATTTTTCCAGCTATTGTAACTCTTAAAACCGGTAAACCTGCTAAACTGATATATAACAGAAGTGAGACTCATACATGCACAACCTCTAGACATGGAATGAGATTAAAGGTAAAGATGGGATCAGATTTAGAGGGTAATATAAAGGGGTTTAGTATAGATATACTTTCTAATACAGGAGCCTATGGAGAACATGCCCCTACAGTGACTAAACTGGTGGCATTTAAAACCTCACCTCTATACGACAAGGCAGCTGTGAAATATGATGCCAAAATCGTATATACCAATACCATGCCTGGAGGAGCCTTTAGAGGATACGGTGCCACTCAGGGAACATTTGCAGTGGAATCTGCCATAAATGAACTTGCTAAAAAACTGGGTATAGACCCTACTGTAATAAGAGAAAAAAACCTGGTGGAACCTGCACCTGAAAAATATATAGTCAGCGGTGACATAAAAAAATGTGTCGAAAAGGGAAAGGAAATCTTTGGGTGGGATGAAAGATATCCTTCTAGAGTCACTGAAAACGGTAAGATTAGATCTGCTGGAATGGCTGTAACCATGCAGGGTTCTGGTATAGCTGGAATAGATACTGCTTCAGCAACAATAAAACTTGGAGACGACGGAACTTATACTTTGTTTCTAGGAGTCACAGATATGGGTCAGGGTAGTGATACAGTTCTGACTCAGATGGCAGCAGAGGTTTTAGAATGCGGAATAGACAAGATAATATTAAACTCAGCCGATACTGATGTCTCTCCATATGATCCTGGTGCATATGCATCTAGCGGTACCTATGTAACAGGAAATGCAGTTATAATAGCTGCCAATAAAATGAGGACAGAGATAATAAATGGAGCTTCAGAAATACTAAAAGTCTCAGATGACCAGATCATCTTTGACGGAGAGAATGTGGAAACTGAAAATGGTGAGAAAATTTCCTTAGAGGATTTGGCAAACAGGCTTATTTCCTTTGAAGGGAAAAATCAGATAACTGTGACAGGAACATGGGGGGGAGAAAGTTCTCCGCCACCATTCATAGCAGGATTTACAGAGGTAGAGGTAGACCCAGAGACTGGAGAGGTAGAAGTACTAGACTTTTTATCTGTGGTTGACTGTGGGTTGCCTATAAATCCAAATCTGGCAAGAGTACAGGTAGAGGGTGGAACAGCCCAGGGAATAGGCCTTGCTCTTTATGAAGACATACAGTACGACAGCAAGGGAAGGGTAAAAAATGACACCCTTATGCAGTACAAGATACCTTGCAGAAGGGATATAAAAAATATGGCAGTGGAATTTGTCTATTCCCACGAGCCTACAGGTCCATTTGGAGCTAAATCCATAGGAGAAGTAGTGGTAAATACACCTGCTCCTGCCATAGCAGATGCAGTATATAATGCCACAGGAGTAAGAATAAGAAAACTTCCCATAACAGCTGAAAAAGTTCTTTTGGGTATGATGGAAAATATGTAAAAAATTGACCCCTATAATTTATAGGGGTCTTGTATTAAAAAAATAAGAGTTTATTTTCTTTTTAATAAAAAGTTAAAAAACGTTATTAAACAGTTTAGGCTACTATTTTTATTTTGTATTAAATTATTGAATTTATCGGGATTCGTTACTTTTCTCTTGAAAGAAAAGCACCCCAAGGGCATTTCCTCCCTTCGGTCAGGGCATAACCAAAAGTTCAAGAATTTTCAAATGTCTAAGAAGTAGATATTTCTTTTATCGCCTTTGTAAGCTACAGTCCTCGGTTCCCTGCGGAACTTATTCTGTAGGACGGCTGAGTGCAGGTTCTTTCCTGTATAAGCCCTGCGACTTGAAAATTCAAAAGACATAAAAAATAATATCAGCCCAAATTAAAAGAATGCGCATTAGCACATTTAGATTTCCAATATTCTAAATTTTTTAAACTCTTCGGCCATTGACAAAATCAGCGTTAAGAATGAGTGAAAGAAATCTCTAGAAAAAATCGACTGTCTGAGCGTAGCGAGTTTCGAGTTTTTCTTGGATTTTCAAGGTTATTTAGCTGATTTTTCACAGGCCTTGATTTTTGGTTACTTTTCATCAAGGAAAAGTAACGGAACTTTAAATAAAGTCAGTAATTTAGGAAAAATTCTTTCAGATATTCAGTAGTAATTTGATTCATATAAATAATTTGACAGGGAGGGGATGGCAGTGGAATTTTTTGAAATGAAAAAAGAAGATATAATCACTGTCACTGGTGATAAAACCGGCCTTGTTTTTGAAATTAATAAAGAATCTACAGGTGAAAGAATAAGCATAAGGGAAATTCTTTTAATGGCTTTTGGAAAAGTCGGAGATGAAAATAACAGTTATATAATCGAAAAAAAGGGTCCGATATATGAAAAAATTATTTTTCTAGACAAGATAAAAGAACTGGATTCCTTTGAAACGGCGCTAAAGCATTGTAAAACTAGATATGATGAAAAAATCTATATGGGAAACTTGCAATATGGGGAAATTTATCGATATAATAAGGTCAGTGCTGTTATTATGGCCTCTGGTTTTTCCAAACGTATGGGTGAAAATAAACTTTTTATAAAGTTTCAGGGAGAAACAATGCTAGAAAGAATTTTGAAAATTATTTCAGGCATTGAATTCCACGAAATTATATTGGTAGGAAAAGATAAAGCAACTGAAAAATCAGCTGAAAAATACAAGGTAAAATATATACAAAATGATAATTCTAATTTAGGTCAGAGTGAAAGTGTAAAACTCGGAGTATCTCATAGTACAGGAGAAAGCATTGTTTTCTTTACTGTTGACCAGCCTCTGCTTTCTAAAGAGGTAGTTTTAGGACTTATGTGGGAGTTTTATAAAAAAAACATAATAACCTTACCTGTAACTGACGGGCAAAAAAGTACCCCTGTATTTTTTCCTCAGGAGAAAAAAACAGAACTCCTGAAAATAGAAGGAGATACAGGCGGAAGAGAAATAATAAAAAGATCATCACAAATAAATAAGGTTTACTTTGATGACAGCCTTTTATTTAAGGATATAGACAGTTTTGAGGACTTGGAGGAGATATATGAAAAGATGCAGGGTGATAGTTAGAGGTGGCGGAGATATAGCAACAGGGGTGGCCCACAAATTAAAGAGATGTGGGATGGAAGTTGTGGTTTTAGAGAGTGAAAAACCCACATCCATAAGAAGAAAAGTGTCGTTTTCAGAGGCTGTCTATAAGAAAGAATCCCTTGTAGAAGGAATAAAAGGAGTTCTCGTGTCATCCTCTAAGGAGGCCATAGAAGAATCAAAAGACAATAAGATACCTGTACTGATAGATCCTGATGGAAGATCGATAAAAGAGCTGAAGCCTCACGTAGTTGTAGATGCAATAATTGCCAAAAAAAATCTAGGTACAAATATAAATATGGCTCCTCTGGTGATAGCTCTAGGACCAGGATTCACTGCGGGAAAAGACTGTCATGTAGTGGTTGAAACCATGAGAGGACATGATCTTGGAAGACTTATATATGGCGGAGAAGCCCTTGCAAATACTGGAAATCCAGGGAGTATAGGTGGTTATTCTGTTGAGAGGGTTATCCATTCTCCGGCAGATGGATTGTTAAAGACACTAAAAAATATCGGTGATATAGTTTCAAAAGGGGAAACTATCGCTATAGTTGGAGAAACCAATGTAAAGAGCCAGATATCAGGAGTGCTGAGAGGGATACTTCCTGAGGGGATAATTATAAAAAAAGGACTTAAAATGGCTGATGTGGACCCAAGAAATAATCAAGTGAAAAACTGCTATACTATATCGGACAAGGCCAGGTGTATAGGTGGGGCAGTTGTTGAAGCTATAATGGCCGAGTTTTCTGTTTGGAAAAATAGTTAAAATAAATTGTCTAAATTTAAGATAAAGGTTAAAATATAGATGTGGATATTTTATAAAGAATAATTTCTAATAAATTTATAAGTCGCAGGCAGGTAAATTTGTAGCTAATTATCAGGCAAAGAATAATAAAAAAACACAGGGGATAAGTATGAAAAAACTTTTAAAAGGGATATTTTATATATTTTTAATACCGGTTATGTTTCTTTGTATAAGCAATCTCTCGATAAAGTTTTTTTCAAAGAATTATGTCTATGAAAACGTGGAAGAAATTCCCAAGAGAAAAGTTGGACTTGTCTTAGGAACCAGTAAATACATCATAGGCGGCGGGATAAATCATTTCTATAAGTACAGAATGGAAGCTGCTTATAATGCACTTATGAAAGGAAAGGTAGAATATCTCATACTGAGTGGAGACAATAGCCAAAAGGAATATAATGAACCTGTGAGAATGAGAAAAACCCTATTAAAAATGGGAATACCATCAGAAAAATTGATTTTGGATTATGCTGGTTTTCGTACTTTAGACTCTGTTATAAGAGCTCACAAGGTATTTGGACAAAAGAGTTACCTTGTAATATCTCAAAAATTTCAAAATGAAAGGGCCGTCTATATCGGCAGAAAACGTGGAGTAGACGTAATAGCTCTGAATGCAAAAGATCCTAAAAAGAAATCTGTTTATCTGAGAGAGTTTTTTGCAAAAGCAAAAGCTTTTTTAGATGTGAACATTTTAAATACACAACCAAAGTTTTTAGGGGAAAAAGTAGATATTGGAATAAAAGAATCTAGGCAGGACTGAAGGGTCCTGTCTTTTTTGACAAAAAATAAGCTTTGTATACTCTATCATCCTTGTAATAAAGAATTAAATATTATATAATTGATGAGATAAATTGGGAAAATAGGAGAGGAAATAATGGAGAAGAAATTAACCCCTAGAGAGATAGTAGAACAACTAGATAAATATATAGTGTCTCAGGACGAAGCCAAGAAAAATGTGGCAATATCCCTGAGAAACAGATACAGAAGGAAGGCTATAGAGGATAGTGAAATGAGAAAGGAGATAACTCCGAAAAATATCATTCTCATGGGACCTACAGGAGTCGGTAAAACTGAGATTGCCAGAAGGCTTGCAAAAATAGCAGACTCGCCATTTCTAAAAGTAGAGGCCACCAAGTATACAGAGGTGGGATATGTAGGTAAAGACGTCGAGAGTATGATAAAAGACCTAGTGGGGATAACAATAAGGAAAATAAAAACTGAAAAAATTGAAAACTTGAGAGAAAAATTTATGTCCCAGGTTTTAGAAAAAGTGGCAAAATTAATAAAACCATACGACACTCTTAATCCAGATGAAAAAGGAAAAATAATTCAAGAGATAAAAGATGGAAAGCATGCCGAAGTAGAAGTAGAGCTTGAAAAATCCAAAAAATCAGACTCACCTGTTGTTGAAGTTTTTTCAGCTGGTAATTCACAAGATGAAGGTATGCAGGGAATAATAGAAAATATTATGTCAAGCTTTCCATCAGGTGGAAAAGCTAAAAAAATAAAGTTGAAAGTAAAAGATGCATTGGAATACATACTGAAGGATGAAATAGAAAAGAGCATAGATATGGAAAGTCTTATTCCTGAAGCTGTAAAAATGACAGAAGAGGACGGGATAATATTTATAGATGAGATAGACAAAATAGCAGAAAGAGAGGGAGCATCTAGAGGAGAGGTCTCAAGGCAGGGAGTTCAGAGAGACATACTTCCGATTGTAGAAGGTACTACTGTGATGACAAAATACGGAGCTGTAAAAACAGACCATATTTTATTCGTAGCTGCAGGAGCGTTTACCCTTTCAAGTCCGTCTGATCTTATGCCTGAGCTTCAGGGTAGATTTCCTGTAAAGGTAAAGCTTAAGAGTCTAGAGAAAGAGGACTTTATAAAAATACTTACAGCAGTGGAGTACAATCTGATTCAACAGTACAAACTTCTATTGGGAAGTGATGATGTAGAGATTGATTTTACACCAGGGGCAATAGATAGAATCTCAGAGGTAGCAATAGAACTAAATGAAAGTGTGGAAAATATAGGGGCTAGAAGACTTGCTGCTGTAGTTGAAACAGTACTTAAAGATATCATGTTTGAGGCTCCCTATGAAGATAAAAAGAAGATAAAAATAGGTAAACGAGACATAGATAAGATTTTTAAAAGTGATGCAGAAGAGGAAAATTTAGACAATTACATACTTTAATATTGGGAGTGGGAAATGCACTTAAAAGCAGTTGAAATAAATGGATTTAAGTCATTTGCAGAGAAGATAAACCTTGACTTTAACACAGGGATAACCTCTATAGTAGGACCTAACGGCAGTGGGAAGTCCAATATACTAGATGCCATCCTCTGGGTTTTGGGAGAACAGTCCTATAAAAATATAAGGGCTAAAGAGAGTAGGGACGTTATCTTCTCAGGAGGGAAAAATAAAAAACCTAAAAGTTTGGCTGAAGTGTCACTGTATATAGACAACTCTGACAGGGTACTGCCCTTAGAGATAGACGATATAAAGGTTACACGAAGGCTTCACAAAACAGGAGAAAATCAGTACCTCATAAATGATACTAAGGCTAGACTTAAAGATATAAGTGAACTCTTCCTAGATACCGGGGTAGGTAAGAGTGCCTATTCTGTCATAGGACAGGGTAAGGTCGAAAGAATAATCTCGTCTTCTAGCAAAGAGATAAAGGAGATTATAGAGGAAGCAGCAGGTATTAAAAAAGTAAAAATAAGAAAAACAGAATCAGAAAAAAAACTTGAAAAAGTCCAAGGAGAGATAGAAAAAATCGACCTTATTATAGGGGAGATGGAAGAAAATAAGAACAGGGTGGAAAAACAGGCAGAAAAGGCTTTGAAATACAGAGAACTTCAAAGTGAAAGAGACTCGCTGGCAAAAGGCATATACGAAAGAGAATTGGAGATAAAAAGTCTGAGATTGGACAGAATCAACGAGACTGTTGAAAATCTCCAGTCTGGAATAGAAGAGCAACAAAAGAACTTTGAATATTCAGAAGAAAAACTGGAAAAGGCAAACAGAGAAAGAGAAAATCTAAACGAAGATATAGAGGCGATGACTCAAAAGAATATCGACCTTAAAAAAGATATAGATAAGATAATAAACGACAAAACCATATTTACTGAGAGAATAAAATCCTATGAAAGGGAGCTTGTTGAAAAGAAAGATTCCCTATCAAAATTAGAAGAAAAATTTTTGGAAAAGGAAAGGGAAATAGGTTCTCTAGAGATAAAAGAAAGTGTGACATCAGAAGAACTTACTTCTCAGGAGTCTGAAAACAGTAAATTTGAACTTTTCATTTCTGAAAAAGAGGAGATAAAAAGAGAAAATGAACTTTCACTGAATATGAAAAAAGATAAACTCATGACTTTAGAGGTAGACAGGTTAAAATTCATAAATGAGACGGAAAATACTTCTAGAAGAATGAAAAGCAGTTTTTCAAAGATAGAAACCCTGAAAGAAGAGATAGAAGAGTACAAGACTAAGATCTCTAAAAATAATCTGGAAATTGAGAAATCAGGAAAAGAGCACGGCGAAAAAGAAAAAGAATATAAAGGAATAGATGGCAAGACCCAGGCTATGGAGGAAAAAATAACTCAGGTTAGTCTGGATATGAATAAGGTGCATAGCCAAATGAGGGAGACAGATTATAACCTCAAGATGAATAAAACAAAACTTGATAACCTTGTAAAACTCGATGAAAACAATGAGGGATTTTATAAGGGAGTAAAGGAGATACTAAATGCAGGTATAGAGGGAGTGGAAGGGGCCTTTATCTCTCTCGTGAATATACCTGAAAGGTATGAAAGAGCGATAGAGGCTGCTATACCTGGGAATCTGCAGGATATAATAGTCAAGGACAGCAAAACAGCCAAGAAATGTATAAATTTTTTAAAAGAAAAAAGAGCCGGAAGGGCCTCTTTCCTTGCATTTGATACAATAAAAACAGGGAGAGAGGTAAAGTCTCCTAACGAAAAAGGCATCATAGGAATAGCTGCAGACCTTTTGGAATTTCCTGAAAAATATGCATCAGTTGTGAAGTTTCTTTTGGGAAATCTTTTGGTTGTTGAAGATATGGATACAGCCCTTAGGATTTCAAAATCAAATGTCCACAGGGGAAATATTGTAACTATTTCCGGTGAACTTTTGTCTGGACGAGGAAGAATAACCGGTGGAGAAAATCTCAGGTCTGCAAGTTCTCAGATTTTTGAAAGAAAAAAAGAGATAAAAAAACTGGCAGAGGTTGTGAAAAAGCTAAATTTAGAATATAAAAAACAGGAAAAAGAATATAACAAGCTTACATCTCTCATGGAGAAAACAGAAGAAGAACTCATGACAATGGACGACTTAAAAGAGAAACTCCGTATAGATGTAAAAAAGCTGGCCGAACTTTTGGAAGATTTGAAATCAAAAGATGAAAAACTTGTAAAGGGTATGAAAATAGTTGATATGGAGATCAAAGAAGAAGAGCTCTATATATCAGAATATAAGAAACAGGAAAAAAATGCCCACGGAAAAAAACTTGAAGTAGAAGAGGTTATGAACAACCTTAGAACTACTATAGAAGAAGACAATAAAAAAGTTATAAAGCTGAAAGATGAGATAGAAAGTATAAAAAATGATTTTTCAGACAAAAAAATAAACTATATGAACAACAAGGAAAAATTGAAACAGATTCAAAGAGAGCTCTATAAAGAGAAGGACCTTTATAAGGAGATGGAGATTCAGAGAAACAGTCTTTCTGAAAGAGTTGAAAAACTTTATAAGGGGAAAGAGGAACTGTCAGAAAAACTCGACTATCTGGAAAAATCCTTTGAAAATGAAAATCTGAGGTACGAAAAAGAGTTTTTAGATATAAAAAGCAAGAAGAACCGGTATAGTGAGCTAGAAAAAGAAGAAAGGGAGCTTATAAAACAGGTAAAAAATATCGAGAATAAAATAGTAATAGAAAATAATAAATTGTCACAGGAATTTGCTAAGAGAGAGAACCTAGAGATAGGAATAGAAAATCTAAAAGTTAAACTTAATGAACTTGTAGAAGCTGAAAGTAAAGTAGTAGATGGAGATTTGAAAGAGGCAACCGAAAAACTTTTGAAGCTCGAAGTTAGGATAAAATCCCTAGGGACTGTTAATCTTCTTGCTATAGAGGAATTTCAGGAGATAAAAAACAAGTATGAGTTTGTTTTGGGACAGAGAAATGACCTTCTAAGCAGTGAAAAATCCTTAAGGGAACTAATAAAAGAAATCGAGGATATTATAGAGATGAGATTCTTTGAAGCTTATAAATCTATAAATGAAAATTTCGGATATATGTGCAGGGAGATACTAAGCAACTCAGAAGGGAAATTAGAGCTAACAAATGTCGAAAACATCAAGGAAACAGGAGTAGAGCTTCTGGTAAAATACAGAAATAAGAAACGTCAGTCAATAACACTTTTGTCTGGTGGGGAAAAATCAATGGTGGCAGTGGCCTTTATAATGGCTATATTTATGTATAAACCAAGTCCTTTTACTTTTTTCGATGAGATCGAGGCTGCCTTAGATGAAACCAATACAAAAAAATTAATAAGAAAATTAAAGGAGTTTACTGATAAATCACAATTTATCCTGATCACTCATAATAAAGAAACTATGAAGGAATCTGACACTCTTTATGGTGTTACTATGAACAAGGAGATAGGTGAGTCTAGAATAATATCAGTAACAATGTAGGTGATTGTTTTGAAAAACTTAGAAACTATATTAAAAAGAATAGACGGGAAAAGTTATAAGACTTATAACGATATAAAGGGTAATTATAAATTTTCGGATTATACTTTAAATATTTTAAGAGTTCAGGGAGATCCATATGCATCTCCCTCTCTTTTTTCAATAGAAATAGATTTGAAAAAATATCGATATGAAAAAGAATTATATGACAGAGAATCCAGAAAAACTGCCTTTGAAGACTATGTTTTGAGGAAAATAGGAGATACTCTCAGAAAAAGGAAAATAAAGAGCTCTAGAAGCATAAAAGGAGCCGATATTTCTATACTTTCACCAGGACAGGAGATAATAAAAAGAAGTTCCGTGGATATAAAAGATGATATTTTAACTTTTAGATTTTATGTGAACCTTCCTGCAAGGGGAAGAACAATACTAAGTAAAGAAGCGCAAAATCTTATCTTTAACGAAGTTATAAAAATGCCAAGGACACTTAAAAAAGAGAATATAAACACTGAATCTTTGAAAAAGCATATAGAGGTAAATGAAAAAGCTTCTATGATAAGAGATGAGATAAAAAAAAGAGATATAATTGCCTTTATAGCCGAAGGATCTATTTTGGCCAGAAAGAGTTCTGTAGATGACAGACCCATGAATAATGCAGTAAAATTTAGTGCACCTGAAACCATGAAAATTACTCTGACACTGGAAAATAAAGAGCAGGTAACTGGGATGGGTATAAAAAAAGGGATAACAACCATTACAGGTGGGGGGTTCCACGGAAAAACAACCTTGTTAAATGCAATAGAAAAAGGTGTGTATAATCACATACCTGGAGACGGCAGAGAGTATGTTATAACAAGTTATGATGCTGTAAAAATAAGGGCAGAAGACGGGAGAACAATAGAGAAAGTAAATATCAGCAATTTTATAGACAATCTTCCCCACAAAAAAGATACAAAAAAATTCTCTACGGAAAATGCCAGTGGGTCCACATCTCAGGCATGTAACATTATAGAGGCACTTGAGCTCGGTGCAGATACCCTTCTCATAGATGAAGATACTTCGGCCACAAATTTTATGGTTAGAGACAGAAAAATCCAAGAATTGATATCCCACGACAAGGAGCCTATAACTCCATTTATAGAAAAAGTGGTGTCTATAAAAAAACAAAAGGATATATCTACAATAATCGTTGTAGGTGGGCTTGGGGATTACTTCTCCGTATCTGACAAAGTTCTTATGCTTGACGAATATAAAGTAGTAGATGTAACTGAAAAAGCCAAAGAGATAGATATGAGATATAGTGATAGCAAGATTTTGGTGAGTAGTGACGAATTTAAACTAAATCAAAGAGTTCTTGATTCTAAAAAAACTCCTTTACTTTTCAGGGATAAAAAATGTAAAATAAGGGGAAGGGAATTGGATGAGCTGTCAATCAACAGGGAATCTGTAGATATAAGATCTCTTGAACAACTGGTAGAAAATGGTCAGGTCCTTTTCATAGGAGAAGTGATGAAGAAGATTTTTACCAATTGTAAGAGAACTAGTCTAAAAGAAACCTTAGATGAGATGGAAATTCATCTGAAAAAAGACAATATCTGCGAATATCTAAGATGTGACAAAGGCAATCTGGTATTTTCAAGAAAATACGAGGTTGGAGCTGCCATTAACAGGTTGAGAAAAGAGATATTTTTATAGCAGAATGAGAGGTAATAATGGAAATTTTAGCATACATATACTATATTGTTACAACAGTTAGAAACTCTCTGTATGATAAGGGAATTTTCAAAATCAAAAAAGTAGATGATGTAGAGGTTATATGTGTAGGAAATATAACCGTAGGTGGAACAGGAAAGACCCCTGCAGTACAGCACTTTACGAAAAAACTCAAGGAAAAGGGAAAAAAGGTTGCTATAGTCTCAAGGGGGTATAGAGGAAAGAGAAAAAGAGACCCTCTTCTTGTCAGTGACGGCCGAGAGATATTTGCTTCTCCTGAAGAGAGTGGAGACGAACCTTATCTACATGCAATAAATGCTAGGGTTCCTGTTATAGTAGGAAAAAATAGATATAAGGCATGTTTTTATGCAAAAAAACATTTTGATATAGACACAATAATTCTCGATGACGGTTTTCAGCACAGAAAACTAAAGAGAAACAGAGATGTGGTTTTGATAGATGCCACTAATCCTTTTGGAGGAAAGGCATTGCTTCCAAAAGGAACTCTCAGGGAAGATTTGAAACGGGGCCTAAAAAGAGCCAGTGAATTTATTATAACTAAATCTGATTTGGCAAGTGAAAAAGAGGTAGAAACTATAAAGAAATATCTGAGAAGATATCAGAAAAATATATCGGTGGCAAAACACGGAGTATCTGCACTATGTGATTTAAAAGGGAATATGAAGCCGCTCTTTTGGATAAAAGGTAAAAGAGTATTGCTTTTTTCCGGTCTTGCTAACCCACTTAATTTTGAAAAAACTGTAATCTCCCTGGAACCTGAATATATCGAACGTGTGGATTTTATGGATCACCATCATTTTAAAAAAAAGGATTTTCAGAATATAGAAAAAAGAGCTGAAATAATGAACGCAGACTATATAATAACCACAGAGAAAGACCTGGTAAAACTCCCACGGGATTTTAATCTGAGTGACACATATGTTTTAAAAATAGAGTTTACAATGATAGAAGATAATATACTTAAATAGTCTGGAGGATTTTAATGGATACAATAAATGTTTTGGAAATACTGAACGAAAAAAAAATTCATGTTATAGAAAATATTATAAATGAAAAAGGCAGGAAAAAAGCCCTGAATTATTTTGGAGAATTTCTTGACAGAAGATCTTACTTCACTATAGACAGAAATGGTAAAATTCAGAGAAAAAATATGAATTATGCTCTGCCAGTTGCAGCCTTTTCAAATGATGATACAGAAGTAGCTCAGGAAATCTATGTTTCTGCAAGGGCTCCAGAAAGGGTTAAATCAAAAAAAATAGAAAGACTTTCTAAGGAAACCATTGATAGCTTGATGAAAAATTTTATGAAAATAATTGTAAATAACAATGTTAATTTTGCTGTAAGATATGCAAAAGAGATATTTTTGAGGGATAGAGAGCTTTTTTATAAGACACTTTTTCACTATACACTTTTAGAAGAGATAGATAGTCAAAAAAGCCTGATGGCTTTGTCTCTTAAAAAATTAATGAATACCCAAGTTGATGATAACTTGATCTATCTTGCTATGTCTTATATAAGCAAGGTAAAGGGGAATTTTAATGAGTATGAAAATACTGTGGCAACTGAGGTATCAAAATCAGAATTAATAAGAAAATCTAAAGAGTCAAAGGATATGTTGAAGTCTAAAAAAGGAATTAACCTTTTGGCTTATATAAATGTTCTCAAGGAATATGAGTATGAAAATGAAGAAATTTTTATAAATATAGCAATGAAAAGACTAGAAGAAATTAAAAATACTCAAAAAAATCTGACCTGTGCAGAAAATATTATACACAATGGATTGTAAAAATTAGGAGGGTATACAATGATTAATTATCTCACCAGTAAACTGCTGACAGTGGTAGACGGGGAAAAAAACAAAGAAGAGGTAATAGGTCTTCTGGCAGATATGGCATCTGAAAACAGTGATGCTGTTGAAAATAAAGAACTTTTTTTAGAAAGACTTTTTCAGAGAGAAGAGGTTGGGACAACGGGGATAGGTATGGGAATAGTGGTTCCTCACGCAAGATGTGAATCTCTTAACAAAATAGTAATAGCCGTAGCACTTCTTAAAAATCCTATTGAGTTTAATACTCCAGACGGAGTCGACGCTAAGCTTGTAATTCTTGTGGGAGCGCCTAAAAACAACAATAAAGAATACCTTGATCTTTTGGCTAAAATAGCAAGAAAGTTTAGATATAAGGAATATAGAGAAAATATCTTAGAGGCGTCTAATAAAGAAGAACTTATAGAGGCATTGTCGGGAATCTGATGGAAAGAATAGGTGTTTACGGAGGTAGCTTCAACCCTGTTCATACAGGACATGTAAATATAATAAAATATGTCCTGGAAAATATGAAGCTTGATAGATTAATTGTCATTCCTGTAGGTTGTCCATCTCACAAAGATAATCTACTTCTAAATGGAAATAAAAGAATAAAACTATTAGAGGTTGCCTGCAAAGATATAGATAAGGTCACAATATCAGATATAGAGATAAAAAATAAGGGTGTATCTCACACTTACGATACCCTTTTGAACTTAAAAAAGAAATACAAAGACGCTATTTTTTATGAAATTATAGGAGAAGATTCTGCAGACTATCTTCATGAGTGGAAAGACTATGAAAAAATGGTTAAGGAATGCAAGTTTGTGGTACTCAAAAGAAATGGGTATGCTTATAGAGCAGAGCATGAGAATATAATAGTTTTGGAAAGCCCCCTATACAGATATAGTTCTACTGAGATAAGAGAACGGTTAAAAAAAGGTTTGGATATAACGGGTATGGTCCCTAGAAAAGTGCACGAGATAATAATCAAAGAAAAATTATACAGATAAGGGTGAAGCTATGAAAAAAGCAATTGTTGTATTCAAAGGCTGGGGTAGTACAGATAGTTTTTACAGGGATTTTCTAGACAAATTAGATGCTGAGATAATTTTTTCAGAAGATCTTTATAAGAGAGATCTTGATAATTTTCAAGAAATAATAGCTTTTGGTTGGTCTATGGGAACCTTAGATTGTATAAGGTTTATTAGAGATAATAAAATAGAAAAGTCTATACTTATCGCTCCTACTTTAGATTTTACTAAAACCACAAGAGCACTTATAATCAAAAAAATGATAAAAAGGTTAAAAGTGGAAAAAGCTGGTTGTCTGAGAGATTTTATCGAGCTTAATTTCAGCAGCAGTTCAAAATTTGAGGCTTACCTAGAAGAATATTTTGAGGATATTCTAAAGATATCTGACGAAGATCTGATAAAGGGTCTCAATAAACTTATAGAGGACAAGATCCCCAGAGAGAATAGTTATCTGAATCCCATTATTATATTGGGATCAAAAGATAAAGTTATACCGGAGGAAAATTCCAAAGATGTTACAGAATATTTTCCAAATGCTGTTGTCTACCATGTAAATGGAGGTCATAACCTCATATATGAGGAAAAAGAAAAAGTATTTTTATATATAAAAAGGTATTTAAAAAGCTAAAAGGTACTCATCAGAGTGCCTTTTAGCTTTTTTTCTATTATTTTTTCTTTAAAGCGATAATTTTTATGCCAAGTTCTTTTTCCAGTTGATTAATTTTTGATAAGTCATCCTCAGAAAGATTGTCATACTCATATTGTGATTCCTTATAAGCTAAAAGAAGAAGACCGTTTTCCTGTTCTAATTTTTTGATTTTTTCTACACCTTTTTCGTCACATCCAGAAATTAAGTAATGCATTTCAACACCTCCAAATTAGTGATATATAATTCTAACTCAAAGTGGTTGAAGAATCAAATGCAAAGATTAGATTCAAATATAAAGTTATTTTTTTTCAGAGAATTAAAGATAAAAAATTAATATTGAAATAAAATTTCAATTAAAATTTAAAGGAAAAGTCAGTATTCCGTTGAAAAATATTGACGTGTTTTAATAAAAATAGAAGGAGGATAAGATATGTCGATGTTCTGTTATCAGTGTCAGGAAACAGCTATGAATAAAGGATGTACTATAAAGGGGGTATGTGGTAAGACTCCAGAAGAAGCAAAGTTACAGGATGTTCTGCTTCATGCAGTGAAAGGTGTAGCACTTTATAGCTCTGTCTTAAGGGAAAGTGATGACATAGGGGAAGATGTAGATTATTTCATTCTCAATTCACTCTTTATGATGATAACCAACTCCAATTTCGATGATGATATTTTACACAAACAAATTATGGAAGGTGTAAAACTAAGAGATAAATTAAAAGAAATCTGTGAAGATAAGAATCCTAAAGGACTTATGAAAATTTTTAAAAGAAAAAGAGAGTGTTCATGCGAAGATGACAAGTTCAGTAGACTTTTAGATTCTGCTTCTGATTATGCAGATGATAAAAAACTTTTTGGAGAAATTGCTGACAAATCTGGTGTAATGAGAACAGAAAATGAAGATGAAAGATCGTTAAAAGAGATGATAACGTACGGACTGAAGGGAATGGCAGCATATACTGAGCATGCGTTTCACTTAGGGTATAAAAACAGAGAGATAGTTAAGTTTATGGAAAAAGCTCTTCTTGCAGCAGATGATCCAGAGATAACAGTGGATGAGTTGATAGCTATGACTCTTGAAACTGGAAAATATGGTGTTGAGGCCATGGCACTTCTTGACAAAGCAAACACAGAAACTTATGGAAATCCTGAAATCACAAAGGTAAATATAGGGGTTGGTAAAAACCCTGGGATATTAATTTCAGGTCATGATCTTAAAGATATGGAACAGCTTCTAGAGCAGACAAAGGGCACTGGAGTAGATGTTTATACTCACTCTGAGATGCTTCCTGCTAACTCATATCCTGCATTTAAAAAATATGATCACTTTGTAGGTAACTATGGTGGTTCATGGTGGCATCAGACAAAAGAGTTTGAGACTTTTAATGGTCCAATAATATTTACAAGTAACTGCATAGTACCACCAAGAAGCGGGTCTCTTAAATATAAGGACAAAGTTTTTACTACTAATGCATGTGGAATGGGTGGATGTACTCATATTGAAAAAGGAGCTGACGGCAAGAAAGACTTTACTCCAATAATTGAATTAGCCAAGAAATGTCAGCCTCCTGTAGAGATAGAAACTGGTGAGGTTATAGGTGGATTTGCACACAACCAAGTACTTGCTCTAGCTGATAAAGTAATTGATGCTGTAAAATCAGGAGCTATAAAGAAATTTGTTGTTATGGCAGGCTGCGATGCTAGAATGCAGGACAGAAAGTACTATACTGAATTTGCAGAAAAACTTCCCAAAGATACAGTTATATTAACTGCCGGATGTGCTAAATACAGATATAATAAGCTGCCTTTAGGAGATATTGGTGGAATTCCTAGAGTGTTAGATGCAGGACAGTGTAACGATTCGTACTCTCTTGCTGTTATTGCAATGGAACTTCAGAAGGCTTTTGGTCTAGATGATATAAATGATCTTCCTATAGTATATAACATAGCGTGGTATGAGCAAAAAGCAGTTATAGTGTTGCTTGCTCTACTTCACTTAGGCGTTAAAAATATCCATCTTGGACCAACTCTTCCGGCATTCCTGTCTCCAAATGTGACCAATGTATTGGTTGAGAAATTTGGTATTGCGGGGATATCATCAGTAGGAGAGGATATGAAAATATTTGGAATAGAGCAATAAAAAAAACAGCCGGCTTTTAGCCGGCTGTTTTTTTTATCTGTTTTCTTTTCCAATTCTGTCGGCAGTTAAAATAGCTGCAAAAACTTTTTCAGGAGTTACAAGAAAAGGCATATTATGTATTGTTTCACCAGGAGCACAAGAAGCTTTTGCTACTTCCATAATAAGTTTTTCATCTATCTCTTTGACACCCATATCTTCAAGATTTGTAGGAAGTCCGACACTTATACAGAAGTTTAAAACGTCAAAGAATTCTTCTTGGGGAGCGTTTTCAAGAATAAGCTGTACCAAGGTACCAAAGGCAACTTTTTCACCGTGATAAAGATGATGACAGTCTTCTAACAATGTTAGTCCGTTGTGAATTGCGTGAGCAGCTGCTAAACCTCCGCTTTCAAATCCCACACCACTTAGGTAGGTATTTGCTTCAACAACATTTTCTAAGGATTTAGTTGAAACTTTGGACTTGGCAGAATTATATGCCATATATCCCTCAGAGAGAATTGTATCATAACATAGTCTAGCAAGGGTAAGTGCTGCACCAGTCGGAAGACCTCCCCCCATGTTTTTTGCATTGGATTGTGCACAGGATCTAGCTTCAAAATAAGTTGCTAAAGCATCACCCATACCTGAAACAATCAATCTTGCAGGGGCCTTTGAAATAATATCTGTGTCCATGAGAACTATGTTTGGATTATTTGGTAGAAGTAGATATTCATCAAAAACTCCATCCTCTGTATAAAGCACAGAAAGGGCACTGCAGGGAGCATCTGTAGATGCTATTGTAGGTGCTATAATAACAGGAAGCTCAGTATAATAAGCCACAGCTTTTGCTGTATCTAGTGTCTTACCTCCTCCGACACCTATTATAATCTTACTGTTAAAGGTTTCAATTTTTTCTTTTATTCTAGACACTTCTTTTTTTGAGCATTCTCCGTTAAAAAGTTCAAAGTCAACGTCTATTTCCTTATCTGAAAAACTCTTACTGATCTTTTCTTTTGTTAGGTTCATTACAAAATCATCAGCAATAACAAGTGCTTTTTTTCCTGCATGGGAAGCTATATTTTCGATAGCCATACTTCCTTGAATATACTTACCTGGGGACAAAATAATATTTTCCATTTCTTACCTCCTAGTGATTTTTTTAACATTTTTTTTGATATAAACACTTAAATTTTACATTAAAACTTATAATTTTCTCCAAATAACTTATAACATATAAGAGTGTCACAAAAGAGTCAGTTTATTCTATATTTGTACTTATTGAAAAACTGTAAGTGAAGTGATTAAATTATCAAATAATTGTTCTGCTAGATACTAATTTTGATGTGATGTTTATTTTAAAAAGTTTATAATGTATAATTTAATATTAGAGGTAAATTAAGTAAAATTGATATTTTTAGAGAATTCTTATAAATTCAATAATTTAAGAATATTTATAGTCAAAAAATATAGACTAAGAAGAAAGGGTTGATTTGTATGATTATAGCGATAGATTTCGACGGAACGATAGTAGAGAGTGCCTTCCCGAAAATAGGTAAGATCAAGGCAAATGCTGAGAGGGTAATAAAAAGACTTTTTGGCGAAGGACACAAAATAATAATATGGACATGTCGGCCTATAAATAACAAAGGACTGGATGAGATGAAAAAATGGCTCAAGGAAAATGACATTCCCTATCATAAAATTAATGAAAATATTGATGGTATCGGAATGACTACATCTAATAAGGTCTGTGCAGATGTTTATATAGATGATATGGATGTACATTGCATGGAGAAGGGCGTGGACTGGTATCATATAGAGGAAATATTTGAGAATACAGGGGTGTTTAGGCTGAAGTTTCCAAAACCTTCTAGAAGCTGATATAAAGAATCCGACTAAAAGTCGGATTCTTTATATCTTTATATCTTTATATCTTTATATTGTTGTCTCTTATTATTTTTTCAACTTTTGCAAGGTCTTCTGAGGTATCCACTCCGATTACTTTATAGGGAGTATCTAACACTTTTATTTTATAGCCATTTTCTATAACCCGTAATTGTTCTAAAGACTCTGATATTTCAAGATCTGTAGGGATCATTTTGGAGTATTCAATAACAAAGTCTCTTTTATACCCGTATATTCCAACGTGCTTATAGTAGTTTTTCATATCCAAAGTTCTAGGGTAAGGAATAGGACTCCTAGAGAAATAGATGGCAAAGTCCTTGTTGTCAGTTATAACTTTGACGTTATTTGGATTTTCAACCTCTTCATAATTATCAATCTTATGCTTTAAAGTAGCCATAACAAGATCATGATTTTCTCTGAATGGTTCTATAAGTGCATCTATCATAGCACCCTCTATAAGAGGCTCATCACCCTGCACATTGATAATGACATCGTAGTCCTCATATTCTGCAGCCACCTCGGCTATTCTGCTAGTACCGTTTGTATGATCTGGACTAGTCATCACAGCTTCTCCTCCAAAAGATATAACTGCATCAAAAATCCTTTTGTCGTCTGTGGCCACTACGACTTTATCTAAAGAGGATGCTAATGTCCTCTTATATACCCATTCTATCATTGGTTGACCCTCTATACTTATAAGAGGTTTTCCTTCTAGCCTAGTAGACGCATATCTCGCAGGGATAACTCCCAAAAATTTCATATTTAACCTCCCTTTTATTTTGATCAATTAATTATAAATGAATAAATAAATATAAGCAATTTTTTTTAAAAAATATATAATCTTTAGACCAAAGTGTAATTTTATGAGTCAAAAATTTATATTTGTGTTATTTTTTTAAAAAATTTTAATGAAAATAAAGGATATAAAACTCCAATTTGTATAAGGGCTTTATGAATTCATTTAATGATTTTTTTCATGAATGAGTGATAAAATTTTCAGAGGTAAGTCAATAAAATTAATTTTTTTAATTTTAAAAACTGTTTATTTTTTTAAAAAGTCATACCTTGATAAGATCATACATTTAAAGCCCAACAAAAACAGTCGTTTTTTTATTAAAACTTTATTTTTCAGGTTAAAAACATTGCAATTATTTTGCTAGAATGTTATTATTATTAAGTTACAGAAGTGTTTTATTAAGAAAAATTAATTATTGGAAGTGGGGGATGGCATGGACAGAGTAAAATCTAGGGAACTGGCGTTTTTCAATTTACTGAAAAGCCTGATTTCTCCAAATATAAAAAATGAGTCAATAGACTACGTTGTATCTATAGATGATCTTCAGCAGAAGATGCATATGGATCGTCAGATTATATCATCATTTATAAAAAAGCTTCAAGAAGATGGTCTTGTGGATATATTAGAACAAACTGATACAAGGATAAATGTGCACTTTGAAAGGACCCATGAAAAACTTTTGGAATTCATATCTTTAGATGAAGTAGAATCCACTATCATAGATATAAAAGAGTTTATAGGAAGAAATCTGAAATTTTTCAATTTTACAACTTCTGAAGAATACACAAAAAAATATGCTGAAGAAGCACTAAAGGGTATGGAAAAATACGGGGAAAACTTTGACATGACCGACATAATTGAAAAAGGCGTCAATGATGTGTTTAACAAGGAAGAGGTCATGGTAAGGATAAATGAAATTCTTTTTGCAATATGTGAGAATGCAGAGGAAAAAGACCTAAATATTCTAGAAAGTATAATTTACTGCTCCCTCAACCTACCTGTTGTGGAAAATCCATTTTACATAACTTTATTCCTGACAAAACTGTGTTTTGAGATAGAATTTTTGAAAAGAAGTTAAGAGGGGAGATACCCCTCTTTTTTATATTAAATTTATACGGAGGTATGAAAATGAAAATAGTTCTTTTGGATTCAATAACATTGGGAGATGCTGATCTTTCTATAATCGGTAATGAAGGTGAATTCGTCACATATGAAATTACTGATCCTCATCAGGTGGCAGATAGAATAAAAGACGCAGAAGTAGTAATAGCAAACAAGGTATATTTTGGAAAAGAAGAGATGGACTCAGCAGACAAGCTAAAGTTAATAGCAGTAACTGCAACAGGTTACAATAATGTAGATATAGAAGAGGCAAATAAAAGAGGAATAAAAGTAGCCAATGTAAAGGATTATTCCACAGAGTCAGTGGCCCAGTATACAATATCCTGCATGATGAGCCTTATGATGAATCTAAACAGATATGATAAGTCTGTAAAAGCCGGGGAGTGGGGGACTTCTGATATTTTCACCTTGCTAAAATACCCTGTGATGGAGATGAATGGGAAAACCCTAGGAATAGTAGGTTATGGTGCTATAGGAAGACGTGTAGGTGAGATGGCAACGGCTTTAGGGATGAAAGTCGTCGTTGCAAAGAGACCTGGAGCAGTATATAAAGACTCAGACAGATTAGATTTTCATGAGGTGCTAAAAACTGCCGATGTTTTATGCTTACACTGCCCACTTTCAGAAGAAACCAGAAACTTGATTTCTCATAAAGAACTTGATATGATGAAAAGGAAATCCTTTATAATAAATCCTGCCAGAGGGGGCATAATAGATGAAAAAGCCCTAGCTCATGCCCTGGAAAATGAAAAAATAGCAGGAGCTGCACTAGACGTACTAGAAACAGAGCCTCCAAAAGAAGGAAGTCCGTTATTTTCTTTGGATAACGTCTTGATAACTCCGCATATAGCATGGTCAACTATAGAAAGTAGGACCAGGCTTCTAGAGGGGGTAAAAAAGAATATAAAGGATTTTAAGCTAGGAATACTAAAAGGTATAGGGGAATAGCAATTATACCAAATCAAGGAGATGATTTTATGAAAAAATTAGCTTTGCTATTAGTACTCTTCTCTATGCTAGCATGCAGCAGTGCACCTATAACAGGTCGAACTCAGATTTTAATTGTTCCTAAATATGAGGTGTTAGAGCAAAGTAGTCTGCAGTATGAAGAGGTAAAAAAAGAAAGTAAGATTTTGAATAACCAAGATTCTATAAGGGTAAAAAAAGTTGGGAATAAGATAGCAGCAGCGGTGGAGTCATTTTTGAATAGTGACCCTGCATATGCAGGAATGGCAGATGATTATAGCTGGGAATTCAATCTCATAGAATCTGAAGATGTAAATGCATGGTGTATGCCAGGTGGGAAAGTAGCAGTGTATACTGGGATACTGAAATACGCCAAGGATGAAGACAGTCTTGCTGTAATAATGGGACATGAGATAGCTCATGCTGTGGCAGAACACGGGCGTGAAAGAATGAGTCAGGAGCTCATAAAAAATTATGGTGCAGTCACTCTATCATCAGTGTTTAGTCAGAATCCAACTGCAGCTACAAATTTGTTTTCTCAGGCCTATGGTATCAGCAGTGAACTCGTAACTCTGAAATACAGCAGAGATCATGAAAAAGAAGCAGATAAATTAGGTGTAATATTTATGGCTATGGCAGGGTATAATCCAAATACCGCTGTGGATTTTTGGGAGAAAATGGCTGCAGACAAAGAGACAGAGCCCCTTGAATTTTTCAGCACTCACCCAAACAGCGCAACAAGGATACAGCTGATTAAAGAATATATAGTTAGTCCGGAATTTTCAAAATACATAAGATAGGAAGGTAATAACAAATGTTTGAAATATATTTTGTGAGGCACGGGGAGACTGAATGGAACATAAAGGGAATCCTACAGGGAAGCAAAAACTCACATCTTACTGAAAAAGGGAAAGCACAGGCCTATAAACTAAGAGATAAACTTGAGGGAATTCACTTTGAAGGAATATATACAAGTCCCTTACAGAGAGCATATGAAACGGCAGAGATACTGAGAGGTCACAAAGATGAGGCTTTTTATGTAGTTGATGACCTTAGGGAGATGTCTTTTGGAGAAATGGAAGGAATACCAAAGACTGAGTTTAGGTCACTGCAACCAGAAGCCTATAATAATCTTTGGAATGATCCATTGAGTTATAACCCGGAAGCTTTCAAAGGAGAGAGATTTCAGGATGTGGATAAAAGAATAATGGATTTTATGAAAAAACTGGTGGTTAATCATCCTGAAGGCGGTAAATTTCTCGTGGTAAGCCACGGAATGACTCTGAAAATGATATTCAGCCATATATGGAAACATGATCTAGATAAATTCTGGAATGATCCTGTACCTGAAAATACCAGTGTAACTACAGTGAGTTACAAAAATAATGAGTTTAATATAGAAAAATTTTCAGATACGTCACACCTTGATTAAACCGGATCAGATCCGGTTTTTTCATATTTTAAATTTTATGAAAATGATATTTGGGAGGATGGAATGAAAAAAATAATACTAGACTGTGATACAGGTCTAGATGATGCAGTGGCAATAATAAATGCAGTGGCAGATAAGGAAATAAAACTTATGGGAATAACTACTGTGGCTGGGAATGTGAATCTTGAATATACAACGAGAAATACTCTAGATATATTATACAGCATAGGTGAGGAAGGTATAGGGGTCTATAAAGGTGAAAAAAAACCTCTTGCAAGAGAGCTGCATACTGCTGAAGATTTTCACGGAAAAAGTGGTATAGGGGATCTGGTTTTAAAAAGATCACCTGCTGACATTAAAAGTATCCATGCAGCAGAGTATATGGCAAAAACTATATCAGATAATCCAGGAGATATAATAATAGCTGCAGTAGGACCTCTTACAAATGTGGCTCTTCTTCTTACTAAATATCCAGAGATAAAAAAAGATATAAAGGAAATAAATGTAATGGGAGGATCCCTCTGTGGTGGAAACGCCACTCAGTTTGCAGAATTTAATATCTATGCAGACCCTGAGGCAGCAGAGATAGTATTCTCTTCGGAAGTACCCCTTACTATGGTGGGACTAGATGCTACAATGAAGGCCAAGTTTCAAAAAAAAGATTTGGATTTTCTCAGAGAGGAAAAAAACAGCCGGTCTTCTATGACTGTAAAAATATTTGATTCTATGTTTAGGATAAGAGACTCTCAGGGAAAGGATTTTGTGGTTTTTCACGATTCCATAGCACTTATAGCTTCCTTGAAGAATGAACTTTTTACATTTGAAAATCATCCTATAATGATCTCGACTGACAGTAAAACAAGGGGAGAGACAAGAGTCCATGAAAAAGGACAGAAAATAAAGGTAGCAGTGGGATTTGACTCAGAGGGTTTCAAGAATTATATGAAAGATATTTTTGGAAATTCAGAAGGATAAAGAAAATTATATCTAATAATAAATGAATAACAGTGAAAAAAAGGAGGCAACTATGATAAAGGTATATGGAAAAGCTGGATGCTCTAGATGTGAAGAACTAAAAGGACTTCTAGAGGGAAAGAAAACTGAATTTCAGTATATAGAGGATACGAATGAACTAAGAAGGGTGGCTATAAAAGCCAAGATCATGATGGCTCCGATAGTGGAATATGACGGAGGACTCTATACTATGGAGGAGTTTTTGAAGAAATCAGGACTCTAGAAGGTCAGGAAGTAAAAAAGAATGGGGTATAGAGGAGAATTACAGTTGAAATAGTTATGTAAATATGATAATATAATGACGTGCCTCTATAGCTCAATTGGATAGAGCATCTGACTTCGGATCAGAGGGTTGTGGGTTCGATTCCTGCTGGGGGCGCCATGTGTAAACCTCAACTTTTTTTTAAAATATGTTCAAATAATAAAGAGTAAAGAGTCAAGATTTTAAAATTTTGACTCTTTTTTAATAACTACATTAAAAAATCTTTGATATATAATTTTTTAATTAAAAGTGTTGCTCATTATCCGTTAAAAACTTAAAATTAAAAGGAAAGTTTTGATATATAAAGTATCTTATTAATAATAAACTGTTGATTTTACGTTTTAAGTATAGTAAAATTAATTGACTATACATGCAGAAAAGAGGATTTAAATGTTAAATGTTGCTACAATAAATATAGAAAAAATAGAAGACTATGACAATTTTTTTAAAAAAATACCACCTTATTTTAAAAATGATTCATTGTATCACGAAATTATTAATAGAATCGGATTAAATTGTAAAAATATAAAAATTGAATTTCCATTTTTTGATGAAGACTTCATAAGCACTTATAGTAATTATTATTCATTAAAGCATAGAGAAATTAAAAAAAATTGTATAAAACTTCATTTTTTTTTACATAATGAGGAATATGCAGGTTTTATAGTATTAAGACCTTTAGGATTTCATTCTAAAACCCGTACAAAGTTGGATCCGCGTTTATTTAATGACACTAAAAATATTTTTATTATGTCTAATAACTTCAAAGTAAACATTTTAGGTGAAGAGTTATCTGTAAATGCTTTTCCTGCTATTGGTCAGGATACTGAAATTTCTGTCTGTGCCCATGCAGCCTTGTGGACAGTATTAAGATACTTTTCTAGTAAATATAAATATAGAGAAAGACTGATTGCAGACATAGCTTCTCAGGTAGAAGAAATTGGCATACGTAGAACTCCTTTTAGCGGTCTAACTATTTATGATATAGCAAGAGTTTTAGAAAAAAATGAATTTACTCCAATATTGGTGGCTAAAATAAAAGATCAACAGAACTTATTTATTAATGAACTTTATTCTTATATGGAATCTGGTTTGCCTGTTATTGCATCAGTTAATCAAAATCATGCCTTAACCTTAATAGGTCATGGAGAAGTTGATTTAACTTTACTCCGTCAAAGTTCTGAAGATATAATTTTTATTTCAGATTTCATAAATAGTTTTATTGCAATAGATGATAATTATTTGCCTTACAAGCAAATCACTAGAACATTGGATGGGTCAACGAAATATCATAATTTTGATAATATAGACTCTTTTATTGTTCCATTATCGGAAAAGATGTTCTTAACGTCTAAAATTGTTAGAGAAAAAGTTAAAACTTTTTTAAAGCTTGAGCAAAAAGTTTTAAACTTACCTGAAAAAGTGGTAGTAAGAATATTTTTAACATCTAGCTCATCTTACAAAAAGTTTATAAGAAGTAATTCAGAAATAACTAGTGATTTAAAAGACCAAATCTTAAAAGTTGAGATGCCTAAATTTATTTGGGTCACCGAGTTATTCATTCCTGAAAATTACGCTCTTGGAAAAGTTTCAGCGAGTTTAATAATAGACTCAACTGCGGGACAATATGATTTTGAACCTTGGATTTTACTTCATGACAGTGAAAAAGTTATATATTTTGATATAGTTGACGGTACTTTTAAAGGAAAACCAATAAAAAATTTTAATATCTATAAAATGTATATCAGTAATTTGGATGGATTTGGGGAGGGATAGTATGGAATATGATTTGTTTTATGAAAAAAAAGATTGTGATGTTTTTACAATTGGGGAAGTTCTAAGTGAAGAGTATGCGGATGTCTATTTTAATGAAACAGTTGAAAAATTAAAGGAAATGAATGACAAGGAAATGGAAGTTATCAAAGAATTAAAACAAGTATACTTTAGGTGAAACTCAACATGTACTTTTGAAACATACTAAGGATTATTTAATAAAAGACTCAAGATTTTAAATCTTGAGTCTTTTTAAAATTTAATTGTTATATTTTCGAGGTCCTCTATTACAATTTTTCTGATAAGAAGGTTCAATATCTCTTTTAAATCCTGAATGAGATCTTCAGTGATATTTGTAAGAAAAAATCTTAGCATTTCAATATGATCTTCCGTTATTTCTTTTTGCTGCTCTTCCGTTAATAATTCTTCTTTCTTACTGATAATTAATTCTAAGTCTGTTATTTCTTTTTTTAATTCTTTTAATTTTTTTGAAGCCGTGTCTTTTGAAGCCAATCCTTCTATTATTAAAGATAGAATATCCATTTCGATATTTTGTTTTTTCTTTAAAGTTATTTTGTATTCTGTTATTTCATCTATAATATCAGCTAATCTGAATTCATAGTCGTTTATCATATGGAGATGAGGGTGATTTAATATTTCTTCAGAAAGTATATTCTCTAGAACTTTAGCATTATAACGAATCTTACATTTTTCACATCTATAATATTTATGAAGTCTTTTTCCTTTTCTAAATGCATTTCCAGCTAATTTTCCTCCGCAACCGCAAAAAGTCATATTTGTAAAAATATATTGTTCTGTATCTTCTCTGGATTTAACTCTATTTGTTCTTCTGATTTCTTGTATTTTAGAGTATTCTTCTTTGCTTAGGAGTGCCGGGAGAACTGGTGAGTCAGTGGTAAAATATTCTTTTCTTCTTCCTTTGTTGTGGTTTTTATTAAGCTTTCCTTTTTTACCAAAAGTCCTAAGTCCTATTAATTCCGGCATACTAAGCCAACTTGCCAGAGTGACTGCATTTATATTATTTACACTGGCACTTTTGGCAATATTTCTGTATCTTATAACATCTAATAATACTTTTCTGTAGAATCTCCATGTATCTTCATTCTTCACCATAATCTTGCATCGAACTCCGCTAATATCTCCCTTAATGACTTTTAGCCAGGGAAGGACACTGCCACCTAAGTACCTGTTGGTTTTAGCATAATTGTACATATTGTCAGTGACCTTTTTTACTATTTTTGCTTTGTCCTCCTGAGCCCCAATGAGTCTTACCAGGGAAGGCAGACTGTCATAAGTACCGTCTACCTTTACCACACCTTCTAAGGCTGAGATAAGAGTCACACCCAGCTCCTCCAGATAAAATAGATCTCTCATACCGTTCCTGAATTCTCTTGTAAATCTATCGGAATGATAAACAAGAACATATTTTATGGATTGATTGAGTCTAAGATAACTTTTAAGATCTTCAAGACCGATTCTGTTATCTTTATCTCCATGATCTGTATCTGTAAAAGTTTCTATGACCAGATAGTTTTCCTTTTCTGCAAATTTTTCTATATGTTTGTCTTGTTCAACTTTTGAACCTCTAGCATCTTGTTGATTGGTAGAAACCCTTGTATATTTTACAGCAATTTTATTCATACATAATTCCTTTTATTTCTAATTTTTTTCTTAGCTCTTTTATTTTCAAAATTGCCAGTTTCACACTGTCCTTTTTATTTAATTCTGATTTCATTTTATTCACCTCCACTTTTATGAATCAATAACATATTTTAGCTGATTAATTATTGAGATTCAGATGCTATTCTAAGGAGTGTCCTGTCTATTTTTCTGTCCATCATTGACTCTATTTCTTTTCTATTCTTCCGGAAGATATTTTTTAAAACATCTTCGTAATGTGTAACCGTAGTCAGATAGAATCCCTCTACTTTATCAAATAATTTTATTTGATTGCCTGTCAGTAAGAATTGCTTGTCCATGATCATGAGATCACAGATCTCTTCTTTGAGTTCCTTTAGATGTTCTTCTGAAGGGTTATTTATGTATGCCTGGGAAGCAGCTCCAAATTCTAAAACCTCTTCTTTGAACTTTTCTTTTTGGTCGTGAAAACCGTAATGGTTAAATATCTTTTTAATCTTGCTTCCATAGCTACCTCCTGTTTTATAGCTGCTTTATCTTGAATTTTATTTTTAAAAGTCTTTTTAACCATGCCGCTAAATTTTTCATTAAGAAGCTCTCCCATTTTCTATAGCTATAAGTTTGGTAGTAATCTCTTGCTCATTGAATGCTTCAAAAGTATGAATCTTATTAAAAATATTTAAAGTTACCTGTATTTTTCCATTTGGCAGATAATATTTTTTCATAATAACCTCCTTGGCCAATTAATGGCATTCCATTCTCATGAAATATGCGTCGTCTATTTTCCAAAATTCAGTGTTGATAACTTGATTTTCTCTGCTGATTTTTAAAATTTTATCTTCGTAGATTCTAATATCTTTTTCTAAGACTATGAATATTTTCATAAGACCTCTTTCCCATCTATTTTTAGAATGATTTCTTTGACTTCATAATGAGTGATATATCTGGCTCCACACCTTGGACATTTGTAATACCTCTTAAACTTGCCATCATAGGTCGGTTTCGAAGAGTAGTGTCCATTCTTGTGAGAGCACTGAGGGCATTTTTTCATAAAGCAACAACTCGCTTTTGATAATATTTTTGGAACTCCCCATTTTTTAAATACAAACCTGAATTGCATGATATACTCTTAGTTGAATTACTATCTAACATGCTTTGGACGGTAGCTAGATACTGTAATTCTTTATGATTTTGGCAGCAGTTAACCGCTTTATATCTGCAATATTGTATTTGTAGTAATAGAGCTCGTTGAGTGCTGCCTTTACTGTATCTATCCCATATTTGTGTGTAAAAATCTCAAGAAACTCAATATACTCGGATGATTTATATGGCAGGCTGCTTATGGCCCTGGATACATGAATATTTTTTAGAGCTCTAGACAGTTCTCTATGAAACATTGAGATTTCCCTCCTTCATAAGCTCGTTATATTTTTTACAGAGGACATTTCCAAGCTCTCTTTCTACGTATTCGCCTTCAAAACCGATGTCGTTAATCACAAGGCTTCTAAGCCTCTTTATTTCTTTTTCTCCGAGTTTTTCGGACATGAATTTGATTTTATCGTTCCTCTTGATTTCCTTTGGTTTAATGCTTTCGGGCTTAGTATGGTCTCCGTCTCTCAGGATGGCCACCAGGATATCAGGGGTCATACTTTTGTTTTTTAGGTGCATGAATTTCAGGACTTTTTCAACTTGGCTTATATCTCCTTTGGAATATTTTTTTATGTTTTTTATAGAATTCTTATTTAGGTGCTGAATACTAAAGTTTGGAAGGAGATTCTTTAGTTCTTTTTCAAATTCATCAGAAAGAGCGGCAGGCATGCTACTGCTTTTATCTTTTATGGGAGTATTATTAGTAGGAGTATTATGTGCCGACTTTTGAGTCGATTGAGACTCGACTTTTGAGTCAAAACCACCCGACTGAAAAGTCGACTGCGGAGAAATAAGACCCATTTGTTTTTTTATTTTTTCTAAATCAATATCTTCATACTCTGTTTTTTCTATTTCAAATAGAGAATTGAACTTGTCGTCTAAGGAGAAAAAGGTGTAGGTCCCATAAGAAAGGCTTCTATGAAGATGCCGCTTTATAAGGCCAAGTTTTTCATATTTGGACATTCTTCTACCTATAACTTCTTCACTGGATATCTTTAATACTGGCAGGTATGAGATAAGTTTCTGATAATCTACCCAGATGTATCTTTGGCCTTCTATTACTTTTTCTATGATTTTCTTTACTTGGGAAATTTCTTTGAGATAAGTAAGTATGAAAGCATCTTTGATATCCAGGTCATATTCAATTAGTTTTTCCTGCTGGACGTCTGCTATGGTGTATTTTTGTTTTGACATTCAGATACCTCCTTTTTTCTCAAACGGTTCTCTTCGATTGACTTTCTTTCTGTATTGGAGTTTTCATCTCTGAGGTTAATTTCGTATTGGTCAATCAGGTTTAAAATCCAAAGTATCAGTTTGTCATTGAGTTCCTCATAGTGGAGCTCTTGCTCCTTGACTTCTTTGACATCCTTTTGATAAATGGAATTAAACTCATCTTCTTTTTTATCCAGTTTTTCGAGCTCAGATCTCAGATCTTCTAGAGGGACATTTTCCAAGATATGTTTTCTAATTCTAGAAAAGTTTTTTTGCATATCTTCGTTCCATTTATCGAGATTGAACCTCCTTTCTCTTCTCTCATCATCTAAGGAATCGATTACCCTTTCATGTCTAAGATGCTCTCTCAGGGTCATGATTCGAGACTGCATATTCATACTCCTTTCCAGTTCCAATGAGCTGGCCGATTCTAATCTTGCCATTTTAAGCCTCCCCTCTTAAATTAAATGTTTTCTTTAAATTAAAGATATAATTAATTTTGTACACATTTGTGCCTAGTCAGCCCAAAATTTTTTTAATGTCTTCTAAAATTTTAGTGTCCCCTGATTTGATTTTACGGTACATATACTCTCTGGAAATACCAAGTTTTTTAGACAATTCTGCCATAGTTATTCCGTTTTTTATAGTTTTAATTTTAATTTCATTTAACAAATTCTTCACCTCCAAGTTTTGTTTACATTTGTTAACACTAGAATTTTACCTTTTGTAGTCACAAATGTCAACAGTTTTTATTTTGTGGCGTTCACATATGTGACTTTATCTAGTAAAATTTCATATGAAGGGAGAGTGTTTATGTCTGAATTTATTGTAGAAGAAGAAAATAGAAATAAACTGGCATTATACATAAAACAAAATAGAGAAGCTAGAGGAATAGGTTTAAATCAATTGGCCTTAAAAGCCGGATTACAAAAGACAATTCTTTCCAGACTGGAAAGTGGAAAAATTTTAAAGATAAACCCATTTTTTCTAAAACAGCTGGCAAAGGCTCTAGGTAAAGATTATAAGGAGTTATATAGAATAGTAGGGTATTTGGAAAAAGAAGGGGAAATAAAGAGCAATGGAAGAATCGTAGATTTATCAATCTGTGAATTACCTGTATATGGTAAAGCTGCTGCTGGTGACGGGTATATAAATTTAGACAACATCATTTATACCAAAAGGGTCATCGCAAACGGATTTAGCAAAAACTCTTTTTTAGTAGAAGTAGCAGGGGATTCTATGACACCGGAAATTAATGAAGGGGATTTTGCACTTGTAGATCCAATGGAAAATGACTATATTTCCGGGAAAGTATATGTAGTAACCTATGGAGATGAAACTTTAATAAAAAAAATAGAATGTCCAGCAGAAAACATAGTGGTACTTAAAAGTTATAATGCTAAATATCCTGATAAATATATCATGGATGAGCAAATAGAGGGTCTGAAAATAGAGGGGCGAGTACTCAAGGTTATTTCTGAAAAGAGATTTTAGAAAGTGAGGAGAGAGATGAATAGAGTGTATAATTTTTTAAGAGAAAATAATTTTAATTTATTACATATCACAGAATTTGATAATATAAAATCTATTTTGGAGACTGGGGGACTTATATCTTTAAGGAAGTTAGAAGTAGAAAATGTATGTCCTAAATTTATGACAAGTGAAGCTTCAAGGAGTTTGGATCGTTGTAAAGGTTTAGATGCTTATGTCAGACTTGCATATACTACTTGGTATGATATGATACCAACTGCTGTTTTTTATAATAATTTAAAAAATCCAGCAGTAATTATAGTAAACTGTGAATTGTTGAACAAAAAAAGAGATATATTATTTACTACAAAGAATGCTGTTGCAAATGATGCAATCTACTATAAACAAAATGAAATAGGAGATCATATTAATTGGGAAAAGGTTTTTTCTGAAAGAAATTACGACACACAATCTCAAGAATATAAAGATGCTAGGCAAAGTGAAGTAATGGTTCAAGATATAGTTGAAAAGGACTACTTTGTCTGTATATTTGTGGAGACAGGTAGTGATTTAAAAGATTTAAATGGGTATGGAGTGGAAATAAAAGAAGATAATATTAAGAGTATTATAAATAGATTTGGTTAAGGAGTGAAAATATGGCTAAAAGACCAGCTTACTATATAGATTTTGTAAATAATCGGATAAAGGAAAAAATGGTTGAATTCAAATGGTATCCTGGATATAGCATAGGGCAAAAACAAAAAAGTATTATTAGTTTACATGAAAATTTTTTATTAGAATTTCCTAACGCTAACATTTTAGAAATCTCTTCAAAATCATTAGAGAACTTAGGGATTAAATTAAGTGCTTTTAATTTAATGATTCAAACAAAAAAAGGTAAAGCATTTTCTGTAGAATGTGCATTCCAAGGAAGCAAAGTTTTTAAAAAAGGTGGACCATACATTGATTTATTTCATAAAACTTCTAGAGAAGCTAAAAAAGATCCTAGGATAAAGAATAGTGGCCCACTTGTTAAATTTGAATACAATAAAAATGAATGGAGTTTAGAACCTAAAACTTTTTTTTATGACTGGCTTTATATAAATTCACTATATAGAAATAAAGAATTAGCTCAAGAAATTATAAAATATGATTCATTTACAGATATCGAATTTAATCCTGAAAAGTCAATAAATTGTCAAGCTAGAGCGGCAGCATTATTCGTTCTTTTAAAAAAATTAAACATTATAGATAATGCTATGAAGAGTATTAATGAATATAAAAAAAGTGTAGCGCCTTTTTATGAATTAAATAGAGATAATTTCAGCAAAAACTTTGAAAAAGAAAATAAAAATAAACAGTTATCTTTGTCTCAAGTAAGTTTAAAAAGTGAACCAAAGATAAACAATAAGGAGATAATAAGAATGGATCATAAAGTTCATAATAAAATAGTAAGTTATATTTGGTCAATAGCAGATGATGTTTTAAGAGATATTTTTGTAAGAGGTAAATATAGAGATGTTATTTTGCCATTCACTGTTTTAAGAAGAATAGATATATTATTAGAAGAATCAAAAGAAAAAGTATTGGAAATGAATAAATTTTTTGAAGAAAATAATATAAATGATAAATCAGGACTCGAAAAAATTACAGGATACCCTTTTTATAATACTTCGCCATTTACAATGGGTAAAAATAGTTTAAAGGATTCAGAATATCCTTTTGTTTCTTTACTATCTGATCCAGACAAAATAGACAGTAATCTAGAAGAATACTTGGATGGATTTAGTCCTAATATCCAAGAAATTATAAGTAAGTTTAAAGTTCGTAATCAGCTCGAAACAATGCAAGATGCTGGGATTACTTTTGGTTTAATTGATAAACTTACTTCAGGAAGTATAAATTTAAGTCCTTATGAAGTAAAAAATTCTAAAGGTGAAATTTTACCTGCACTTACTAACTTAGGAATGGGGTATGTATTTGAAGAATTAATCAGAAAATTTAATGAAGAGAATAATGAAGAAGCTGGAGAGCATTTTACCCCTAGAGAAATAATAAAATTAATGACACACATAATTTTTGAACCAATCAAAGACATATTAAAAGAGCGTGAAGGAGCAAGATTTTCAATATATGATCCTGCATGTGGTAGTGGTGGTATGCTCACGGAAGCAGAAGATTTTGCATTAAAAATTACAGATAATAAATGTATTTTTTCACTATTTGGACAAGAAGTTAATCCAGAGACCTGGGCAATATGTACAGGAGATATGCTAATAAAAGGAGAAAAAGCATCAAATATAGGTTATGGCTCAACCTTATCAAATGATGAGTTTAAAGGGCATAAATTTGACTTTATTCTATCTAACCCACCATACGGTAAAAGTTGGAAAAATGATGTAGATGCTATTGTTGAGAATAGAGGAAAAAAAGGAAAAGAAATTATTAAAGATCCACGTTTTAAAGTTGGTCTTCCAACTATATCTGATGGTCAATTATTATTTTTAGTAAATATGATTTCGAAAATGAAAAATGATACAGAGCTTGGAAGTAGGATAGCTTCTGTTCATAATGGTTCTTCTTTATTTACAGGAGATGCCGGTCAAGGTGAAAGTGAAATAAGGAAAATGATATTAGAAAATGACCTGCTTGAATGCATAATAGCACTGTCTACAAATATATTCTATAACACGGGTATTCCAACATATATTTGGATACTTTCTAACAGAAAAGAGGAGAGAAGAAAGGGAAAGGTTCAGCTTATAAATGCAATTGATATTTACACACCATTGAGAAAAAATCTTGGTCAAAAAAATTGTGAACTTACTAAAACTCAGATAGATAGTATTACTAAAATATATCTGGATTTTAAAAAAACAGAGACTTCAAAAATATTTGACAATGAAGACTTTGGATACAATAAAATAATTGTTGAAAGACCTTTGAGATTAAAAGCCAAAATAACCAATGAAGCGATAGAAAGTCTTCGATATGAAAAAACAATCATTGATGAAGCAAAATGGATTTATAGAAAATATGGTGATAAAGTCTATGATGGTTTAAAAGATGTTAAAAAAGATATAGAAAATTGGATTGAAAAAAATGAAATAAAAATATCCCCTGCAAACAAAAAGAAAATTTTTGATGTAAATGTTTGGAAATCTCAAGAGGAGCTTATGAAAATAACAGAGCAACTTTTAGAAGAAATTGGTGAAATAGAGTTTGATAATTTTAATACTTTTAAAGATTTGATTGGTGATACATTAAACAAATTGGATATAAAAATTGGTAAAAAAGACCTCGATTTAATTTTTAATGCGATAACCTGGAAAGATGAAGAGGGAGAGCCTGTCATAAAAAAAGTAGAGAAAGATGGGACTATTATTTACGAAGCTGACAGCGATCTAAGAGACAGTGAAAGTGTTCCATTAAATGAAGATATCCATGAATATTTTGAAAGAGAAGTTTTAAATTATATTCCCGATGCTTGGATAGATGAAAGTAAAACACAAAAAGGATACAGCATTTCATTCACAAGATATTTTTATAATTTTACTCCTCCTAGAAGTCTTGAGGCGATTGCGAGTGAAATAGAAAAACTTCAAGAAGAAACCGAAGGAATTATGGAGGAATTTTTAAATGATTAAAGAGAAAAAAAGTTATCTTAATTATAAAAATATACCTTGGTATGAATATGTAAAAGAGATCCCTCAAGATTGGAATATTTTACCGAATATCGCATTGTTTGATGAAAGAATAAAAAAGAAAAATAATAATGAGGAACTTTTATCGGTAACAATAAGCAAAGGGATTATAAAACAAAGCGATATTGAAAATAAAAAAGATATTTCGAATGAAGATAAATCAAATTATAAGCTAGTTAAAATTGGTGATATCGCTTATAACAAGATGAGAATGTGGCAAGGCTCAGTTGGCTATAGTCAATATAGGGGAATTGTAAGTCCGGCATATATTGTCTTAAAATCAAAGTTGAAAATAAATTCAAAATACTTTCACTATCTTTATAGGACAGAGTACTATAGTAATTATGCAAGAAGATACTCATACGGTCTTTGTGATGACCAACTAAATTTGAGATATGTAGATTTTAAAAGAATGTACTCAATTGTTCCACATATTGAAATACAAGATAAAATTGTAGAATATTTAGAAACAAAAGAAAAACAGTCAAATAAATTTATTGAAAAACAGCAAAAAATGATAGAACTTTTGAAAGAGCAGAAAAAAACGATTATAAATGAAGTTGTGACAAAAGGTTTAAACACCCTTGTTAAGATGCAAGATAGTGGTGTTGAGTGGCTCGGAAAAGTACCTAAACATTGGGAAATAAAAAAATTAAAAGAAATGTCTGATTTTGTAAATAGAGGAACAACTCCTAATTATACTGAAAAAAGTGACTATAAAGTTGTTAATCAAGCAACATTTAGTAAAGGATATTTTGACGAGTCGAGTATTAGATTTCATAAAACTTATAAAATTGAAAAAGAAAAAGGAAAATTAAAATATAAAGATATTTTATTAGCCTCTACAGGTGGTGGAGTTCTTGGTAAAGTGGCCATATTTACTGAAAAAGAAGGGGTTTATTTAGCTGATAGTCACGTTACAATTATAAGAGATAGTAAAAAAAGATTTATTCCTGAATACTTATATTATTTTTATTATGTTAATTATAATTTAATAGATGGATATTTTGGTCAAGGTTCAACTAATCAGACAGAATTACAAAGAGAATGGTTAAGGCAAATGTATTTACCCTATCCAGACCTTAAAGAACAAAAACAAATTGTAAATTATATTGAAAAACAAAATACAAAAATTGATACAACAATATTGAAAACAGAAAAAGAAATAGAACTTGCAAAAGACTATATGGAAAGCTTGATTTATAATGTAGTTACAGGTCAAATATGCGTTGAATAAAAAGCATTTTAAAGGAGGGAGAAAAATGCTTGAATTTACTGATACCTCAGAAAAAGGATTTCAAAAACTCATAGTAAAAGAGCTTGTTGGAAAAGAGGGGTATATCGAAACACATTCAAATGATTTTGATAGAGATTTCTGTCTAAATAAAAAAGATCTTTTTGAATTTATAGAAATTAGTCAACCTGATTCTTATGATTTTATTATAAAGAAAGGTGAAGACGCTTTTTTAAATAGATTAGACTTAAAAATAAAAAAAGAAGGAATTATCGAAGTTCTTAGAAAGGGAGTAAAACATTTCGACAAGACAATATATCTCTTTTATCCACAACCAAATTCTAATCATAATAAAAAAGATCACTTAAGGTATGAGACAAACATTTTTTCTGTCACACAAGAATTGGTTTATACAGGTAATAATAAAAATAGAATTGATTTAGTTATCTTTATAAACGGGTTTCCAATTATTACAATGGAACTTAAAAATGCTTTCACGCATCAAGCAGTAAAAAATGCAATAAAACAATATAAAAAAGATAGGGACCCTAATGATAAAATTTTTAATTTTGCTCGTTGCCTAGTTCATTTTGCGATAGATACAGATCTTGCATATATGACAACAAAGTTAGATAAATCTAAAACATTTTTTATGCCATTTAATAAAGGTCTTAATAATGGTGAGCCATTTCCTCCATATGGAGCAGGGAACCCTATAAACCCTTTAGGTTTAAAGACATCTTATATTTGGAGAGATATTTTAACAAGGAGTAGTCTTTCAAATATAATTGAAAAATTTGTACATTTAGAAAAACCAAAGGTAAAATCAGATAAATCTAAGTTAATTTTCCCAAGATATCATCAACTAAAAGTTGTAAGGAAATTATTAGAAGACTCTAAAGAAAAAGGGATTGGGATAAAATATCTAGTGCAACATTCTGCCGGATCAGGAAAATCGAACTCTATAACTTGGCTTGCTCATCAATTGATAGGATTGTATGATAAAAATAATATAAGCCCAATTTTTGATAGCGTAGTTGTAGTAACTGATAAAACTATACTTGATAAACAAATAAGGGAAAACATTAAAAACTTTGCACAAGTAAAAAATATAGTCGAAGCCATAACAGGAAATTCAACTGACATAAAGAAACTAGACCCAACAGAGACATCAATGAGTAAAACATCTCATATGAGATTGGCTCTTGAAAATAATAAAAAAATTATTATTTGTACTGTTCAAACTTTCCCTTATGTATTGAAAACAGTACAAGAAATGGAAACAAAAAATATAGCATTTATCATTGATGAAGCACATAGTGGTCAAAATGGAATATCTTCTGCTAGTATGAATGCAATTTTTTCAAATACTGATTTTACTAAACTTAAAATGGATGAAGAAGGAAATATAGATACAGAAGATTTAGTAAATTATTTAATTAAAACAAAAAAAATGTTAGATAACGCAAGTTATTTTGCGTTTACAGCAACACCCAAAAATAAAACTCTTGAAACTTTTGGAACGAAACAAGAAGATGGAACCTTTAAGCCATTTCATAATTACTCAATGAAACAAGCTATAGAAGAGGAATACATTTTAGATGTTTTACAGAACTATACAACTTATAAATCATATTATAAGATAAAAGCAGATAATAATGTACCTGAGGAAAAAGAATATGAAATAAAACAGGCAAACAAAAAAATAAAGAATTTTGTTGAAGGCAATGAGCTCGCAATAGCAGAAAAAGCAAAAATTATGGTAGATCATTTTAATAAAAACGTAAAGCATTTAATAAATTATCAAGCAAAGTCAATGGTAGTTACAAAATCTATAGAGAGTGCAATGAAGTATAAAGATGCATTTGATAAATATCTGAAAGAGACAGGCCTACCATATAAAGCAATCGTTGCATTTTCAGGAAAAAAAGCACATTATAAAACAGGCTTAGAAATGACAGAATCTGATATGAATAATTTTTCTGATGGTGATAATGATATCGTAAAACAATTTAGAAAAAATGAGTATAAATTTTTAATTGTTGCTGATAAATTTCAAACAGGTTTTGATCAGCCATTATTACATACTATGTATGTTGATAAAGAATTATCTGGCGTTCAAGCTGTACAAACTTTATCAAGGCTAAATAGGGCATTCAAACCTCATAAAACAGATACCATGGTCCTCGACTTTTATAATGACATAGAATCAGTAAAAAAAGCTTTTGAGCCATACTACACAACAACTATTTTGTCGGAAGAGACAGATGTTAATAAATTAAATGATTTGCAAGACTCATTAGACAACATGCAAGTTTATAGTGAAGAAGAAGTTGAAGAATTTTTTAAACTTTATTACACAAATGCTGAAAGAAATATTTTAGAACCGATAATAAATAACTGTAAAGAAATTTTTGATACACATTTAGAAAAAGAAGAACAGATAAAGTTTAAATCAAATGCAAAATCATTTGTGAGAACATACAGCTATTTATCAAAAATTATAGAATATGACGTACCCTATTGGGAAAAATTATGGCTATTTTTAAAACATTTAATTACAAAAATAAAAATTCAAGATGAAGAGATAAATGAAAATATATTAAATGAAGTCGATATGGATAGTTATAGAATAAATAGAATCGGAACAACTAAAATATCTTTAGAAGAAGAAGAGGGAATAATTGAACCTATCCCAGTAAGTACTAGTAGCGGTATAGCTGAAAAACATTATGATACCTTATCACATATAATATCTGAATTTAATCGAAGGTTTGGCGATATTAATTGGGGAGATGATGTAGATAAGGAAGAAGCGGAAAAGATCCTTATTGAAAAAATTCCTGATAAAATGAAAGCTAATATTAAAATTTTGAAATCGATTATAAATTCTGATAAAGATAATGCAAAAATTACATCTGATGAAAAAGTACAGGATTTAATGTTTGATTTAATGAGTACTAATACAGGGATTTATAAAAAGTTTGTAAGTGACCCCGATTTCAAAAATAGATATTTAGAATTTGTATTTGACATTTTATGGGATATAAAAAATTCATCTATTAAGGAAATAATATAAATTTTAAGGAGAAAAATTATGCCTTTATTTAATAGAAATGGAGAGGTATTAGACCTTGTAAAACAGAGGAATTTTAACCTTGAAAAAGAACTTCAAAATTTAATTGAGAATAACCTGGAAGAGATATTCAGCTGTAAGTTTGTGGCCAGTGAATTTTCCACAGGGAGTGTCCATAACGGACGTATTGATACAATAGCTATTTCCGAGGACAATAACCCTGTAATTATAGAGTATAAGAAGATGGAATCTTCAAGCTTACTCACTCAGTCTCTTTACTATCTTTCGTGGCTTAAGGATCATCATGGAGATTTTCAAATAGCTGTAAATAAAAGTCTTGGAGAAACTAAGGTAGACTGGAGTGCAATACGTGTTATCTGTATTGCTCCAGACTACAAGAAGTATGACCTCCATGCAGCAGAGATGATGAATGCACCGATAGAGCTATGGAAGTATAAGAACTATGAAAACGGGATGTTTAGCCTGGAAGAGATATCTAGCAAGATTGTAACTCCTACTCCTGGGTCAATAACTAAAGATGATAATTCCCCTGTTTGGACTTATGAAAGGCATTTTAATAAATTGGGAACACCGATTTTAAAAGAACTTTTGGAAGAGCTAAGAGAGTACACTTTTGGACTTGACGAGTCAGTGGAAGAGGCACCAAAGAAGCTTTATATAGCTTATAAGGTGGCAAAGAATTTTATGTGTATAGAAACTTTTAAAAAGAGAATGCTGCTGTATCTGAAGTTTACATCAGAAGATATAGATAAGTATAAGGATGTTGGAAGAGATGTGACAAATATCGGCCACTTTGGGACGGGGAACTTTGAGTTTTCAATTAATGGTAGAGAGGATATGGAGCTGGCCAAGGAGGTTATTAGGGTTTCTTTTGAGGGTATAGGAGAATAGAATAATGAAAAGTAAACTGCTTTTAGATTTATTAGAAAATGAATGTGAACTAGAGAATATTTTATTTAGGTTAAAAACGATTCTTTTTTCATTGGAAAATGATGAAATTATAAAATGGATAGATTCAGAAATAGAAGGATACAAAGAAGGTGATGGGGTTCCAGAATATAGAAAAGTAATGTTAACTCCCCATATAAGTGCTACTGATGGAGTTTGGAGTCTTAATAAAGCTATAGCTTCTATAGGGCATTTAGATAAAAAAGAACTGAATGCTGTGTTATATCATAACATAACAGATAGTATAAATAGTTTATCTTATGATGAAAAAGATACATGTATATCCTATAATAGTTTTTTAACACATCGTTTAGGAGAAGGGTATAGTCGTAAATTACTGGTTACTCAAGCATATGGGGCAATGCCTTTAGGAACATGCTCAAAAATTAAAAGTTGTGTAAAAAATAGACTTTTAAGTATAATTTTGGAGCTTGAAAAAAAATATGGAGCACTAAATGATTATGATATTTTTTTAGACATAAGTGATACAGAAAAAACAGAAATAGGTAAAACCATTATTAATATAACGATGGGAAATAACAATAGGATAACGGGCTCAAATTTTGGAGTAACTAAAAATGAAGAAAATTAAAATAAATGTTGGAAATAATAATAAAATAAATAACTCAAATTTTGGAATTTATGATAATAAAAAAGTAGAAAATAAAAATTTATTCGAAAAACATCCAATTATTTTTTCTATAGTAATATCTTTTTTAGTTGGATTTATTCTTCTCTTTTCTTTTTGGGAAAGAATTATAAATAAAATAGAAAATTTTTTGTAAAAAAGTTTACTGATATCAGTAAACTTTTTATTTTACCCCCTAGATTTTTAAATACAAATTAATTATAATCAGAATGAGAAGAAAATAATCTCAGGGGGAAACTAAGATATGACAGGAATTAAAAACCAAAAGAGAGAAGAAGTCATGCGGGAACTTATAAAGGATCTTGAAGATAAAAGAGATAAAGGCTGGTACGGTGAAGTAATAATTTCCTTTAAAGGAGGAGCCGTAGAAAAAGCTGGTTTTACAGAAAATAAAAAATATCTTTAGGTACGTGAGCAGAGCCCGACCTATCTTAGATGATTAAAAGTCATCTTTGATATGGTTGGGCTTTTTTATTTTGAATTTTTATACCAGGTGATAAAGCAGCATAAGGAATGAAATAACCATCTATGTGTGTTGGCCTTTTATCAGTCTTTATCATCTTATATGAGATTTTAAAAAAAGTAGAGTCAGGAGGTGATTTATGGAAATCAAAAAGTTGAAGATTACAGAGATAGTTCCTTATGTCAACAATGCCAAGGAGCATCCCCAGGAACAGATAAACAAGATAAAGGCGAGTATCCAGGCCTTTGGGTTTAATGACCCCATTGCCATAGATGAAAACAATGTGATTATAGAGGGTCATGGAAGACTTATTGCTCTTGAACAATTGGGATTCCAAGAGGTAGAAGTAATAAGGCTTGATCATCTGAGTGAAGTAGAGAAAAAGCAGTATATCCTGGCTCATAATAAGCTAACGATGGAAACAGGATTTAATCTTGAAAAACTAGAGCTAGAACTTGAAGCAATAAAGGTATCTGAAGGAGATCTTACCCTTACAGGATTTAACCTGGATGAAATAGATGATATCAATCTCAATTTGGTTGATCGTGCTCGTGTAGGAGAAATAGAAGAGGACGAAGTTCCAGAGATAGACCTGGAAAGAGAGCCCTTTTCAAGATTGGGTGACTTCTGGAAATTGGGAGATCATAAACTTCTTTGTGGTGATGCTACAAATAAAGACCAAGTTCAACTACTTATGGGAGAAGAGAAAGGTCAGCTTGTAGTAACTGATCCTCCATACAATGTCAATTATGAGGGAAGCACAAAAGAGAAACTTAAAATAGCAAACGACAATTTATCAGGGAACGAATTCTATTATTTCTTACTTGGGTCTTATTCCAGGGTATATGAAAGCCTGGAAGATGGAGGAGGAATCTATGTATTTCATGCTGACACTGAAGGAATAAACTTCAGGAAGGCCATGGTGGATGCAGGATTCTATTTTGCTCAATGCTGTGTCTGGGTGAAGAACAGCTTAGTCATGGGAAGACAAGATTATCATTGGCAGCATGAACCTATATTGGTGGGATGGAAGCCAGGGAAAGCACATAATTGGTATTCAGATAGAAAACAGACTACAGTTTGGAAGTTTGACAGGCCATCAAGAAACGATATTCATCCTACTATGAAACCCCTCAACTTAATAGCCTATCCAATTGAAAATAGCTCCAAGCCCGGGGATATAGTCATAGATCTCTTTGGTGGAAGTGGGTCTACTCTTATGGCATGTCAGGAACTAGAAAGAAAGTGTAGGACCATGGAGATAGACCCAAGGTATGTGGATGCAATAGTTAAAAGATACCTTGCCAGTGGAAGGGAAGATATAACCTTGATGAGGGATGGAAAGACCTATTCTTTGGATGAGATAAGAGATGACCTTCTGAGGGAGGACATATAAATGCAGCTGGATATGAGCCGAGTCTCAAGGATAGGAATAGACAAACTTGTCCTTTCAGGAATCAAGGTAGAAACCAATAAAAAATCAACTATTACAGAAGGCCAGGGATGGATTGAAGAAAAGTTTGAGCTGAGGGAAGAACTGTTCAGCATAGTTAAATCAATCAAACTATATGAAACCGGAGTAGTGGTAGAAGGTTCATACTTGAGATTTAACCCAAATAAGATTATCTTTGGCCACAATATATCAAATGCCAGAGCGCCAGAGCTTAGAGAAGCGGTCAAGAAATTAGTGGAGGAACTAAATTCCCGTGGGATAACTATAGAACTTGCAAATGCCAGGGTCAGTGAAATAGAGATAAATATAAACATTGAAAAAGCCTTTAAAGAATACAAAGAAGTATTAACTCTTTTATTTACTAGGATTCCTAATTTAAGAAAGATAGGGAATTTCAACTTAAATGAATCATATCAAAAACTATTCGTAGATTCGACTCTCTATGGAGGATGGGAGAATCATAAGGTGATAGCCTACGACAAAAGGAAAGAGATCAACAGAGAGTGGCTCTTGGGCTTTGATCTGCTTCGGATAGAGTGGTGGCTTTCCAGTTCATCATATAAGTATTATGCCAGCAAGTTTGGCAGGGATAACACACTGGAACTCTTAATGGAAGACAGTGAGATATTGGATAAGATATTCAAAGAGCTCTGCTTGAAAAAACTGTTTAAAGATGGATGTAAATACTTGGAAGAAGAGCTGGTTCCAAATCTAGAGAGAGGTTATATAGCCTTTAGAGAGAGGAATAAACTGGCGGTAAAAAAGGGAAGGCCAATAGAGAGAAATGTATTTAAGCATTTAGATGAAAGCTACTGGATATTTGATTATTCGTACTTAATAGATCTGGTAAGTAAGCACGATAAGAGACACCGAGGAAGAGAAATAGAGAGAATAAGGAAGAGATATATCCATCTAAATAACAAAGATAAACTTAGTTATTTGATGGATATAATTTTGCACCACTAATCCCAAATAGTGGTGCAAATAAAAAGTGATTGAATCTCTCTAAAACCCTTAAATATAAAAGTCTGAATGGGGGAATGGCATGAATAAATTAAATCTAAAAGTCCTTAATAACAAGGTGGAAAGTTTAACCCCTTATGTTACATATTTGTGACATAAAAGGAGGTAAGTTATGGCTAAATACAACAGGGTATCTGCAGAAGTAAAAAGAGATATAAAAAAGGCTTATGAAGCAGGAGTAGATCTCATAGATCTATCTCTCAAATACATGGTCAACTACGGAACCCTAAGGAATATATCAAGTAAGGAACAATGGCAAAAAGGAAAAAGCAAATCAATACTGCAGCAGGCAATCATCGAAGATGATATTAGCAAGAGAGTAGAACTGAGAGATCAGGTAATAGGCCACTATCAAAACCTGCATCAATCCAACCTATCATATTTGATGGAACTGGAAAGGACAGGAGAGAGGCCTAGGGTCAAAGCTCATGAAGAAGCACTCAAGAATAGAATCCTGGCAACATCAGAGCTGTATAAACTGGCAAAGGAACTCTTTAGCATCCAGACTCCCATGGAGAAGGTGGACTATGAACTCAGGCAGATCAAGTACGAAGTAGGGAAGAGAGCTATAAAAGACGGTGTAGGAGTAATGTTTTTAAGTGATGCAGAGGACGATTAGTTTTGGGTCCTTCTGTGGAGTTTCAGCTTCTTGTGCGGTGGCGAGGCGCGGGCTTTTCCTTGTGGCAGAATTTTTTCAGGGCAGTTCCGATTAGAAATTCCAATAAATATTGGGAGGATAAGATGCAGGAGATACAGTCAGATATAAAATTTCTTAGTAAAAAATTTAATGTTTCAGAGAGGTATGCCAGGGATATATTTTTGGAAGCCAGAATGAAAAATGGTGTGTACGACTTCTTAAAGTGCATTGATCTATATGTGATATACAGAGATAAACAGGTAGAGGAGTTTAATGCCAAAAGAGATAAGTTAACTGAAGTGAGGGCAGAGATAGCCCAATTTAAATTGGAGATCTTGAAAAAAGATTATCATCGAACTGAGGATATCGAACTCTTCCTTGGTGAGCTGACCTCCCGGATAAAATCAAAGGTTCTTTCTATTCCAAATAAGGGAGCCAGGCTAGTAACTGGAGAAACAGAAATTACAAAGGTGGAGGCTGTACTAAAAGATTTTACAGACGATATTTTGAGAGACCTCAGTGACTATGAAAACTTTGAGATATTGGAGGAAGTAGATGCAGGAGAAGACCAAGAAACTATTTAGGAATTCATTAAAAGGACTTGCACCGCCACTCTCTCTTAGTATAAGCCAATGGTCTGACAGCTATAGATATCTATCCAGTGAATCATCTGCTGAAATGGGGAAATGGAATACAGACAGAGCACCATATCAAAGAAAGATGATGGAATGTATAACAGACCCCCTGGTATTTGAGATAACTGTAATGACCTCAAGTCAAGTAGGTAAAACGGAGATACTTCTAAATGCAATAGGGAGATATATGCACCTAGATCCGTGCCCGATGATGGTAGTCCAGCCAACAGTGGAAATGGCCAAGACTTTTAGTAAAGACAGGGTGGCGCCTATGGTAAGAGATACTCCCTCGTTAAAGAAACTGGTTAAGGATTCAAGGAGTAGGGATTCTGGAAACACGGTTATGCAGAAAATGTTTCCAGGAGGACATATAACTTTTGTCGGAGCAAATTCTCCAAGTGCCCTGGCTTCAAGGCCAATAAGAATAATTCTTGCTGATGAGGTTGATAGATTCCCAAAGTCAGCAGGTGATGAAGGGGATCCACTGACACTTGCAGAGAAAAGGACAACTACTTTTTGGAACAGAAAGCATATAAGGGTTTCTACTCCTACTATCAAGAATATTTCTAAGATAGAAAAACTTTATCTGAAATCTTCTCAAGAAAAATGGTGCCTCCCATGTCCAAGCTGTGGAGAATATCAGCCTCTTGAGTGGGATAGAGTCAAATGGGGTGAAGGAATAGACGGGATAGTAATGCAGTGTGAATACTGTGGAGCTCTCCATGGAGAAAGAGAGTGGAAAAGTAAGAAGCAGCTTAATGGTAAATGGATAGCGAAGGAGCCGGATAACAGGCACAAAGGATTTCATATTAATGAGCTGGCTTCACCTTTTAAGACTTGGGAGCAAATAAAGAAAGATTTTTATGAGTCCAAGAATGATACTGAAAAACTCAAGGCATGGACTAATACATCTATGGGGCAGACCTGGGAAGAAGAGACTGGAGATGTTATTGATTATCAAAGCTTATTTGATAAAAGAATACCTTATGCAGCAGAGGTTCCAGATGATGTACTAATTCTTACAGCCGGAGTAGATGTCCAGGATGACAGACTTGAAATAGAAGTAGTGGGATGGGGGCTTGGAGAAAAATCTTACGGAATAGCTTATGAAAAGTTTATAGGTAATCCCGCCAAAGACAAAGTGTGGGATGAACTGGAAGAGTATCTAAAACGGGATTTCAAATATATAGACGGAGAAAAAATAAAGATAATAAACACCTGTATTGATACAGGAGGACATCATACTAAGAGGACCTATGACTTTATAGCTCCCAGACAGAACTCTTTGAGAGTCTACGGAATAAAGGGGCGTGGTGGAGATGGGATCCCTATTATAAATAAGGTCAGAAAAGACAAGAAGAATATGATAGACCTGATACCTCTTGGTGTAAATGCACTGAAAGATCTTGTTTACTCAAGACTTAAGATAGAAAGTGGTCCTGGGGCCTGTTATTTTCCATCTAATCTGAATAGGAACTATGACATTAAGTATTTTATGGGGCTGACAGCAGAAGCAAAAGATATAAAAGACGGGAAAATAATATGGAAAAAGATTCGAGAGAGAAATGAACCTTTAGACCTTCGTAACTATGCAACGGCAGCCTTTGCACTTCTCAGGATAAACCTGGAGAGACTGGCTGAGGAAAGAGAGCTGAATAAAGGTCAAGAGGTAGGAAGCTATAAAACAGTCAAGGCCAGGCCTAAAAGATCGATAAGCAAGGGGGTCAAGTAGATGTATACGTTAGCGGAAGCAAAAGAAAAACTTCGAATGTGGCTGGATGCAGAGGAGGCCATAGCGGTAGCCGGTCAGGAATATGAGATAAACAACGGACGTAGGCTGACAAGGGCTGACATAAGAGAGGTGGGGAAGAGAATAGACTACTGGAAAAGACAAGTGGCTATACTTGAAGGAAAAACAAGGCGGAGCTTTCGGGCAATACCTAGAGATGTATAGGGGGCCATATGAACTTAATGGACAAGGGAATATCTTATTTCAATCCTGAAAAGGCATTGAAGCGGACTAAGGCAAGAGCCCAGATATCTATGTTGGATAGAAATTTTAATAATAATGATCAAGGATATGGAAGATCAGGAGCCAGTAGGGTAAAAAATGCCTTGAAAGCATTCTTCACTAAAAAGGGAGGGCCTGATAAAGACATAGTTGAAAACCTGGAACTTCTAAGGCAGAGATCAAGATCACTGTACATGGGCGTACCTATAGCTGCAGGAATCTTGAAAAAATATAGGACCAGTGTGGTGGGTCAAGGCCTTGTTCCTAAACCAAATCTAAATTCTGAAAACTTAGGAATAAGTGAGGAAGAGGCAAGAAAGATAGAGAAACAATTAAAAAGAGAGTTTAACGCCTGGGCCAAGTCTCAGAATGCAGATGCAATGAGGATGCATAACTTTTATGTCCTTCAGGGACTGGTGATGCTGAGCTGGGTTATGAACGGAGATGTATTTGTCATACCTAAGCTCAAAGCAAGAAAAGGAGTTAAAAATAAATTATGTGTCCAGGTTATAGAGGCAGATAGAATCAAAAACCCTTTAGGCAGTCTTGATGAGGCTATAAAAGAAGGGGTGGAAATAGATGAAGATGGAGAAATAGCTGCCTATCACATAGCAAATAAGCATCCTGGAGATGCAACGGTAACAGAAACAGTAAGGGTGGAGGCATATAACAAATTTGGAAGGAGGAACATACTTCATATATTTGAACCGGAAAGACCGGATCAGAGGAGAGGGGTTCCACTACTTGCACCGGTAATAGAGAGTCTGAAACAAATTGGAAGATATAGTGAGGCAGAACTGATGGCCGCTGTGGTCAGCGGGATGTTTACCGTATTTATAGAACAGGGGGTAGAAGATGAAGAAATAGATCCCGGGCAGTATGGAATGGACGAAGAGGAACGTGCATTTCGAGAAGAAAGCGAGAAGATTGAACTTGGAAACGGAGCTATCAACATATTAAAACCTGGAGAAAAAGTAAACTCAGCAAATCCAGGAAGACCTAATGCCAATTATAAACTTTTTGTGGACTCAATCTATGAAGAGATAGGTTCAGGTATAGAGATGCCAAAAGAAGTGATGCTAAACCATTTTACAAGCAGCTACACCGCAGCTAGGGCATCTTTGGAAGAAGCCTGGAGGAGATTTCTAAGTGTAAGGGAGATACTGGTTAATTATTTTTGTCAGCCAATATATGAAGAGTTTATCCTGGGGCAAGTGGCCAAAGGGAAACTAAAACTTCCAGGATATTTCGATGATGAAATCATGAGAAAAGAGTATTCCAGAGCAACTTGGGTAGGGCCTAATAAGATCAGTATTGATCCATTTAAAGAGATGAGGGCAAGTGAAATAGCTCTTGATTTAAATATAACCAACAGGGAAATTATTTCTCAGGAGAAAGGATATGATTTTGATGAAGTGATAACTCAAAAGCTAAGAGAGGACAAATATATCAGGGAGAACACCCCGGAAGGAGGTACTGGTGAAGAAGAATAAGAAGTATTGGGAGTTTAGAAATAAAGAGAATAGGGGGACAGAGCTTCGAATCTATGGAGAAATAACAAAATTTTCATGGTGGGATGAAACTGTAGTAACTGCTTCGGATTTTGCAAGAGAACTGGAGGAACTGAAGGATACAGAATCTATAAATCTATGTATAAATTCTCCTGGAGGAAGCGTCACAGAAGCTCATGCCATATATAACATGCTGAAAAGGTATGCCAAGGCAAATAATGTGAAGATAACAACTTATATAGATGGGGTTGCAGCCAGTGCAGCCAGCTATATTGCCATGGCAGGAGACGAGATCTGTATGGGCCTTGGAGCTTCTCTTATGATCCATAATGTGAATGGCGGTGCATGGGGCGAGAGTAAGGACCTGAGAAAGACAGCGGACCTCATGGATAAGCTCAAGGAGAATATTATAGATATCTATGTGACTCAATCCAACCTTTCCAGAGAGGTGATAAGCAATCTTATGAACGAAGAGACCTGGATGACTCCGGAAGAGGCATTGGAATACGGCTTTATAGACAAGATAGAGACTTATGAAACTATAAGTGATGATGATATAGACAATCTTTTTACAAGAGAGATTACAAACAGTATAAAAGCTTTACCACCAAGAATAAGTCAACTAAGAAACGTTAAGAAACAAGCAAAGCCTGTAATAAATCAAAAACCAAAAGGAGAGGATATCGTGGATATAAACACTATCAGAAATGACCACCCAGATTTGTATCAGAAGATCAGAGAAGAGGCAGTATTGGAAGAAAGAAACAGAATGAAGGCTCTAGATGCAGTGCCGGCTCATAATCAGGAAGCTATCGACATGATAAACAAAGCCAAGTATGAAGAACCACAATCCGCTGAAAAAGTAGCGTATAACATCGTTACCTCTGACTCTTTTAAAGCTCATAGAGAAATTATTGAATTGGAAAACGAGCAGAAAATTAGCAGAAGTGGAGAGATAAAACCTCTTCCTCCTCAAAATAACAAAAATGAGAAGGATGAGAAAATGGTCAATTCCATAGTAGAAAAAATCAATAAAATGAGGGGGCAGTAGAATGGGAGAAGTAATAAAACCAGATGAATTGTTTAACGGACTGCAAGGAGTTGTCGTAGCAGGAGAGATAGAGCTTCCTGCAGGTGAATGGAAGAGAGGGACGCTCCTTGGGAAAGTAAATGGGGCATATAATTTATTGGGAGCTACTGATTATCCTGCATCAAGTGTGGATTGTATATTGGCAGATGAAATTACTTTGGCAGAGGCTGGAAAAGCAGTGGCATATTTCAGTGGAGAATTTAATTCTGAAAAACTGATAGTCGATCCAAGTATCGAAATATCTGACGTAGTAGATCATGCTAGAAAATTACAAATATTTATAGGATAGAGGGGGTATTATGTACGATTTAAAAGTTTTAATAGCAGCATTGAGCCAATCTAAAAAGGTAAATCCGTTTTTATGGAATCTTTTAGTTAAAGGGACAAAAGAACACAGCAATACAAAGTTTGAAGTGCATGTAAGAAAATCCAAAAGAAAAATTACTCCTTTTGTAGGACCTAATCTCCCTGGGGTATTTTTAGGGAAAGAAGAATTTTCAATAAATGAGTATCAGCCGCCTATGGTAAAGCCTTTTAGAGTGGCTCATGCAAATGAACTTTTCAAACAGAAATTTGGACAGACAATATATGGTGATACTGTAACCTCTCAAGATCTGGCTTTGGATACTATAGCATCTGAGCTTGCAGATCTTGATGATGTTATAACTAGAAAAGAAATCCTTATGCTTGGAGAGCTCCTTTCTACTGGTAAGATGGCCATTCAAGGAAAAGGAGTATCAAGAGAGGCTATATCTTACGGTACGGACCCAGAAAACTTTGAAGAACTTCTAGGAACTGATGCATGGAACGATGCTGGAAGTGATCCTCTGGCTGATATGGAAAGATGGCAGATGCTTGTTCTTAAGAAGACGGGGCTTCTCATAGACTCCATTATTCTGACACCAAAAGCTAAAAAATACTTTATGGATCATGAAAAAGTCAAAGAAAAACTTAAATATACAGAAAGCAATGTCCTCAGAGTGCAGCCTAGAAGACTAGGAGACGGTGCCTCGTATCTTGGGACTATCCCTGAATTGAATTTGGATATTTATTCTTATGTGGACTGGTACACAAATGATGCCGGGGAAGAGGTAAGTATCCTTGAAGACGGTGGAGTACTAGCTTGTAAGGCTAAGAGTGTGACATTGCATTATGGTGCGATAAGTCAAATAGCCGGAGAGTCTAAGGCAAGACAGATATACATAGGAAAAAGAATTCCTAAACATTGGGTGGATGAAGATGCAGATCTTGAAAAGATAAGACTTGCAGCGGCTCCACTTCCTGTTTTGGATGATGCAGATGCTATCGTATTTTCTAAAGTAGTATCAGGGGTGTAATGAATTATGAGAGTTAGAGCTAATAAAACAATCAGATATAACGGAGTGACATATTTAAAAGGGGATATATTTGAACCTGCTGAAAAGGATCTAGAAAGAATTTTAAAAGGAGATAAGGCCTCCAGTTTAATTGAAGATGCCCAACAGGAGAAGGGCAAAGAGATAATAAAAAAAGTGCCTATCTCATATATGGAGCTTTTGGAACTTTCACATAAGGAACTGGATGAATTGGACGAGTCTCTGGAAATTGAAACCAAAGGGACTATAGCTGAGAGGACACTGGGTATCTGGGACTTCTTAAGTCAGGGATCTAAAGTGGAAGAAGATGAAAACATTTAAGGAGCATCTGACTAATGATTTCAATTCAGCTTTTTTCAATGAGAGAGAGTTTGCAGAAAAAGTAGTTATTAATGATCTAGAGATGACGGTTGTCTTGGATAATATCAAGGAAAAGAAACCTAAAGGGGAGTATGAGTATGGTTATACCAATCATATAGAGGCAGAGAAGCTGATAATACTCAAATATTCAGATTATGAACTCATAGGCAGGCCTTCTCAGGGGGAAAGATTAATTTTAAACGGAGAATCCTTTGAAATACTAGACACAGATTCTTGTGACGGAATAGTAGACGTAAAGGTCAGGGTGTTTAAATGATTACAGTGGATATAAAAGAACTGGAAAAAGCTCGTAAGGAACTTGAAGGAATAAACAATGGTCTTGAAATTGTAGTAGCTCGTGCTGTCAAAACAGCAGCACGAGAAGCTAAAAAAGCTGCAGTAAATCGTGTAGCTGAAGAGTTCTTCATAGATAAAAAACCTGTGAGTGACAGTATTAATATCAAAAATCCGACAGTAGAAAATCCAGTAGCAGAGATAAGTAACAATAGAAAAAAAGACACTTTTACCCTTAAAAGATTTAAGGTGGAGGTCCCGCTTAACGGACCCATAAAGGTAGCTCAGAGCAGGAGTGGAGGGCTGAAAGAGTTGAAAAGAGGATTCTTGATGGCTCCCAAAAGTCAACCTGGGAACATCCATGTTTTTAGAAGAGAAGGTAAAAAAAGATATCCTATAGAAGTGCAGAGAGGATATTCTACCGGGGGAATGCTTAATGCTGAAAATATCTCAGACTATGTAGAAGAGGTGGCCCAAGAGAAGATATATGGCCAAATAGATAAAGAAGTATCTAAATTCTTTAATAAGAAGGGGGAATAATGTCAATCAGGAACCTGGAACAAGAGATAAAAAGACGTGTAAAGGAAGCACTGAGAGGAACCCAACTGACAAACACAGAGGGAGAGTTTGTCGAGCCTTTGGTAGAGACGGGAGCCCTTCCCAAAGAGGTGGTCAAAGGAACTCCTTATGTGCTAATCCAGACAACCAATATTGAAGACAGTGATCATATAAGCAGTGCAGATGTAGCTATTCTTTATGGAACTGTCGGACTAGGATTGGAGGATTCCAGAAATAAGGAAAAGGTCAGATATACCCATGCAACCGGGCATTGGGATGTGATCTCAATTATAGATAAAATTAGAGTAGATTTTTTAAAAAATGTAAATTTTGATTTTGGGATCTTGGAGAGAGCTATGAAACACGAAATCTTTGGAGAAGTAAATTTTCCATATTTTCTAGGAGAGACAAGATGTAAATTTACAATCCCAACAACTGAGCCTCAAGATGATTATTTGTAAGGAGGAAAGATGGCAATTAAGAAAACTGAAGAAAAAAAATCTGAAGCAACTAAAAAAGAATATCCTAAAAAAAAGAGAGAGTCAATTTATTACATAGGACCTACTGTCAAAAGAGGACTATTGGATAATGGAAGTGTGTTTAGAGGTGGATTGCCCAAAGAGGTGGAGAAACTCAAGGAGAAGTATCCGGGTATTCAGCCACTTTTTATTCCTAAGGATAAATATATAGAGGCGGTCAATAAAGTGAGAATTCAAGGGACAAAATTTAATATTCTCTACGAAAATGCCAAGAAAGATATAGAGGGGAGGTAGATAGATGGTAAATCATGGAGTTAATACAGGAGAGACACCAACTTCCATAGCCAGTATTATTCAGAGTGGTAATACTGCCATAATTGTAGGGACAGCACCAGTCAATATGGCATCTGATCCAAAGGTAAATGTTCCGGTTCTCTGTTACACAGAGAAGGAAGCTATAGCTGCCTTTGGTTATCATGATAACTGGAAAGACTACTCTCTATGCGAGGCAATAAGTGTATTTTTTAGGCTGTTTAAAGTAGGGCCTGTTGTGCTGGTAAATGTGCTGGACCCTGAAATACACAAAGAAGGGATAGTGGATAAAGCAATTACTTTTACAGATGGCGTGGCTGTCGTGGATGATATAGGGGTTCTTCTAAATACTATGGATCTGACTTATGTGGCAGACAGTACCCAAAAGACTCTAGGGACAGACTACACAGCTGCTTTTAAAGAGGATGGGACCGTAACACTGGTGGCACTCACTATTACAGACGGAGCCTATAAAGTGAGTTTTGATAAATTGAAACCTAGTCTAGTGGATGAGGACGATATTATAGGGGGAGTGGATGCGATAACCTTTAAAAATGAAGGATTTGCAACTATTCCACAGGTATTTACTAAATTTAACAGAGTTCCCAATATTGGACTGGCTCCAGGATGGACTCATAAACCTGCAGTGGCACAGTCACTGGTGTCTTCTATGAGAAATATCAATGAGGTTTTCAACGGAATTGCTCTAACAGATATTGATGCCGATACTGTGGATAATTACACCAAAGTTGCTGAGTGGAAGAATGACAACAGCTATATTCACGAGACCCAGTATAACTTTTGGCCAAGGGCCTGTATTGGGACCAAGATTTACCATATATCTACCTTAGTTGCTGCTTCCATGTATAAAGTGGATCAAGATAATAATGATATTCCATATGAATCTCCCTCAAATAAAGCACTTAATACCACAGGGATTTGTCTTGAAGACGGGACAGAGGTAGATCTTATTCTTGGGCAGGCAAATTATCTTAATGATAATGGCGTAGCAACTTCTATAAACTTCAATAATGGATGGAGGTTATGGGGAAATAGGACAGGCTGCTATCCATCAAATACAGATGTCAAAGATAATACGATCTCCTGCAAAAGGATGTTTATCTGGGACAACAATAATTTTACACTTACTTTCTGGCTGGATGTAGATAAGCCGGCAGACAATAAGTTGATGGATAAGATAGTGGATAGCTATAACGATTACTATAACGGACTTGTGACTAAAAGTGTAATCCTTGGAGGAAGAATTGAATTTAATAGTGGAGATAATCCGACAACCAGTCTGATTGACGGAAAGTATTACTTCAAAAGATACATGACTCCTGTGGGAGTAGCTGAGTGTATAGAGTCTGACCTGGAATACGATGTTGAATACTTACAGAACTTGTTTGGAGGTGGTAACTAATGCTAGGAGGAATACCTACGTCTCTACAGGGCTTTAGTTTGTATATAGATGCATTAAAGGAAGTGGGAACAGTCGATCTTGAGCTGCCTAATATCCAGTTTATGACAGATACTCTTTCAGGTTCTGGAATAGCAGGAGAAATAGAAGTCCCAGTACCTGGGCTTACTCAGTCAATGACGCTGAAGATAAAAAAAAGAGCTGTAAATCAACAATTTACCACACTGCTTGCACCAAGAAATCATCTTTTAACTTTCAGGGGAAACATGAACATGGCGGACCCAGAGCATCCTGTAAAAAAATCTAAAAATAGAAAGATCAGAGTGGTGGCCAATGTCACTCCTAAAAGTATGAATATAGGAAAGGCAGAGGTTGCCAAGTCCATGGATACAGAAGCTGAGTTTGAAGTAGCCAGTATCATAGTATTTGTAGATGAAGTTCCAAATTTACATATTGATAAATTTAATAATAAATTTGTCGTGGATGGAGTTAATTATCTTGATGACGATAATTTCTTATAAGAAGGGAGAAGAATGACTGATTTAATTAAAATAGAAAATAATAAGGACTATGGCTTAGTGGTTTCCAGCAGAGTGGTGGCTGAGCAATTGGGAAAGAGACACGATAACGTGATGAGAGATTTAGAAGGAATTTTAACCACCTCAGATTTGAGGGGGTTAATTATTCATAGTGAATACAAGGGTGGAAATGGTCAGATGAGAAAGGAGTATTTTCTCACAAAAGATGGCTTCATACTCTATATGTTTAATATCCAGGGACACAATGATTTTAAGCTGGCTTATATAAATAAATTTAATGAAATGGAAAAGCAGCTAAAAGAATTATATGTTCCTAAGTCACTTCCTGAAGCTCTAAGAGCCTATGCAGATGCAGTGGAGGAGAAAGAAAAACAGAAGTTATTGGCAATTGAGAAGCAAAAGACTATTGATATGCTGGTACATGAAAACAAGCTGTATACAACTACTGAAATAGCAAAGGAAATGGGTTTTAAAAGTGCCATAGCTTTAAATATAGAACTTGGTGAAAGAAAGATACAGTTTAAGGCAAATGGAACCTGGGTGCTCTATTCTAAATACTCAGATCTTGGTTATGTATCTATAAAGCAAAATGTTTTGGATACAGGGAAGATAGTCTATGACAGAAAATGGACTGGAGAAGGCAGAAAGTTCCTGCTAGAAATGTTTCAGATAGCTGCATAATAAATCGTATAGAAAGGGGATATAGATGGAAGAGAATAAATCGGTTGAGGAAACTGAAGAAAAAGTAGCAATAGTAGGAAGTATTATGAAAATAAAACTCTCTAAAAAAATAAAATTTAATGATGTGGAAATCAGGGAAATCAATTTAGATTTCGGTTCTTTAACAGGAGTTGATATTTGTGAGGCAGAGAGTAATTTCAGGGATAGATTTTATGTGCCGGTTCCAGATGCAAATTATTCATTTGCTTACCAAGCGGCGGTAGCTGCCAAAGCTTCAAAACTGCCATATGAACTTATACTTGAACTAAATCATAGAGATTTTTCAGCAGTAACCGGTGCAACAAAGGGTTTCTTACTGGGATAGACCTCAATTCTAAAAAGAAATTGCAAGACTTGAGGGAGGCTATCCTCCTAGCAGGAAAGGTAAGCAATAGCGGGGCTGATTTTTTTTATAAAATGAAACTTAGAGAATTGGTCAGCTGGTTGGAGGCGATACCAAGTGAGCGGTAGAAATTTTATGTTAAAAATAGGAGGGACAGTAGATCCCTCCCTTTCAAAAAGCTTTCAGACCTCTTCTAAAGAAATGAAAAAACTAAGCGATGAGATGCTAAAACTAAAAAGCACCAACAGGCATATTTCAAAGCTAAAAGCTAGTGAAGAAAAGCTTGAAAAACAGTTTGCAAGTGGACGTGAAGAATATAAGAGGCAGCAAAGGGAGCTCTTTGGAACTAGTAAAAAAGTTAATGATCTAAGAAGGGCTATTGAAAAAACCAAGAAGCCTTCTAAAAGCATGATAAATGAGTTTAAAAAAGCTCAGAAAGCAGAGAATCACTTAAAAGAAACCACAGAAAATCAAAAGAAAGCTCTTACAGATATGATGAGGCAGATGAAAGCGGCTAAAAATGAGACTAAAAGATATTCTCAAAGCCAAGAAGAATTGGCCAAATCTATGAAAAAAGTAGAAGAGAGGCATAAGAAACTTAAAGAATATGAAAATCTTAAAAAGTCTGTTTCAAATAATGCCGGGGGAACTTTTGCCAGATCAGCTGGTCAGGCAGTGGCTCTAGGAGTGGCTGTGAAATTTGCCATAGATGATGAAGAAGCCTTTGCAGACGTAAGAAAAACAACAGGATTGGCAGGAGAAGAAGCTAAAAAATTTCAAAGGGAATTGAAAAAGGCTACAAAAGATATTCCTAAATTTAATTCAGAGATTTATGAGATAGCTGCAGCAGCAGGACAGGCTGGGATAAATCTGCAAGAGATCCCACAATTCACATCAGACACTGCCAAAGTTTCTGTAGCATTTGATATGGAGGCAGGTAAAGCTGGTGAAACTCTGGCCACATGGAGAGAAGCGTTTAAGATGAGCCAGAGTGAAGTAATAAAGCTGGCTGACCAGATGAACCTACTGGGTGACAGTATAAAAGTGGCTCCTGCTCAGGTGGCGGAAATAGCCACTCAGGTAGGGGGCTTAGGCAGAATGGCCAACTTTACAGAGGCTCAAACATCGGCTCTTGGAGGAACATTGATAGCTCTTGGGGTCAAAGATGCCGGGACAGCTTCTACTGCAATTAGAAAGCTTTATACCACTATGGCTTCAGGTGACTCTGCAAGCAGTACAATGTCCGCAGCATTTCAAAAGATAGGGATTGATCCTGGACAGTTGGCTGAGGATTTGCAAAAAGATTCTCAAGGGGCATTGATGAAAGTATTCCAGGGACTGAATGACTTGAATGATTCTGAAAAACTTTCTGTAACAAAACAGTTATTTGGTGAGGAAGCCATGAGCTCCATGGGAATGCTTATTAACAATACAAAATTTTTAAAAGAAAATTTAAAGCTTGTAGGAGATGCCACTAAATATGCTGGGAGTGTAAACAACGAGTATAACAATAAATTGAATACTACAGCTTCTGATATAAAACTAGCATTAAAAGCGACTACAGACATGGCAGCTGCAACAACAAGATTCTTTCTCCCTCCTATAAGAGGTGCCACAAAAGGTATGGTTAATTTCAGTGAAGGGATCACAAAATTTACAGAAGATTATCCTAAATTGGCTAAGGCAATGGCCTTTGGAGCAGCTGGATTCGTGGGGTTAAAACTAGGAACTAGCGGAGCGGTACTGGGAATAAAAATGCTGGCAAATACTAAAAAAGACCTTGTTTTTTTAAAGGAGGCAGCCCTATTAATCAAAGGCTGGAAACAATGGGGGCCGGTATTGTCAGGAGTAAAAACGGGAGTGACAGCCCTCGGAGCAGCAGGAAAAGCAATGCTGTTTAATCCTTGGGTCCTGGGTATAGGGGCTGTTGTTGCCGGAGGATATTTAATATATAAAAACTGGGATCTAATCAAAGAAGGCTTTAAAAACAGTTACGAATATATAAGTGGAAAACTTTCAAAATTATGGGAGTTATGGAAAAAATTTACTGTTCCAGGAAAAATGTTTAGCTGGGTACAGAAAAAATACAAGGGATACAAAGAAAAAGGGATACCTGCTTATGCCAAGGGAGGAGTTGTAGGAAGACCTCATCTTGCATTGGTAGGTGATGGAAGGACTCCTGAATCGATAATTCCACATGATGGAACTCAGCAGTCTAAGGACCTTTGGTTTAATGCAGGAGAGAAGCTTGGAATGTTTGCAGGTGAAGGGGTCCCTAAATTGTTCTCTAAAGTCAAAGAGAGAGCAGAAAGAATGGATATCAGAAATAAGATAGAGGTAAATATAGATTTTAATCCGGTTATCAGGGGAGAGTCCTCCAAGGGTATAGTAGAAAGGCTCAGGGAAGAGATGCCGGCTCTGGCGGAACTTATAGAGGGAGCTGTAGAAAAGGCAATAATCAAAAACCAAAAGAAAGAGAGGAGGGTAAGTTTTGGATAAACAGGTGGATATTTATACAACTATTCAAGGAGATACATGGGACCATATCAGCTATAAGGTCTATGGAAAAGATAAATATTCCAAAGACCTTATGAGGGCCAATCCAAAATATCTGAATGTTGTATTTTTCAGTGGTGGGACATTACTTATTTGTCCGGACATATCTGAAGAAGAAACTGCAACCCTTCCACCTTGGAGGTAAAATGAAGGCCAGAAGAAGCTATGTGAAAATTATTTATGAGGGGAAGGATATTACAGGAGACCTGACCCCGTATTTTAAAGGATTGTCTTATACAGATAACTTGGATAAGGCTGATACTGCCTCGTTTACTCTCTTGGGTGACAAATGGATTAAGGAATGGGCCATATTAAAGGGAGACAGGTTTCAAATCGATATAGGCGTTCTTAACTGGAAGCATCAAGGGGACAGCAGAGTATTAAAATGTGGAACCTTTATCGTGGATGATATCTCTTTCAGTGGAGCTCCCGATATGATTACTGTTTCTGGAAACTCAATAGATATAACCAAAGATTTAAAGGGAGTGTACAGGGACAATACCTGGGAAAATATTTCTTTAAAAGAGATAGCTCAGGAAATATCTGAGAGATACTCCATGAATCTGTTTTATGACTGTGACGAAGAGTTTATTTATGAAAAGATTGATCAGGTGAAAGAGAGCGATGCCCAACTTCTATCAAGGATTGTAAAAGAACATGGGTTTACAATCAAAATTACAGCGGAACAATTAATAATTTTTGATGATAAAAAATATGAGGACAGAGAGACAGTTGCTACTTTCTCAAAAGAGGACCTTAGAAGTTATGAAATTCAGTGTGATGACTTGGATGTATATGATGCATGTGAGATTACATTTTATGACCCCATACTGGGAGTGCAGATCAAAGGAAGGTATGAGGCGCCTGCAAGTTCTTTTTATAAAGTGAGAACCGGAAAAGTCTATTATAAAAATGTAGACACCGGAGTAACAGGAGTATCAAAAGAGGAGAAAGAGAAGTATTTAAGGGAAAGAGCCAAGAAATTATTGAGAAATAAAAATAAAAATGAAACCCAGATAAGAATTGATCAAATGGGAGATCCCGGATATCTTGCTGGGATAACTGCCAAGGCCACAGGGTTTGGAAGGTATGACGGGATATACTTAATTACTTCGGTAACTCACAGTTTAGACAGTGGATATAAGTGCAGCATAGCAGCAAGAAGGAGGCTGGATTTTTAATGGAGTTTAGATTTATAAGGACCGGAAAGATATCATCTATAAATTATAAAGAGTGCAGTGCAAGAGTTGAATTTGATGATGCCCCTGGAATTATATCTAAAGAGCTTAAAGTTCTCCTAGAGCATAGTAACAAAGAAAAGGATTATTCCATACCCAGCATAGGGGAAGACGTCGTATGTATATTTCTGCCTCATGCTCCAAGTGTTGGATTTATAGTTGGAAGTTATTATTCAGGAATAAACCTCCCAGGAGAAACAGGCAAGATTAAATATATTATCTTCCCTGATGGAACAAAGGTCAAATATGACTTAGAAAGTAAGATTCTGGAGGTCAGCTGTATAGGTGATGTAAATATAACCGCAGCTAAGGGAATAAAAATAAAAGCAGTGAGTTTGGAAGTAGATGCTGAAACGACTTTTAAGCAAAAGGTGACAGGAGTAGATATTTATTCTCCAGTGATTAAAACAGATAAGGGAGATATAGATGACCATCTACATAAAGACAGCTTGAATAAGAATACTACACCACCTTTAGGCTAATATTATTTGGTCAACAAATGGTTATTCATTGACTAAAAATTAAAGTCCTATAATTATTTAATATTAAATCATTTTTTTTAAAACAAATTAAATTGTAATAAAAAGAGGTGTAATAATGATTGGAATACTTGGAGATATTCCCTTTAATGTTTCCTTTGATGGGAACACAACAGAAATTTTAAATTTTTTAAACCTCAAACAAGGGGGAGCAGCCAATTATGAAAAGCATAGCAGAAGAAGAAATAAACCATCTTTAGAACTTTTAGATCTGGAAAACAATAAAATAAATTTGAATATTACTTTAAGAAGTGACTTTGGAATTGAACCCAGAGAACTTTTAAAAAAAATAGATAATTATATGAATGACGGTGAAGTACTTGATTTTATTTTGGGTGGAGATCTTATTGGCAGCGGGGAATATGTAATAATCTCATACGATGCTGGATATGAGTATATATCTAATAATGGGAAAGTAAGAAAAATAGATATGTCACTCAGTCTGGAAGAATATTTGGAAGAGATCACACAAGATATTGGTGTAATCATTAAATCTAAAAATCAGGTAGAGCAGACAACTGTCAAAAAAGATTTTAATCAAGGAGCAGTAGAGGGGCGGTAGAGATGACATATACATTGGAAGCAGATAATAGAGTCAATCTCAAGGCTAAGGGAACAGAGAGAATTTTGCAAAATGGAGCCAATATACTTTCAGTAATAAACGGTGAAGTCGTTCTAGGAAGAGCAATAGGAATAAATGGAGATGTAGTGGATTCTCCAATTACGAAAGCAAGTGAGATAATAAATATCAAGAAGCAGTTTGAGAAGTATGAGCCGAGACTTAAAGTTCACAAGGTGACATATGAGGCAGATCATCAAAGGGGAATTTTAAAACCTTGTGTGGAGGTGAGTATCGTTGAGTGATTTGAATATACACAATGAAACTGAAGAAGAGATACTCTCTCGAATGGTTAATAGATACCAAGAATTAAGTGGTGATACTTTAACTCTTTCAGATGAGAGAAGGTGGATTTTTCAGGCTGTAGCCTATGCACTGTTAATAAGAAATGAAGCAACTAATGAGGGCCTTAAAATGAATCTCCTGAGATACACTAAAGGAGACTATGCTAGAGAAATAGGAGCTTTTACTGACACAGAAATACTTGATCCAAAGCCGGCAAGTGTGCTTCTCAGATTTGAAATAGAAGAAGCTAAAGACTCTCTTATTGCAGTCAATCCAGTGAGAGTAACTCCTGGAAATGATATATACTTTCTGACTTCATACTTTGAATTTAAACCTGGAGAAACCATCAAAGATATAAAAGCTTATTGCACTGTGGCTGGAGAAATAGGTAACGGATATCTTCCTGGACAAATCAGCAAGATAGTAGATCCATTTCCATTTTTTAAATCAGTAGTAAATTTAGAAAGTTCCCAGGGAGGAGCTGAACTGGAATCTGACGACAGCCTAAAGGAAAGAATAAGAGAGGCACCAAGTAAGTTTTCAACAGCTGGTCCTGGAGATGGTTATGTGTACTGGGCAATGACAGCGAATCAGGAAATTATAGATGTAAATGTAGAAATGACAACTCCGGGAACGGTAAGGATAACTCCTCTCATGACAGGAGGAGAGCTGCCTACTGACAGTGTCCTGGATGAAGTGATGACTATTTGCAATGCAGATAAGAGAAGGCCTTTAACAGATAATTTAGTCGTTAGTAAGCCTGCTCAAGTAAATTACGATATAGATTTTACTTATTATATTTCAAGTAAGAATATCGGGCTGGTAAATGAGATACAGAATAAAGTCAATGATGCAGTTGATGAATATATCTCCTGGCAAAAGGCAGCTTTAAAAAGGGACATAAATCCTACGGAACTCAATTATCTGGTGAGGAGTGCCGGAGCAAAGAGAGTGGAAATAATCAGTCCTAGCTTTACTGTTGTGGATTCTTTTGAAGTGGCTAAGGAAGTCACTGTAAATATAAATTACGGGGGTACAGAGGATGATTAAGATAGGTGATATTGCTTTCTTGAGACTCCTTCCTCATTTTTTACAAGAAGAAAAAGAGGTCCAGATAATAGCCCAAGTTATCCAGGAGGAGATTGATCTTATTAATCAAAGAGAGGAAAATTTATTCCTTTATGGAGACTTTAAAAATTTAAATGAAGCAGTATTAGATGAATTGGCTTATCAATGGAAGACAGAGGGTTATGAGCAGACTTTTTCCAAGGACATAAAATCAAAGTTGGTTGAAACATCATATATAGTCAGAAAAACCAAGGGAACCAGATATGCAGTAGAGAAGACCATAAAAGATATTCATGGAGATTTTCAGCTAATGGAATGGCAGGAATATAACGGGTCTCCTTATCATTTTAAATTAGTTGGAACAATTTCTCCAACTGGCGAGAAATTGGAAGAGATATATAAAGCAATCAATATGACAAAAAATGAAAGAAGCTACCTTGAGGGGATACTAGTCAGCAACCAGTGGGAAGAAAATAGCTACTATGGAATGACTTTACATTCTTCGATATTTGAAAAAATTCCCTTAGGTGAACAGGTGGTGTCGGACTTTGATCAATATTTAGGAGGACTAAATGGCTAAGTATACAGGAATGATATTAACCAATAAAGGAAAAGAGCTGCTTGCCAGAGCTATCATAGCACAGGAACTCATAACTTTTACCAAGGTTGAAATAGGGAGTGGAGATATTTTTCCAGAAGAGCTGCCTGAAGAACTGACAGGGCTTAAAGTTTCATTTAAGGTCCTGAATATAACAAGTACTACAGTGTTAGAGGCCGGGAAATTTAGGGTGAGAGTTGCATTTGATAATGCAGGGATAGTTTCTGATACTTATCTGAAAGAGATAGGTGTCTTTGCTCGTGGAGAAGATGGTATAGAAGTGCTCTATTCATATTGCAATACTGATGATCCAGATCTAATCCCAGGAGAAGGAAGTGGTGTGATTGAGCGGGTAGAGGACTTGGTTACTTATATTTCTAATGCAACTACTATAAATGCAATCATAGATCAGAGTAATGTCTATGTAACTATAAAAGATCTTGCTGATGGGCTGGCAACTAAAGAGGATGAATTCAATAAAAATAGTGGGTTTAATAAAAATAAATCTGATAGTTATTCATTAGATGATAGTAATGTCATAGCAACTTCAAAGGCATTAAAGGACGGTCTTGCCACAACTTTTAAAACTTCCGATTGTTATTACGGTATAGGTGATTACTGGATAACAGAAAGCTCAGAAAATCCAGCTGTAAAATGGATAGAAACTACTTGGGAAAAGCTTGAGGGAAGGATGTTGTTTGGTGCTGATGGATCAGTTTATAGAGTGGGACAGGAAGATGGCGTTTCTCAGTTAACACTTTCAGTTACAAATATACCTTCACATAGGCATCAGGTTAACTCTCATAACCACACTCAGCCACTTCATTATCATCAAACAGGTAAATTATCGGGAGAGAGAAGTTCATCCTATGTCGAGGACTATGGATATACTTCGGCGAGCGGAGCAGGTTCTAGATTCTATCAGGAAAACTCAGTATCAGCAAGATTTCCTCACACCTCATCAAGTGGAGGGGAAAGTACTGGAATAGCTTCACCTTATACAGACTATCAAGGAAGTGGAGCTGCTTTTAGTGTCTTAAATAGTTATAGAGCAGTTAACATTTGGAGGAGGACAGCGTAATGAGATATATCTATCTGGATAGGAATAAAGCAAAGACAGGGATGTCGTTAGTATATGAAGTTAGAGAGTCTCCAAGAGAAGATTATAAAAGTTATTATGAAGGAAAAGCCATTGAATTTTATGGGGACGATCTCCCACATTTCATAACATACCTTCAAGAGAGCGACTCTATAAGAGAAGCCTCTGAAGAAGAGAAATTAGAAAGAGGGCAGAGGCAGCTTAATTCCAATGAAATATTACTCGATGGGAGAATCACTTTATACAACCCAGAAACTCAAAAAATTATAGATGGAACAATAATGGAGAAAACTAGGGGTGACTATATTACAGAAAAATCTGTAACAATTGATTCTGAAAAAACAAAAGCAAGACTGCAGAGGAAAAAGGATTTTGACGCATTGGACCTCTATGATAAGGCAGTACTTAGAGGGGATATTGAAGAAACTTTGGAAATGAAAGCTGTGAGAGATTCATTTAGGAATGTTTGGTTGGATCTTCCAGGAAAGTACAACGATATTTCTATAGAAATTGAAACTTTGTATCCAGATATGCCTGAAGCTATAAAGTATTTTGTATAGGGGGGAATATGAAAAGAGTTGTATTGGTTCCTGGACATTCGTTTGTTGATCCTGGAGCAGTAAATGGAAGATTGAATCTAAAAGAATATGACTGCGTATTAGAAATGACCTTAGAGCTTTTTAAAGGCGATGACTGGAAAGATATAGATATTGTTTTGAAAGGAAGAAACACGTATGGAACTCTTCCTGAAGAAATTAACTCGTTGAATGCGGATTATGTAATTGAGTTGCATTTGAATGCTGCAGATGGAAAGGCCCAGGGCACTGAGGTTCTTTACTGCGAATCCTCCAAGACTGGAAAGGAGATGGCTGGGATTATACAGAGTAAGCTTGTAAAGCACCTTAAGTATCCTGATAGAGGAATTAAAGCAATAGGCAGTGAAGAAAGAGGAGCTAATATCCTGTGGAAGACAAAAGCTCCCTGTGTAATAGTAGAATCATGCTTTATAGATTCTCTGAAATATAAAGAAGAACTAAAGCTCACTGAAACAGTAACGGCCCTCAAGCAGGGAATAAGAGAAATTGTAGATAGGCGGATATAAAATGATGACATTAATAGGTCTGTTATTAAAAGATGTAAGATTGGGGCTAATAGCAGTACTGTTTTTTATTTCATCATATCTTTGGAGAGAAATCGGGAGATTGCAGGGAGAGCTTAAAAAGGTGGAAATATATCTAGATAAGAAAAAATTGGATAAAGAGGACTTTGAGTTGTATAGCGGCACACATAATGAGGTGCACAAAGGCATTCTGGAACATTTAAAAACAGCAATAGAACTTTTGAAGGAGAGGATAAGATGAAAGAGTTTATGACAATAGGAAACTTTATATTTTTGATAATGTTTGTAGGATCAATTTTTGCGGTGGTAAAATTTGGGGGAAAGCAGTATATATTTAATGCCATTTATCAATTGATGGTTCAGGCTGAAATTGAGCTAGGGAATGGGAAAGGAGAGGAAAAATTGTTCAGGGTATTGGACCTGTATGATAAGTCTATAAATTCTTTGCCATCTATTCCTAAGTTTATTTTAAAGATTTTATTTTCCAAGAAAAAAATTATAAATTATATAGAAAAACTGGTATCTCAAATCAATATATATTTTCGAAATCACTATATAGAAAATACAGAATCAAAAATAGAGGTTATAGATAAATTTAAAAATAAAGCTCTGAACGTTGAATTTTTTGGAGATAAAACTTTAGTGAGTAACTCTCAAATTGAAAATATAGCGGATGATTTAAAAGTGGGAATACTAAATGGTGATGGCAAGGTGTATGCCAGGCTTTAAATATAGAAATGATTTTAATGGAGATCAGGAACTTAGTATAGAGGGTGGATTTGAATATCGGTTTTAATAAATCAAATTAATTGTTATGTAATTTTGAAATATATATTTAAATATTAGAAAATCAGGGTTTTAAACTCTGGTTTTTTAAATTTAAAAATGAAAAACATCTAATTTATATCTTTAGCTTTTGATTGACTTTTCTATTGTATATAGATAGAATACTTATTAAATAAGTTTATAATTAGAATTAAATTAGTAGGAAACTAGTAGTAAATAAGTATAATATTTAGAGTTAAATTTAATTGAGGGGGCGATAGTTATGGAAAAATACAATTCACCAAATTATATGAATAAAACAGACCTATTATATCGCTTGAAACCAGGGGAAGAACTAGAAGTAAAATGGAATGAATTATTGGAATATCGAAAACAAGAGGCGGTTGAATTACCTTTAATTGATCAAAAGGGTAAAAATATTTTTGTAGTTTTGTCAAAAGAACTGAAAGAAAGAATAGCTTTAATTGATGATTTAGCTAAAAAAAATATTTTTGAAGAATTAGATGAAGAAGTTAAAAGAAATGTAGTTATTGACGCTCAAACCGATGAAGCCTTTTATTCAAGTGTAATAGAAGGCGCCCATACTACTAAAAAGCGTACAAAACAAATGATTGAAAATGAGGTGAAACCTAAAAATAAAGATGAAAAAATGGTATTTAACAATTATCAGGCATTATTTTATATTCTGGGAAATATTGGAGAAGCCATTTCAGAAGAAGTTCTTTTAAAAATATATAATATAGTAACAAATGAAACTTTAGATAAAGATGAAATTGTTGCTAAATATCGACTGGATCAAAATGAAGTAAGAAATTTAGAGGCAGTGATATATGTGCCTCCAGAAGCTGAAAAAGTTCAAGAAATGATGGATTCTTTGTTTGAATTTATGAGTAAGGATGATGATGAGAGAATTCATCCTATTTTAAAAGCTGTTATTTTTCACTATTATTTTGTATATGTCCACCCTTTTTATGATGGGAATGGCCGAACTGCACGTGCTTTAACTTATATGTATCTTTTACAAAATGGATATGATTTTTTTAAATATTTCTCAATATCTAATATAATTTCCGAAGCAAGAGGCAGCTATTATAAAGCCATAAAAAATTCTGAAGATTATGAAAGTGATGTCACCTATTTTGCTCTTTTTTATACGAAAATGATTTTGGATAGCATAAAAAAAGTTACTGGTGATTTTAAAAAACAATATTTGAAAAAAGTTATCTACAGTGAGATTGAGCATAGAGGTTTATCAATAAATGATCGTCAGGAAAAATTAATAGATAAAGTTATTAAATTTGATAAAAGCTTTATTGATATTGCTTTTTATATTAAATTAAATAAGGTTTCTCAAGAAACCGCTAGAAAGGATTTAAGTGATCTGGTAGAAATGGAGATTTTTTCCAAGAAAAAAGTTGGAAGAAAATTTCATTATATATTAAAAAACAACTAATTGATATAATATTAAGCTTAAGCGGTGAGTGTAAGTAGTACGTCAGAGTTTAGGTATAGAAATGATTTTAATGGAGATCAGAAACTGAGTATAGAGGGTGAATTTAAATATAGAGTTTAAGTGAAAGTCGGATTATTCCGACTTTTTTATATGACTTATATACGTAGACTATAGGAGTTTAATGGGATATACTATTTACTGAAAGGGATATTGGTTTCAATGAAAAGATTCTGGAGGGTTTAGATGGAATATATTAAATTGCCGATAAGTCAAAGATTAAATATCCAAGCTTTTTCTAATATGTTGGATTTAAAATATATTCAAAATAGTTATAAATTGTATTGGTTCTATGCGGTTTTTGAAGAAATAAAAAATGGGAAAGAAAAAATTTTATTTAAAGAATTAATTTTAAGAATGATTGCAAAATCCTGGTACTCTTTAATTGAATATAAATTACATTTTGGGGGGATAGACCAGTTAAATAGAGTAGTAATTTATTTATACAACAATTATGGATTTGAAAAAGATATATTGGAAGAAGAGTTGATTGGGAAATTAAATGAAATTAAGGATGAAAACTTAAATTATTTTATAAAAGAGTTTTCTAAATTTGTTCCGTACAGACTATTATCCCCTTTCTATCCTGAGTTGACAGGAATAAAGGATCAATATAAAAACAATATTATTTTGGAATTGTCAAATAAAGGGGATATGGGAATTTATAAAATAAATAAGCAAGAAAAAAGTATTGAAATTAATGAAAAGTGGTTCAACTATATATTTGAAAATCAAGCAATAATGGAGGGATGGATTTTAAATAAACTCATTTTTTTTCTTCAAACCAGAAATCCAAATGTTCCTGCAATACCATTTAAAATCTGCGCTCCACTAAAAAGAAATCTAACCGGGGCCAAGAAATACTGGAAAAATGTAATTGAAATTAATAAAATAAACAACATTTATACAGATAAAATTTTAGGATCAGAAGATACTATAAGTATTGATCACTTTGTACCATGGAGTTTTGTTCTTCATGACGAATTGTGGAATTTAATACCAACAACAAAGGAAATAAATAGTAGTAAGAGTGATAAATTACCTTCTCTGGATAAATTTTTAGACAGATACTGTGATATTCAGTACATTGGATTAAAAACAGCTCTTAATTATAACTTTGGAAAAAAAGAAATTGAAGATTATTTTACCATAAGTAAATATATGGACTTAAATAAAAATATTCCTAAGGAGTATTTTATAGAAAACTTGAAAAATACGATTATTCCTATTTATCAGATAGCATATAATCAGGGATTTATGATCTGGGACAAATAGAAATTAAAGGAGAAATAAAATGATTATAAAAAATAAAAATACAGGAAATATAATCAATAATGTTACTGACTGGAAAAATGAATGCCCGCCTAAAAACGTTATGAAACAATGGAAAAAAGGTTATAGCGCCTATGAATTAGCATCTGAATACGTAATTAATAGATCTCTTTCTATTCAGCAACTTTTTTTATTAAATGGAAGAGGATCCAATCTTAATATTGAGTTTGCATACCCTGAATATCAAACAAAAATTGATGAATACGGTCAAGGAAGGGTACATGATTTATTGTTACTAGCTACTCATGATTCAGAAGATATTTTAATATCTGTTGAAGGAAAAGTTAATGAGTCATTTGGGAATTATGATTTATCTAATTATTACTTAAAATCTAAAATTGATATGCTAAATGGACAGGATTCTAACAAATGCTTAAGAATAGAAGGAATTTTAAAAAAGTTATTTGGAACTGAAATTCCTAAAAATATATCTGGAGTTAAATACCAATTGCTTACAGGGTTGATAGGAACATTGGAAGAATCCATAAATAGAAATATTAAAAAAGCTTATTTTATTATTCAAGTTTTCAATACAAATTTTAGTGATAAAAATAAAATAGCTGCAAATCATAAAGAGATGAATAAACTTATCAAAATTTTAAAGGATAAGGGGAAAAATCTCGGTCTGTGCATACTCCAAGATTATCAAAATCTCGATGAAAATCAAATTGTAGGTCCATACATACTCCAAGACTATCAAGACATGGAATTATATATCGGTTATTTGAAAACTCCATAGTGAGTATTTTATATAGTGAATTATAGATAAAAATTAAGGAGGTTTGGCTTTGAACAGAATAGTAAAAAAAATAGAATTAAAACATAAAGGTAAAAATTTTATAATCACTCATTCATATCAAAATGGCTCTACATCAACAATAGTTGAAGATAGCAGTGGTGTAGAGTATCCTAGGCAGTCTAGAATTTTTCTAAGAGAAAAAGCTAAGCAATTAGGACTTTATGAAAATGGGTACTTGTATAATGATGGGATAGAGGTAGATACACATACTTATTTTAGAAATATTCATAAGATAACCCCATCTGGATTAAAACAAGGAGGTATATTAAATAATTCGGATTTATACAATGTTTTTAAATGTGGGAATTCAGGAGGCATGAGAAAAAGTAATACTACAAATAGTCTATTAATAATTTCAGATCATACAAAATCTCTTTATGATGATAGATGGGAAGAGGATGTTTTGTATTATACTGGTATGGGCCAGACTGGAGACCAATCTTTAGAATTTATGCAAAATAAAACTTTAAATGAATCTGGAAAAAATGGAATTACAGTTTATTTGTTTGAAGTATTTAATGCTGGAGAATATACTTTTAGGGGAGAAATAAAACTAGTAAAGAATCCTTTTCAAGAAGAACAAAATGATGCAGACGGAAACTCAAGGAGAGTTTGGATATTCCCACTTAAACTTAAAACTGTAGAAAAAGAAGTTCGATTAAAAGATTTAAAAAATATAATAGAAAAAAGAGAAAATAAAATAAGGAAATTAAGTGATGAACAGCTCATAAAAAATATAGCCAATTCAAGAAAAGTAAGTAGTAAACGGAATGTGGAAACCACAACTTATGAAAGAAATCAACATGTTGTAGAATATGCAAAACGAAGAGCAAAGGGTAAATGTGAACTTTGTGAGGAGGAAGCCCCATTTTTAACAAAGGATAAACAACCTTATTTAGAGGTTCATCATATTCAATGGTTGTCAAATGGTGGAGAAGATTCTATAACAAATGTGGCGGCTCTTTGTCCTAACTGTCATAGGAAAATGCATGCTTTAGATTTAGAAATTGATAAAAGTAAACTTAATGAAAAAGTAAAAGGTGATTTCAATGATTGAAGTAACTGCTGGAATAATTTTTAAAAATGACAAAATTTTGATTGCTAAAAGACCTTATGATAAAAAATTTGGTGGAAAATGGGAACTCCCAGGAGGGAAATTAGAAGTTGGAGAATCTATAGAGGAGTGCATGAAAAGAGAACTAAAGGAAGAACTTAATATCTCTATACGAGGTCATGAATACTATATTTCGAGTGATCACGAATATGATACTTTTAAAGTCAGGATACACTCATTTTTAATTAGAGACTATATTGGAGAAGTATTATTAATTGAACATGAAGATATTCATTGGATTAATCCAGAAGATTATCAAAACTATGATATTTTAGCAGCTGATCTACCTTTTATAAAAAAAATTATTAGAGGAGAATATGAATGAAAGATCAAGACAATTTTGGACAATATACTATAGTTAAAATATTAGCATTTTGAAAATTCTAAAAATTATATATAAGTGTGTCGAACTTCATGAACTAGTTCACCACAATTGTACCAATATAAATAAAAGTAAGATGAATTATAGGGAGATTTAGATATTAAATTCAATAAAATTTAGGAGAAGAATATGAGAAAAATAAGTATTATAGTTTTTATTATAATTTTAGAAATATTATGTTTAGCTGATAACTGGGATGAATATGATCTATATCTTATGAAAAATAATGAGATAACAAAAAATTTAAACTTAAATGATAGCCAAAGAGAAATTATTTATAGCTACCTTAATTCAATATATGACTCAGATAGTGCAATTGAGTATAGTAATTTAACAATTTATAAGTTGGAAGAGCTTCTTGAAAAATTTAAAAAACCGGGTTACGAGATAGATGAATTATATTTTGCTAAATTTTTACATCTCGTAAATACATGGAATGTAGCTTACTATTACGATTACTATTGGAATTATGTAGATATAAAAACTGGATTAAAAGATAATTCAAAAATTACATGGAATTATTCTAAGAGAGATGTAGTAACAAATTTTTATAAAGAAGCAATACCTTTTCATAATTTATTTTTTAATTTAAATTGGGATGGCTTTTATCGTTATTGGGACACTAAGAAAAAAAAATATAAAAAAAGAACAGAAAATGATGCCGCTGTAAGAATTTATAACGCATTCTATAAAGAAAATAGTAGAGATATTTTCACAGAAAATTATTATAGAATGATAAGAGATTATCGAACTGAAAGAAATCTTTACTTTTACTCTCGGGCAAAACTAGAAGAATTAAGGTCCATACTTTATAGAGATTATGATAAAAATTATTTAAAAATAAAAATATTGAATAAATATCAAGAAAATTTAGAGTCATGCTTTAGAAACGTTGATTTTATAGCAAGATTAAAAATCTTTGATCTGCCGTTAAATTATGCAATGAACTATGAAAATATTTACGCAACAGCACTTATGTACGGAGACTTCGGAAAAGTTAATTCAAAAAATCAAAATTTAATGAAAAGATCAGCTTTAAATTTTGCGAAGATAAGTCCTCTTATTGGATATACAGTACACTCAAATACGCACCAACTTTATATAAATACTCAAAAAAATTTAAAAATTACTTAGGAGAAAATTTGTATAATGAAATTGCAGACCAATCAAAATTAGAGATGCAGTGGTTAAAAGTTTTGCCGAAAATAGAAATAAATTAAATTGAATTTTTTAATGAGATGAGGAGAGAGCTATGGCTTTAAGAAATGTAACGCTAATAATTTTTCATTTAATAATTTTAAGATTTTCGTTAGCTCTTCCGAGTAATCAAGAACACGCTAATATTTTTATTGAGCATTATGGTTTTAGTAGCGGGAATAATAAAGAATTAAGGTTGGCTGCTAAAAGTATAAGCTCCATAGTTGATGATATCAATAAAATGCCCTTTGGAGATGTAAGTAAAAAATTTGGTATGGAAGGTCATCGAAATTGGGCGCACTGGGGTTTTTCGGGAAGCATTCCATTTGAGCACAATGAATATTTACAAAACTTAATCAAGGAGGGAGTCACAAAACAGGAAATAGTATCAGCATGGAGAAATCAAGTTGATGCGATGACAGATGAAGTAATAAAATATACAGGCCTTCCTAGAAAGCAGGCAAAAGCATTTGCAGGATTAATTTATTCAGATCATATTTTAATGGATTATTTAGATAGTAAAACTTCTGCACTACAGGATATTAAATATATCCATGATGACATAATAAAAAATACTAGTGCAATCTTTGGGAAAGAGTCAGTGCAAGCAAAAAATATCGAAAATGGATTAAGAAAAATCCCTAAGAAATTTGTTACAAAAGAAAATATTGTTAAGTCAACAATAAAAACTATAGAAAAAGAAAATCTAGGAGAAAAAATGGGGAAGATCTATAGTAAGAATTTCCAAGATCATAAAATAAAGTTAGCAACGAAAGAACTTGTGAAAAAAAATGAACCCCAACAAAAAAGTTTTAGTAAAAAAGAAGTAGCAAGAAATGCAGCATTTGTAGCAGGATTCATATCAACCGTGGGAAATGGATGGAAAGTATACAATGAAGAACGAGAGATTGAAGAAGCAATAATTAATGTTGCAGAAGATACAGGTACAACCTATGTAGCAGTTTATGTTTCGGAAGGAATTATAGAAAAAGTAGGAGAAAAATATGTTGTAACTGCATTAACTAAAGATGGGGTAAATATTTCAACTAAATTAATCGGAACGTCTTTAAACTACGGATTAGCCACCTTTATATTTGACGAAACAAGAACAATATATTATTTGTCAAAAGGAAAAATAAGTTTAAATGAATTCACTGAAGATACAGTTAGAGCAGGTGTTAGAGCGGCTATTACTGGGGGTGCTGCTACTTGTGCTGTAGCTCTTGGTATTGTTCCTGGAGGTGCTGTAGTTACTGCGATATCAATTGGAGGGTACATAGTTGCAGATGCAGGTATAAAAAAATATGAAAGTGCAGTAGCTCAAAGTTATTTTGATATTGAGCATGTTTTAGGCAGTGTTTCTAAAGAACTTTTAAATAGAAAAGGGTTAGGATATATATCAAATAATAGTTTTGGAATAGATTATATACCTAGTAATACTTCTGGAATAGATTATATACCCAATAATAGTCCGGGGATAGATTATATACCTGGGAAAAGATAATGATTTTATTAAATAACCTAAGTTATTATTTTGAAAATAAATATCTTTATCAAATTTCTAATAAATTTAACAGTTTTTAATAGTTAGAAAAAAATTATATTTACACTATACAATTAGAATGGAATATAAAATATGATTTTGTGGATAGGCTAGTTCCCTTGGGGGCGCCAGTGATTTTAAAAATTAATTAAATTTGTAAAAAAGAGAGATTTTTTCATCGACCTCTCTTTTTTTGTATTTTATAAATATTATAGAAAGAAAACATTAAAAATAAGATAATCTTTAATAAAGTCCCCCTTGTTAATCAAATATTAGTTATGGTAATATTTATTATAGTTATTTTATGCTATACAAAATCAGTGATAATGAATATTTCGAGGCGAATTATATGAATTTAATAACGAATCAAAGCAAAAATATGTATCAAACTCTTTCTGAGTGCATCGGAAAAGCAAAAAAAATATATATTAATGTTTCTTTTATAAGAGATAGCGGGATAAAGCTGCTCATTAATGAACTGGAAAATGCAAAATCAAGGAATTGTGAAATAAAAATACTGACCAGCAATTACATGAATATTACCGAGCCAAATGCACTTTATAGGCTGAGTTCTCTTCAGAAAATTAAATTATTTAAAAATGACAATAACACTTCTTTTCATCCAAAGGCTTACATTTTTGAATACTCAGATACCGAAGGTGATGTATTTATTGGGTCTTCTAACGTATCTTATTCTGCTTTGGTTGATGGTGTAGAGTGGAATTATAATCTGAAAAAAACTGAAAATAAAAATTCTTTTGAACAAATAGTTGAACATTTTAAGGAGTTGTATGAAAAAAATAGCTTTGATTTAACTATTGAGTGGTTAAGAAAATATGAGAAGGAGTTTGTAAATAATCCTAATATTTCATTTGATATTTTACCATCTTCAAAAGTTCTAGAGCCAATTAAATTTCAGATACCAGCACTTTATGAACTTTCAGCAACTAGAGAAGAAGGTTTCAAAAAAGCAATGGTTATCGTTGCCACAGGATTAGGTAAGACTTTTTTATCGGCTTTTGATTCTCTTAATTTTAAAAAGATTTTATTTATAGCCCATAGAGAAGAAATTTTAATTCAAGCTATGGAATCATTTCAAAACGTACATTCGAAAGAAAAAGCATACGGTTTTTTCAAGGGTGATACAAAAGATAAGGATAAAGATATTATTTTTGCAAGTGTAAGCACCTTGGGTAAAAATGGATATTTAAATGAAAATTATTTTGATAAGGATTATTTTGACTATATTGTTGTAGATGAATTCCACCATGCAGATTCCCCGACATATAGAAAAATTATAGAGTATTTTGAACCTCAATTTTTACTTGGATTGACTGCTACCCCAGATAGAGCTGATAATGGAGATATTTATGAGTTATGTGACTACAATATTGCATATGAATGTAATTTGAAAACAGGTATTAATAATGGATGGCTTGTACCATTTGAATATTTTGGAATTTATGACGAGATAAAATATGATACGATTCCTTGGAGAAGTGGGAAGTATGATTTAAATATACTAGAAAATAGACTTATGGTTAAAGAGAGAGCTGAACAAATTTATGAAAAATATATTTTTTATAAAAACAAAAGAACTGTAGCTTTTTGTGCAAGTGTAAACCATTGTAAATTTATGAATAATTTTTTTAAAAATAAGAATATTAATTGTGATTTTATTGTAGGTGAAATTTCAAGTAAATCCAGGACTGAGATACTTGATAAATTTAAAAATGGTAAGTTAGATTTATTATTTGTTGTTGATGTATTTAATGAAGGTGTAGATATACCATCGATAGATACTGTGATGTTTTTGCGTCCTACAACATCATATACAATTTTTATTCAGCAATTGGGAAGAGGGTTAAGAACTTCCGAAAGTAAAACAAAGTTAAGAGTTTTAGATTTTGTAGGTAACTATAAAGGTGCTATATTAAAACCTTTATTTTTAAGTGGAGATTACAAACCTTCAGAAAAAGAATCCAAAATTATATCTCCGTTGGACGTGAATCTGCCTTCAGGATGTAGCGTGAATTTTGATTTGAAATATATTGACTATTTTAATAGTGTTAAGGAAAAATCTGAGCCACTGAAAGAAAAGTTAAAAAATGAATATTTTAGGATAAAATCTGAAATTGAAAAGAAGCCAACTATTTTAGATGTCTACACTCATGGGAATTATCCGATTAAAATATATTTAACAGAATTTAAAAGTTGGCTTAATTTTTTGAAGTATGTCGGAGACTTGTCTGACCAAGAGAAAAATTGGCTTGATAACAATATACATGATTTTTTAATGATGTTAGAAAAGACTAAAATGACTAAGTCTTATAAGATGCCAATTCTACTTAGTTTCATTTCTAATGATAAAATAGTAAAAAGCGTTTCCATTAAAGATTTAGAAAAAAACTTTAAAAGTTTTTATGATAATAGAATACATTTAAAAGATCTGAATAATAAAAATAATAAAAATTTAACCAATTGGTCTAGCAAAAAATTGAGAAGTCATATCTTAGGAAATCCAGTTAACGCTTTAATAAAAAGTTCAAGTAAAATATTTTTTTATGACAAATCTAATGGGACTTTTGAAATAAAAAATGATTTTTTTGAATATATAGATCAGAATTCTGATTTAATAAATGAAATTAAATTAAGGATTACTTATCGGATAAAGGACTATTTTAAAAGAAAATATGAGTTTTAGGAGAAGTTTATGACTATTGATTATTACAACAATAATGCTGAAGATTTTTTTTATAATACAGTTGAAGCTGATATGAATGAAGCATATAAACAATTTTTATCTTATTTTAATAATGGAGATTTTATTCTTGATTTAGGCTGCGGAAGTGGTCGTGACAGCAAATATTTTTTAGATAAAGGGTATAATGTTACCTCTGTTGATTTATCTGATGAGTTAATTGAAAGAGCATCAAAATTTATAAAACAAAAAGTCTTAAAATTAGATATGCTTAAAATGAAATTTGAAAATGACTTTGATGGAATCTGGGCCTGTGCCTCTATACTGCACATTCCTAAAAATAAAGTTTCTAAAGTCTTGTCCAATTGCTTCAAAGCCTTGAGGGAAAATGGTGTGTTATATGCTAGTTTTAAATATGGAGATTTTGAAGAAGTTAGAAATGGGAGATTTTTCAATTATTATGATGAAGCTAGTATAAAAAAAGTTGTTGAAAATTCAGAATTTATTTTAGAGAAGATTTGGATTACTAGAGATGTTAGACTTGGAAGAGAAAATGAAAAATGGCTCAATATTATATTAAAAAAATAATTTTCAGATTTTAATAAATAGAATATAAGCATAGAGATTGAATGTGTGTTTACTTATTTAAGCTTTAGAGAGGAAGAAAATTAAAATCAAATGGAATTTAAAGATGCTATTTTAACTACATAAGAATAGAATCATAGAGTTGTATAGGGGGTCAGGAAATGCAAAATTTAATATTTTTATTGATCGGTTTTATTCCATTGATTTACGGTGCAAATTTCCTTGTAGACGGTTCTTCTTCCCTAGCCAAAAAGTTTAACATACCCAATATTGTTATTGGTCTTACAGTAGTTGCATTTGGTACCTCAGCTCCAGAATTAATTGTGAATGTGTTTAGCTCTTTGCAAAAGACCAGTGATATAACCATGGGAAACATCATAGGAAGTAACATATTTAATATTGCTGTGATACTCGGGGTAACCTCTGTTTTAAAAAATCTTAATGTAAAGACGAGTACCACCTGGAAAGAGATACCTATGGCTTTAATGGCTGTTGTTTTAGTGGTTATAATGATTAACGATGTTACGATAGATAAAAACAAAATTTCAGAACTTTCAAGAATAGATGGTATGGTGCTAATATCTTTTTTTATAATATTTTTATCTTATACACTCTCTATTGTAAAATCTGGCAAGTCTGAGGAAAAGATAGAAATAAAAGAATACACTGTCTTAAAATCTTCCATGTTAACTATACTGGGTTTTGCAATGCTGGTAATAGGAGGGAAGGTCATCGTAATATTTGCAGTTAAACTTGCAAAATCCATGGATATATCAGAAAGGATAATAGGCCTAACTATAGTTTCTATGGGAACTTCTCTACCAGAACTAGCGACCTCCATCTCTGCTGCATTAAAAAATAACGTTGATATAGCTATCGGAAATGTAGTTGGGTCAAATATTTTTAATATATTATTTGTTTTGGGGATATCTTCAATTATCTATCCCATACCACTTTTAGATGGGGTAAATTTAGACATAGCTTTAAATATATCCTTGAATCTTCTTTTATTTTTATTCGTATTTTCAGGAAAGGGAAGAAAGGTAGAGAGATGGGAAGGTATCTTTTTTATAATGATTTATATACTCTACTTGGCATATCTTATTTATTGACAATTTTCCAATAAAGCCGGGTTTGTTAACTATATAATTTAATTTATGTAAGAAAAATTAAATTATAAGTTACATGCCCGATAATAATAAAAAGAGGGCTTGAAAATCAAGCCCTCTTTCAGAGTTATTTCAATAACTGTATTTTTGACCTTTTCTCTTAATTGTTCATTGATACTATTTTATTTGCTTAGCATTGGTCCTAAAGGTTTTCCCGCAAGAAGATGGAAATGCAGATGAAAAACTTCTTGTCCTCCATAGCTGTTACAGTTTGTGATCACTCTATATCCATTTTCAGCTACTCCGAGGTCTTTTGCTATCTTGGCCAGGGTAAGGTAGGCCTCCCCTATTAGGACACGGTCCTCAGGGCTTATATCGTTTATAGTGGGGATCTCTTTTTTTGTCACTACAAGGATGTGTATAGGGGCCTGGGGATTAATGTCTTTAAAGGCTATGAGATTTTCGTCTTCATAAACTATATCTGCAGGTATCTCCCTATTGATTATTTTTGTAAAAATTGTAGCCATTGATCTTCCTCCTGTTATTAATGATTACATCCACATTTACAATTTTTCTCTTCTAATTTACCTATTCTGACTGCATGTCTTCCACCTTCAAATTCTGTAGAAAGGAAAGTATCTAGTATATCCAGTGCCAGTACATCTCCAATTATTCTCGCTCCTAGCGCTAGGACATTGGCATCATTGTGTTGCCTTGTAAGTTTTGCCATTGTGGTATCTGTACATAGAGCCGCTCTAACACCCTTAATTCTGTTGGCTGCTATTGAGATTCCTATACCAGTACCACAAACTATGATTCCGCACTCTGCTTTTTTATCAAGAACTGCTTCTCCTACTGCTCTTCCAAATTCTGGATAGTCCACTGACTCTTTCGAGTGAGCCCCTAGGTCTAGTATCTCGTGTCCTTTTTCAATCAGATGTTCTTTAATCTTTTCCTTAAGCTCAAATCCTCCGTGGTCTGCTCCTAATGCTATTATCATAAGATCCTCCTAAAATATAATTTCTTACATTATACAGGAGTGGAGGTTAAAATTCAACATTAAGAAAATACAGGAATTGCAATTTTTATTTGGACACCTTCTTCCATGAGGTGTCTTGTAAATTCTTCTTTAATATCCCAAGATACTTTTTTAGTTTCTAAAAACAGTCTTTTTTCCAATTTAAACATATTTTCTATGGGAATATTATCTTCCAAAGAAATTGCTGTTATAAACTCTTTTATTCCGTCATACCATGGAATGCTGAATATATATTTGCCGTCCAGTTTCTTTTTAGGAGGCATCTCATTAATATCTATTTTTACAGGGTTTTTATTTCTTTTAAGAGTTAGAAGATTTATCAGATCGTCAAACATAGCTAAAGCTGTCTGTATTTCACCCATATTTTGACTAAGAAATTCCAGTTTTCCGTATTTTTCACCCTCTAAAAAAATCAGACAATCTTTTTGTGATATATTTGCCAAAATATCCTTAGTATTAACTGCCACAGCTCCGATATAATAAAATAAGTCATTATTGATTTTATGTAAAATACCCATTTCTTTTACAGCATACCCTAGTTGTTTGCACCCTTTAATATCTGCTTCATCAGGAATAGAAACAGGGTCTATTTTCATATTTTTTAAATCTATGACAGTATTCATACCGTAAAGAGCAAGGATTACAAGCTGGCTCATAGTTTCGTAATCTATAAAATTAAAAGATGTATTTTTTTCATCTTCAGAGATGGAATAATAGCTTGTTTTTACATCACTGAAAATTCCCCCTATACCGATTATTTTATCTCCGGTAAAAGCAGTCTCCAAAACTTTTGCCACAGGAATTCCACCGCCTACACAGGCATCGTACCTTATATCCACCTTGTTGTCAGACATGGCCTTTATGACCTCTTTTATATCTGATGCCAGAGCCTTACTGCTAGAGATAATCATAGGTCTCTTCCCCTTGAAAGTTCTTATTATATGTTTATTGACAAATTCAGCTTCTTTTTCTTCTAGAGCCTCACAGACAATGTCGATTCGTTCTCCGAAAATAACCTCTTCCATATTATCAGTTATAAATAAACCTTTTGATTTATATTCTTTTATCGTCTCTTTTTCTTCACTGTAAATTCTCTTTATTATAAGATCGATACCATATTCTTTCATTATTCGTGTATGATTTTCCTGTATTATATTTACCAGTGATTTACCTATAGATCCGAAACCAAGGATTCCTAGCCTTATTTCTTTCAAGATAATTCCTCCTTTTCTATATCTTTTTTACACTCAATATATTTATACTCTTTTTTTTACAAGCTTCTTTTATACAATATAAAATTAATATAAAAAAATAGCCGTTAAACGGCTATTTTAAAAAGTTATTTTTTTCTGCTTTTTAATTCTGCTTGAGCTGCTGCTAATCTTGCCACAGGAACTCTGTAAGGAGAGCATGAAACATAGTTTAAACCCACAGAGTGGAAAAATTCAATACTCTTAGGGTCTCCTCCATGTTCACCGCAAACTCCGAGTTTAATATCTTTTTTGACACTTTGTCCAAGTTCGATACTCATCTTTATAAGTTTCCCTACTCCCTTTGTATCCACACTTTCAAATGGATCTCTTGGAAGGATCTCTTTTGACTTATATTCTCCTAGGAATTTAGGAGAGTCATCTCTTGAAAATCCAAAAGTTATCTGAGTAAGGTCATTTGTACCAAAACTAAAGAAGTCAGCTTCTCCTGCGATTTCATCAGAAGTCAGACATGCCCTAGGGACCTCAATCATTGTTCCTAGTTTATATTCTATAGTTTCACCGAGCTCTTCAAAAAGTTTTTCAATGGCTGCTACTACTTTACTTTTTACATATTTAAGCTCATTTACTTCTCCTACAAGAGGAATCATGATTTCAGGATCTACTTTTATCCCTTCATCTCTCACTTTTATAGCTGCTCCGATAATTGCTTTTGCCTGCATCTCATATATTTCAGGATAAGTTACTGCAAGTCTGCATCCTCTGTGACCTAGCATAGGGTTAAATTCATGTAGAGAAGAAACTCTTTGTTTCAATTCATCAAAATCCAAATTCATATCATCGGCAAGTCTCTTGATTTCCTCGGCTTTACTAGGAAGGAATTCATGTAGAGGTGGGTCCAATAGTCTTACAGTTACAGGTTTACTTCCCATGACTCTAAAGATTCCGACAAAATCTTCTTTTTGAAGAGGCAAAAGCTTATCAAGGGCTCTCTCTCTTTCATAAGTTGTTTTTGCCACAATCATCTCTCTCATAGGCCATATTTTCTTTTCTTCAAAGAACATGTGTTCTGTTCTGCAAAGACCTATTCCTTCAGCTCCAAATTTTACAGCAACTTCTGAATCTTCAGGAGTGTCAGCATTTGCTCTGACTCCCATAACTCTGATGTCATCGGCCCATTCCATAAATTTCTTAAAGCTTCCACCTAAGCTTGCTTCTTCCTTTTCTATGCTTCCAAGATAAACTTTTCCGGTAGTTCCATCTAGGGAGATGTACTCTCCCTCTTTTATGACTACGTCTCCGACGATCATCTCTTTTTTCTCTTCATTTATTTTTATATTGCTGCATCCGCTTACACAGCATTTACCCATACCTCTGGCTACCACTGCAGCATGAGAGGTCATACCTCCACGTACAGTTAGTATTCCTTCAGAACCGTGCATACCCTCTATATCCTCAGGAGATGTTTCAAGCCTTACTAGGATACCGCCTTTGTTTAGTTTTATTGATTCAGAATTAAAGAAAACTTTCCCGCTAGCAGCTCCTGGAGAAGCAGGAAGTCCCTCTGCGATAGGTTTTGCATTAGCGAGACTTTCTTCACAAAAAGCCTTGTGAAGCATCTGGCTAATACTCTGAGGATCAACTCTAAGTACAGCCTCTTCTTTGGTTAATAATCCTTCATCCACCATGTCCACAGCAATCTGTACAGCAGCACTGGAAGTTCTTTTTCCATTTCTAGTCTGTAGGATATAGAGTTTACCTTTTTCAATTGTAAATTCTATATCCTGCATATTTTTATAATGATCTTCTAGAAGTGAACATATCCTTAAAAATTCTTCATAAACTTCAGGTAGGTCATCTTTTAGCCTCTCTATTTTGTGAGGAGTTCTTATACCAGCGACTACATCCTCTCCCTGGGCATTCATAAGATATTCACCATAGACACTGTTTTCACCTGTTGCCGGATCTCTTGTAAAAGCCACTCCAGTTCCTGAATTTTCACCCATGTTTCCAAAGACCATACTCTGCACATTAACTCCCGTACCTATATCCCCAGGAATATCATTTAACTCCCTGTATACTATAGCTCTCGGATTGTTCCAAGAATCAAAAACAGCCAGGATAGTCTGAAGAAGCTGCTCAAATGGATCTTCAGGGAAATCTTTTCCTATCTCTTTTATGTATATACTTTTAAAACGACTTACAAGGTCTTTTAGGTCTTGCGCAGTCATATCTACATCAAGATTATAACCTTTACTTTCTTTTAATTCATCGATGGCTATTTCAAATTTGTATTTAGGGATTTCCATAACTACATCTGAAAACATCTGTATAAATCTTCTGTATGAATCCCACGTAAATCTTTCATTCCCAGTCTCTTTAGCTATGGCTTCAGCAGTTGTATCATTTAATCCTAGATTAAGAACTGTATCCATCATTCCAGGCATTGATATTGCTGCACCAGACCTTACTGAAACTAAAAGTGGATTTTTTTCAGAACCAAATTTTTTACCTGCTTTTGATTCTAATTTTTTCATATTATCTTCTATTTCACGTTTTAAATCATCCCAGAGTATTTTCCCTTTATTATAGTATTCGTTGCATGCCTCGGTAGATAATGTAAATCCAGGAGGAACTGGCAAACCGATCTTTGTCATTTCTGAGAGGTTTGCTCCTTTCCCTCCAAGTAAGTTTTTAAGTTCTTTGCTGCCTTCTTCAAATGCGTATACAAATTTTGACATAATACCAAACTCCCCCTTGGATAAAAGATAGTAACAAAAAATTCAGTAAAAATATTTATTACTTACTGTTTTTTATTATTTTTCTTCTTCTTTTAAGAGCAGTTTCCTTGTATTTGATTACAATTTTTTTTTGTGACATAATAATCCCTCCTAATATATTTTTAATAAATTATTTTAAATCCGTTTTCTTTCATTATATTTATTATGATTTCAGAAGTCTCTTCTATTGCTTTTTGTGATACATCCACAACAGGACATCCTATTCTCTTCATTATATTTTCTGCATAATCCATCTCTTCTATGATTCTTCCCATTGAAGAATAAGCTGATCCCTCTTTAAATCCAATAGTTTTGAGCCTTTCTTCACGAATTTTATTTAAAACTTCGATTGAATTAGTAAGACCTATGATTTTTTTCTTAGGAACCTTAAATATATCCTTTGGAATTTCCATCTCTGGAACCAGTGGAATGTTTATTACTTTAATATGTTTTTTATTTCCAAGGTATATGCTAAGTGGTGTCTTAGATGTTCTGGATATACCTAGAAGTATGAGGTCGGCTTCATATATTCCTCTGGCATCTTTACCATCATCATATTTTACCGCAAATTCAATGGCCTCTATTCTACGGAAGTATTTTTCATCAAGTTTTTTATATATTCCTGATTCTCTTCTTGGAGACCTTTTGGTGAATGATTCTATTGCACTTACCAGTGGATTCAGCAGATCTATATTTCTAAAATTTCTCTCTTTGCAAAAGCTGCTGAGTACTTCTACATGGTCTAAATTGATCATAGTATGCACTATCAGGATGTTTTCGGCGCCATCTATTATTTTTAATTCTTGGTTCAGTTTCTCAAGGCTGTTTATATGAGAATGCCTTATAATGTCATATTCTCCAAACCCAAATTGAGAGAGAGCACATTTTGAAACTTGTTCTCCTGATTCTCCGAAAGAGTCTGAAAAAACGTGTATAGTAAATTTCTCCAAAGTTTAACCACCTCTATTTTTTTTTGAATTCGTCTACAAATATTCTTGTTATAGTTGTTTTGGAAATTTTTCCGAGAACCTTGTATCTTGTTTTTTTATCCTGGATGTCTTCCTCCACTACTGGAATGGAATCTATCTCGTGTTCGACCATTTTTTCTGCAGCTGAGTGTATGCTGTCGGTGGGTAAGCACACTATAATATTCGGCATTCTGGTCATTATCATACCAATTGGAGATTTATGATTTTCTTTTCCGCCCATTACGTGTTTCAAAAGATCTTTTCTAGATACTATACCTGATAGGTATCCGTCTTTTACTATGAGTAAACTTCCTGTATCCTTTAAAAAAAGTGATACGATAGCCTCATAAACAGTAGATTCTTCAGTAAGGACACTAGGGACACCCATATAAGTTTTGACCTGTTTATCTCCTAGTTTATTGCCACTTGTATTTCCCTCACCTAGGTATGTATATCCTTTTCTAGGCTTGGAATTAAGAATTTTATTTTTAGTTAATATAGAAAAGTCAGTTCTTAGGGCACCTCTGGTGAGTTCTAATATTTTTCCGATTTCATCACCTGTAATAGGACCTCTTTTTTTAACAATATCTATTATTTTCCTTTGTCTTTCTGTATAATCCAAATTTCAACACCTCTTTAAGTGTACACTAGATCAGTGTGTACAGCATTGTTTTCATCGTCTGTCTTCGAATAGAGTATACTATGCAGATATGCAAAATTCAAGTTCTTTTTAAGCAGTTTTTAATACTTTTAGACTGATGTACATCTAGGTCAGAATAACCAATCAATTCAAAAGTGTACACTTATATATGTTTTTCTCTTGCTGTTTTTTATTCAAGCGATAAATAAAAAAAATATCGCAATAAAAAAACAGAGACTCCTTTGGAATCTCTGTTTAAAAATTATATTAGTTTTATTTTGATAAGACTTGAGTTAATTCATAGTCTTCCATATGGTTTCTTCTCTGACCTTCCCAAGCATATTCAATAGGGTGAGTAACTATCTGGTTACCCTCTATACCGATCATTAGACATCCTTTTTCTTCTAAAAGAAGTTGTACAGCCTTAGCGCCCATTTTTGTACCAAGTACTCTGTCAAACCCTGATGGAGTACCTCCTCTTTGTACATGACCAAGCACTACGATTCTTACGTCAGTATGTACTTTTTTCTTTAATTCTTCTGCAACAGTATGAGCTGATCCTACTCCTTCAGCAACTAGGATAATATCATGAAGTTTACCTCTTCTTCTTCTCTGTTGTATCTGATAAGCCAACACTTCGATAGGATTGTCCTGCTCAGGGATCAATATTCCATCTCCCCCACCAGCCATAGAAGCGTAAAGAGCAAGGTCTCCGGCATTTCTTCCCATTACCTCTATAAGGATAGTTCTCTCATGAGAAGTAGCAGTGTCCCTTACCTTTTGTATAGCATCTAGAATAGTATTTAGACATGTGTCAAAACCTATTGTATAGTCGGTACCAGCGATATCGTTATCGATAGTTCCAGGAATACCGATTACTTTTATACCGTGTTCCTTTGAAAGAAGATCAGCACCGTGGAAAGATCCGTCTCCTCCTATAACTATTAGTCCGTCAATACCTCTCTTTTTTAGATTCTCAGCAGCAATTGCCCTTATTTTCGGGTCCTTAAACTCTGGACATCTTGCAGTAAGAAGCGAAGTACCACCTCTGTCTATTATTCCTCCAAGGTCTTGAGAGCTTATTTTAAATATTTCATCATTTAGCATACCTAAGTATCCTCTTTTTATTCCGTATACTTCCAGGTCAGTATTAAGGGCGAATTTACCTGCGGCTCTTACTGCAGCATTCATTCCAGGAGCGTCTCCTCCACTCGTTAATATGGCTATTTTTTTCAAAGCAATACCTCCTATATTGTAAATATATTTAGTTATAAAAATATCTATCGACCTAACTCTACAAAATATATTATAACTGTTTTTAGAGAATTCGTCTATATTATTATGAGTAAAAAACGAACTTATTTTATTCTCTAAAAGGTCGATAAATGATCAGTATACAACACACTCTTTACAACTTGTACTATTTACAGACTTTTAACAAAGGCTGGAGGAGTGTTGTTTGATAAAAATTAAAAAAATTAAATATGGTTAAAAAGTACCCTTGTTACGAAAAACGGTAAAATTACTTATCAAAAGATCAGACTATTTTTTCACCGCCGTAGACTTCGCCATCGGCGTCGGGCATAATACCATATCTTTTTGTCCAGAGGGTTTTATATTTTACAGCCTGGGAATGTATACTGTCCCACTGGTTTTCTACAGTTTTGATTATCTTACCTGGCACTCCTGCCACAAGGGAGTTTGGTGGAACAATTTGATTTTCTTTTACAAGTGCCCCAGCTGCGACTATACTCCCACGACCTATTTTTGCCCCTGTGAGTACAGTGGATCCCATTCCTATAAGGCAATGATCCTCTATTTCACACCCGTGAAGAACGACATTGTGACCTACTGTTACATAATCCCCTATAATACAAGGTTTGTTGTCTGCCACGTGTAAGACTGAGTTGTCCTGTACATTAGAATATTTTCCCACATATATATTAGACACGTCTCCTCTTGCTACGCAGTTGAACCAGATGCTTGAAAACTCATCCATTTCTACATCTCCTATTACTTTTGCTCCTTCTGCCACAAATGTTTTTTCATTTAACTTTGGTAATATACCTTCAAACTCTAAAAGCACAATTTTCCTCCCTATAATCTATACTAGTAATGGTATTTTTGTATTGAAAAAATATAAGTAAAAAAGGTTTCTATAGTTTTGCTATAGAAACCTCTGAATGAAATAATTATTTTTTTATAACTACCTCTATTCTTCTGTTTTTATCCCTTCCTGCCTGTGTTGCATTACTTGCAGCAGGTGTAGAGAAACTGTGCCCTTCAGTTATGATTCTTCCTGCATTAAGGCCTTTAGATACAAGATACTCCTTTGCACTCTCAGCTCTCTTTTGTGAAAGTTTGAGGTTGTAGTCATATGAACCTATATTGTCAGTATGACCGTCGATTTTTACAGACAACCCTTTATAAATAGTCAAAGCCTCATAAAGAGAATCAAGAAGAGGTTTAAAATCTTCTTTGATCTCGGACTTGTTGAAATCAAAGACTACATCTGTAGGCATAATAAGAGTAAGCTGATCTCTCTCCCTCTTGACGATTACGCCATTTTTTTCAAATACTGTCTCTGGGTTTATAAAGGAATCTATTGCATTGATATCTTTTTCTAAATTAGCCACATTTGTTTTTGCATCTAATATTCTAGTTTTATACTGGTCTATCATTGATCCTGTAGTGGCATTATTTTCCTCTATTTTATTAAGATTTTTTTCCATTTTATTCAACATTGCAGTTTCTTCATCTGCAGAACTACATCCTGAAAGAGCTGCTAAAGCTGCAAGCATAACTACTATTTTCTTCATAGATTTTCCTCCTTATTGAGATAGTGATTCTTTAATTGCTTCAACTTTTGTATTTAGCATATCTACATTTTTTTCCAGAGTCATAGTTTCATTTTTGAGGATCATAGTTTCATCTTGTAGTCCAGCTGAAGTTTTCTCAGCAGCAACCACCTTTTTCTCTAGCATTGTTATTTTTTCATTTACTTCTTCTACCTTGGATGAAGTACAACCTGCTAAGACAGTTATTACAGCTAACGACATTAAAATTTTCTTCATAATTGTATACCTCCTTAATCTTTTTTGTTATAGTTAAATTTTAGCCTGTAAGTACCAATAAATCAACTAAATTTTAATTTATTTTATTAATTTTTCAAAGGAGGATATATAATATTACACCGTATAACTTCATTGTAGAGGGGGTGTTTTTTATGGGTGTTTTTGATATTAAAGATAAAAATGAAAAAGCTATTATATCTTGCTGTAACTGTCGAGAACATTACGATGTTTTGAAACCAAGAGCCTTGAAAAAAAAGAAATTAGAAAAAGCTCACTGGGAGTTTCAGGCAGTAAAAGAAGATATAAATAATCTCTACGTATACAAATATTCTGAGGTGCTTTATTCTAAATGTCCTATTTGCGACACTGTCAATTATGTATACCTAAACAAGGATTTAGAGGTAGAAGTTTCACAAGAAAAACCAGAAGATACATTTCTTGCAAAAGAGCTTTTAGAGCATTGGATAGAAAAAAGCTGAGAATCATCAAGATTCTCAGCTTTTTTTATTTACATCACAATTACTGCCACATTGTCGTATACACTCTGATAATTTTCATTTGATATTTTTCCTCTAAGAACCCAGTCAAACAAGAATTTTGCATGTTCCTCTTCATTTCTTACACATTTTCTCGTTCCTGGGGAAGTTCCTAGGGTTCCTTCTTTCCAACCTCTGGTTGCCTCTTTATTCTCATCATAGCTAAAAGGTGTGGCGTGGATATAGCCGCCTCCTGAAAATCTGATAGCGTACTGGGCATACCCCTGTTTTTCACCTATTTCACTGTTATATGTCATTATTTTTTTTGCATTGGGAACCATAAAAAATCCTTTAGGAGTCCTAAAGCCCAGACGACTTTTTGAGCCTGTTTTTGAATAGACATAGGATATGAGAGTCCACTCACCTTTTATTCTCTGGAAAACTCCAAAGTTTTGATTGGTTGTATCAATAACAACTGCCTTATTGGGAGACCTGTTTATTTTAGGTGACTTTGATATAAAAGAATTGTGCACAGAGATTGATTTCTCAGTGGCATAAGAGACTTTAATTTTTGTCATATTATTCTCAGTGATTTCGTTTTCGTCTATTGATATTATTGTACTATCTGGAATAAATAGCGTTCCTCTTTCAGAATGTGCTGCAGCACTTTGATCTGCCACATTTCCATATCTGTCTTTTTTTCTTTTTAGGTTTACGCTGTTGGGATTTGGAACGTAGGCCCTAATAAAAGCAATCGTACGGTTTTTTTCTAGTTCACCGTTAATGAAAGTGTCTAACTTGTTTAGATTGTCAACCATTGTGTTAAACCTAAAGATTCTTTTTACTACCACGCCAGAGTGAACATAGACTTCCCTGCCACTTTTGTCTAATACCTTGTACCATTTTGTTCCCTGCTTGTTCGTAACCTCTTCAAGGAGAGGAAGTTTGTCTAGATAATTTGCATTTGAGATAATTGTACTTATAGTAGTAGGCCCTTCTCTCAGGTTTATTCGACGGCTTCTTACAAAGACATAATTTAAAGTTTCAGGAAGTTTACCAAAATATTTTCTTTCAAATTTTAAATTAGGTGTAATTTTTTCCTGAAAAACATGAATAGTTTCAGATTCTTCTGCAAGAGATTTTATTTCAGAGAGCTTTTGGTTTATTTCTGAGATTTCATTTTTAGAGGCTGTGATTCTTTTTTTGTAGTTTTTTATCTCCTTTTCAGAATTGGTATTTTCATTTTGTATCTTTGACAACTTATATTCTAAAAGTTGCACTTTAGAAGTACCTTCTTCTAGGGAAGCACATCCGTAAAATGCAGTGAGTGCAAATATAATAAGTAAAAATTTTTTCATAGGTCAACCTCCTGACAGTGTATTTGAAATTTTTTATAAATTTAATGGTTTCATATGGATAATCTTATAATATTATGTAGATTTTTTCAAAATTAGGCTTAGCTTTCCTTTAAAAAAATAACAGTTGATAATTTTGTATAAAAATGTATTATTTAAGCAATTAAACTCAATCGTTACCTAAATAAAAGTAATTTGGTTTCTTATAATTTAGTGAGGACATTTTGTCACTTGGATGATTATAGAAAGCTTTAGTTTTTATAAAATTTTCATTAGCTTTTATTAGTGACAAAAGTGATTTGAATTATTAACTATCAAAGTAAATTAATGACAATTATATTTTATCATATATTTATATAAAAGGTCTTTAAAAGTTTTATTTGAATACTTATGGAGTGTGTAATATAATATTTTAAAGAATTTAAGGAGGTAGTTTATGAAATTAAAATTTTTAGGACACTCATGTTTTTATTTAGAAGAAGGATCTTTTAAGGCCATTATTGATCCTTTTATCACAGGAAATCCTCAGTCTCCTATAAGTAAAGAAGAAGTTGGAGAACTTACTCATATATTTGTAACTCATGGACATGGGGATCATTTTGGGGATGCAGTACCTATTGCAAAAGCTACAGGAGCTACTATTATAACCAACCATGAGATAGGAGCATATCTTGGTAAATTTGACGTACAAGTACATACGATGCATATAGGCGGAAGAATAAAGATGGACTTTGGGACGATAAAAATGACTCCTGCCCTTCATGGATCTGGAATAACTACTGAAGAAGGAATGATCTGCGGAGGTAATCCAGGAGGCTTTGTTATTGAGGTTAATAATAAAAAAATATACCATGCAGGAGATACCGGACTCACTTTAGATATGAAACTTCTTGAAGAGGAGAATATTGATATAGCTCTTATTCCTATCGGTGGGAACTTTACAATGGATGTAAAGGATGCAGTGAGAGCTGTAGAATTTATAAAACCTAAAATTGCTATTCCTATGCATTATAAGACATTCCCTGTTATAAACAGTGACCCTTATGAATTTAAAGAAGCAGTCAAAACCTGTGACGTAGTTATATTAAATCCTGGAGATGAATATAATTATTAATCATAAATTTTTTTAAAAATAATATTGCAAATAAAAATGCAGCTTTTAGGGCTGCATTTTTGATAATTTTTTTATTAAGAATTCAAATTTTTCAAGTCTTTTTTCTAATATTTCTTTCTGGGTTTTATCAGAGGTTTCCTCGCATATTTCTATTTCTTTTTTGATTGACTGAACTGCATAATGAAGTGCCATTTCAAAGTCCTTTATGTACATAGAGTCTATCTCCATAATACAATACCTCCTTTTTATAATATCTCTAAGTTAGTTTTCTAGAAAAACTATAGAACTCCTTCCTTTAAGTTGAAATATTTAACTTAAATTTTCATGGGCTACTAAAAACCTTCATTTTATTATTAAAGATCAATTGAAAAATAGCCTTATAAATAAAAAAGCTCCCTTATTAAGAGAGCCAAAATTTACTATAAAATTATTTTGATGCGTTTTCTACTATTTCTTCGACCTTGTAAGATCCGTTTTCAAGGATTGTACCGGCAGTATGAATTATTTTATTATATGTTTTTATAGCTCCATCTTCGGCAGATTCAACTTTTTCTTTGAGAAAAAATTTCTTGAAAATTCCGATATATACCTCTCTCTCGCCAGAAAAATCAACGGTATATACACTATAAACATATCGATCTTTTCTTTCTACTTTTATCTGGGTAAATATTTTTTTACTTTCTAAGAATATTTTTTTAGTAAGTGTCTCTTCTTTTTTGGATTCATTTATCTTTTGATTATAGAAATTCAAAAATTCTTCCTGAGTAGGATTGGTTAAAAACAACACTATAAAGGAAAGCATAGATAAGACAGTTAATTTAAACATAGCAACACACCTCCTAAAAAATTATACATTAATTTTGGAATTTTAACAAGATATCATTGTGGTTAGATAATAAAAAATGGACCTTTCAGCCCATTTCAATATGTTAGTCTATGCTTCTGGGTTATGCTCATTATATAATCTGTGGCCTATCTCCTGGCATAATGGAAGATTTTTATTTATCTCAGCTTGTTCTCTGCAAGTCCAACACTTTCCAAAGAGTTCATCATTTTTATTTTTTGGACAAAATAAATTTTCTTTTTTGTCTTCTACAGCATATTTTACACATGCGGTTCTAGAATTTCTGTGTTTCATCCTGCACTCATGACATTTTCCGTGTCTTGAGCATGTTGTGGCTTTACATGGGCATTTCATCTTTATCAACTCCTGTTTGAAATTTAAGAAAAGTTAACTTTATTTGAATGATAAAAAAATTTAAATCATACTAAAAAAGTATATCATAAAATCACAATATAGTGTAAAGTTAACTTTTTAACATTATAAATATATAGTTAACCTGAGTTTAAATTCTTATCTTTAAAAAAAACCGTTAAGAAATCATCTTGTAAAATGCACTTTCATTGAAATAAGGAGATTCACCGGCTATATTTCGATAGAAACTTAGTTCAGAAGTGATTTTTGTTATTTTTTAGGGGTGCCTTTTCTTTGATTATTTTTCTTTGGGAAATCAAAGAAAGTAACATAGGTATTCGAATAAAATTAATACTGTAATTTACAATAAAAAATTAGCTTTATGTTAATTTTAGATGAGTCTGACGAGAAAATAAATTATCAAATTACTAATATAAGTTTTTTAAAGGCATTTTTAAATGTTATAATTAAGTTATAGAAAATTAAGTGAAAACGGGGGATGAAATGGTAAAAAAATATGACATAGTTGTCGAATATATAAAAGATGGGATAAAAAAAGGAAGTATCAAATATGGGGAAAAATTACTTCCTGAAAGAGTTCTTGCTGAAAAACTTCATATTGGTAGGTCTACCGTGAGAGAAGGAATAAAAGTTTTAGAAATTATGGGGCTTGTAGAGAGTAGAAGAGGTGGAGGTAATTATATTACAAATAATTTTGAAAAAATGCTCTATAATCCTATAACTCTTATGTTTTCTCTTCAGAATGGAACTTATAATGATGTGTATGAGCTGAGAAAGATGCTTGAAGAATCTTCGATAGAGCTGTGTGTAGGCAGAATAACAGATGAGGAGATAAGAGACATGGAAGAAGTTCATCAGAGACTATTAGAAAGCACAAACGAGGCACAGATGAGTCTGGTAGATTTGGAGTTCCACTCTATTATTGCAAAGGCTTCTAAAAATCCGCTTATAATATCTATCTTAAACTCTGTTTCTGAAATTTTGGAAAATTCAGTAAAAACATCGAGGCAAAGAGTTATTGAAAAATTTGGAAAGAAGACAATCGATCAAGATCACCAAGCTATTGTAGACGCTCTGAAAGAAAGAAATTTAGAAAAAGCTAAAAAGGCTATAAAAGAACATTTTGATCATATAGAGAAAACTATAAATTGAAAAAGTACAATATTTTTATAATTTTTTTTAGGTTGAATTACAGGTGTCTTATATATTAAATAAATAATTAACAAAGTCTTAGAGTAACTAAAAACAAAAGGAAAAGTGGTAATAGTGCACACTGATACTCCTGTAAAGCTTGATTTCACAGGGCTGAAGTGAAAAAAGTAATTAAGGATATAGTGTTGACTTTTATGAAAAAAAAGTACTATCATATATTAGATCAATAAAGAGAGATCTCATGATTTCTCTTTTTAATTAATATGAATAATTGGTCAGACCAAATTTTTTTAAACTTTATTTTGGTCAGACCAAAAATGGGAGGTTTAAAATGAAAATTGCTGTTTGTGTGAAACAGGTACCGGGTAATAGTGATGTCCAGGTAGATCCAGATACTGGAGTACTTTTAAGAGATGGTGTGGATTCGAAGGTTAACCCTTATGATCTTTATGCACTAGAAACTGCACTTAAAATCAAAGAAGAGAAAGGCTCAGAGATAGGAATAATCTCTATGGGTCCACCTCAGGCAAAAGAAGTAATAAGAGAGTCTTTTATGATGGGAGCCGATGAAGGGATACTCTTATCAGACAGAAGATTTGCAGGTGCAGATGTACTAGCTACTTCTTATACTCTGGCACAGGGAATAAAAGCCCTTGGAAATATTGATCTTATAATCTGTGGAAAGCAAACTACAGACGGAGATACAGCTCAAGTTGGTCCTGAAATGGCTGAATATCTTGCCATTCCACACATAGCCAATGTAAGTAGATTACTAGAGATAGGAGAAGAGTATATCACAGTAGAGGCGGATATGGGTGAGACTATAGAGGTACAAGATATACCTTATCCTTGTCTTATTACAGTAGAAAAAGGTATCTATACTCCTAGACTTCCATCATATAAAAGAAAATTTGCTGCAATGCAAAAAGATATAAAAGTGATGTCTCTAGACGATCTTCCTGATAAAAAAGAATTTATGTATGGTTTAAAAGGTTCTCCTACTCAGGTAGAAAGAATATTTAACCCTGAGAAATCAGAGGACAGAGAAACAATAACAGGAAGTTCAGTTGAGATAGCCGAGGAATTATACAAGAGAATGAGAGAATATAAATTTGCTTAGGAGGTAAAAATGGGACAATTACATATAAATCACGATAAGGTTGATCATAAACTTATGAGAGAATTGATAGAGCTATGCCCTTTTAATGCTATAGAGGAAAGCAACGGGAAGCTAGATATCAACGCTGGATGTAAAATGTGCAGACTCTGTGTGAAGCAGGGAAAGGGAGCAATAGAACTACTTGAGGATACAGAAATTGAAAAAATTGATAAAGAGCTTTGGAAGGGATTAACAGTATATGTTGACCATTTTGCAGGTGAGATACATCCTGTGACACTTGAGCTTATAGGAAAAGCTAAGGAATTAGCTAAAGTTACTAAGCATCCGGTACAGGCAATAATAATGGGATATAATGTAAAACCTCTGGCTGAAGAACTTCTGCATTACGGAGTAGATCAAGTTCATCTTTATGAAGATGAAGAATTAGAACACTTCAAGATAGAAAATTATACAGGTGTATTTGAGTCTTATATAGATGAGATAAAGCCATCTTCAGTACTTGTAGGAGCAACAACTTTAGGAAGATCTTTAGCTCCTAGAGTGGCAGCAAGATTTAGAACTGGACTTACTGCAGATTGTACAATACTTGAAATGAAAAAAAACAGTGACTTAATTCAGATAAGACCGGCTTTTGGTGGAAACATAATGGCTCAGATAGTAACTGAAAATCATAGACCTCAATTCTGTACAGTAAGAAATAAAATATTTGATGCACCAGTTAGAAGTGAAACTAAGTCAGGTGAGATAATCAGCCATGATGTAGATAAGAGCAAACTTATCTCAAAGATAAATGTTAGAAATATATTTAAAAAGGAAAAAGAAAGCTGCATATCTGATGCTGAAGTAATAGTTGCAGTAGGAAGAGCTTTGAAGAAAGAATCAGACATGGATATGATGCAGGAATTTGCAGATCTTTTAGGAGGAAGGTTAGCGTGTACAAGACCTCTTATAGAGAGCGGATGGATGGACTGCAAGACCCAGATAGGACTTAGTGGAAGAACTGTAAAACCGAAAATAATCTTTGCATGCGGAATCCACGGAGCGGTTCAGTTTACTGCGGGAATGGAAAACTCAGACACAATAGTGGCAATAAATACAGATGAAAATGCCCCTATATTTAATGTGGCTCATTGGGGTGTAGTAGGTGATATGTACCAGATAATACCAGAACTTATGGAAAAAATAAAAACTGGAAGAGATATAATCTCTGCTGGGAAGGAGTAATTATGAATTATAAAAATGTGAATATCGAAGATTATGAAAATATAGCTGAAATTTTGGGTAACAAAGAGAGAGTACTCTGGGAAGATGGCATAAGTGAAGATTACTCCCATGATGAACTAGGAGGAATAAGCAGAAAACCGGATATTCTGGTAAAGGCACTAGATTCATCTGAAATATCTAAAGTTGTAAAATACGCTTATGAGCACTCTATACCTATCGTAGCTAGAGGATCTGGAACAGGTCTTGTAGGAGCATCGGTACCAATTCATGGTGGGATAATGATAGAAACTACTCAGATGAACAAAATACTAGAACTAGATGAAGATAACCTTACTCTTACAGTTGAACCTGGAGTTCTGCTTATGGAAATAGGAAAATACGTAGAAGACAGAGATTTCTTTTATCCACCTGATCCCGGAGAAAAAAGTGCAACTATAGGTGGAAATATAAGTACCAATGCAGGTGGAATGAGAGCTGTAAAATATGGAGTGACTCGTGATTATGTCCGTGGTTTAGAAGTAGTACTTCCAAATGGTGACATAATGGAAATGGGAGGTAAGGTTGTAAAAAACTCTGCCGGATACAGTCTCAAGGATCTTGTTATAGGATCAGAGGGAACTCTTGGAATTATAACTAAGGCAGTACTTAAACTATTACCTTTACCAAAGTATTCTATAAGTCTTTTGATTCCATTTGGAAACATCGATAATGCAATAGATGCAGTTCCTACAATAATAAGATCAAAAGCTATTCCAACAGCTGTTGAGTTTATGCAAAAAGAAGTTATCTATTCTGCAGAAGAATTCCTTGGAAAGACATTTCCAGACAAATCAAGCGATGCATATCTTCTTTTGACATTTGATGGGAATTCCAAAGAGCAAGTAGAAAAAGACTATGAAGTAGTTGCAGATCTATGTCTGGAAATAGGAGCTACTGATGTATATATAGTAGATACAGAAGAAAGAAAAGAGAGTGTTTGGTCTGCAAGAGGTGCTTTTCTAGAAGCTATAAAAGCCTCTACTGACGAAATGGATGAATGTGATGTAGTTGTTCCTAGAAACTGTGTCTCAGAATTCATAAAATATACAAAGGAATTAGAAAAAGAATTTGATATAAGAATCCCAAGCTTCGGACATGCTGGTGATGGAAACCTTCATATATATATATGCAGAGATGGTCTAGAGCAGGAAAAGTGGGAAGAAAAATTAAGTGCAGTGTTCAAGAAAATGTATACTAGATCTGAAGAGTTAGGCGGACTTGTATCTGGAGAGCACGGTATAGGATACGCAAAAAAGAATTACATGTTTGACCAATATTGCGAAAATAATATTGAAATAATGAGAGGGATAAAGCAGGTGTTTGATCCAAAGAACATTCTGAATCCAGGAAAAGTCTGTCAGTAAATCACAAAACTCCAAAAATATTCATTGTAACAAAGTAATCTTACGTATTATGTGTAGACGGCTACAAGGGCAGTAGCCGTTGAAACATAGTTTGTTAAAGAGAGGCGGAGTGCCTTAGGATGATAGTTGAATCTGAAAAATTATTCTGCTAATCAGCAAGATAGGCATAAAAATTGATCATTACTTCCTTTCTTTATATAAAGTTTTATAACCAACAACAGTTAAATGTGAAACAGAAATAATTTTATAGCTAAGTGGTGTGTAAATGGATTGAATTTTTATATTGTTTGCTTGATTATTGTGACGTTTTTATAGGGAGGAAGTATATGAGTATGATTCAGATTTTAGTGGCTATGATGCCTATTTTGTTACCTTTGATATTTTTGGTAGTTTTGAGAATGCCTGCAAAAAAAGGAATGTTTTTGACTTTTGTCATATTTTTGCTTTTAGCTTTTGGTGTGTGGGGAATGGGTGGAGACATAATTACAGCTTCAATACTTCAGGGAGTGCATAAGTCTGTAACCATACTATGGATATTATTTGGTGCTATTTTACTCTTAAAAGTCATGACCCATACAGGGGGAGTGGACATAATAAAGAGAGGATTTAGCAGTGTTACTAAGGACATGAGAGTCCAGGCAGTTATTGTTGGAGCTTTCTTTGTGGCACTTATAGAGGGAGCAGCAGGTTTTGGAACTCCAGCTGCAGTTGCAGGGCCTTTTCTTGTGGCATTAGGATTCAATCCTTTGGCAGCAGCCTCTATAGCACTTATAGGAGACAGTAGTCCAGTATCTTTTGGAGCAGTAGGAACTCCGATTATTGTTGGCTTAGGAAATATTCCAGGAGCAAGTCCTGAGTTCTTTGACCTTATAGGAAGAACAGTAACAAGAATGGATCTTATAACTGCTACACTGCTTCCTACAATGATTATTATGATACTAACTAAATTTTTCGGTAAGGAAAAATCTTTTAAGGCTGCCTTTGAAATACTTCCATGGTCAGTTTTAGTAGGTGCATCTTATGCAGGATCGGCTGTTCTTTATTCTACTTTTTTAGGAGCGGAATTTGTATCTATACTTGCTTCTCTTACAGGGCTTGTAGTGTCTTGTTTTACTGCTAAGAAAGGCATATTAATACCTAAAAATTGTGAGTGGAAGACAGAGTCTGCAGCAGAAAATGAGGTAGAGGTTAAAACTAAAACCCTTAAGAAAAACAATACTTCAGGAGGAAAAGTAACTTTTAATGAAAACGGTACAATAACTTTATCAGAATCAGTTTCTGCAAAAGATATTTTTTCAGCTTGGATGCCTTATGTGGCAGTAGTAATGATGCTACTTGTAACCAGGATTGTACTTCCGGTGAAAACATTTGTTCTAACACATGCTGACTTTAGCTGGAGAAACATTTTGGGAGAGGGTGTTACCTCTAAATGGCAGATACTTTATTCTCCTGGAACTGTACTGGCGATTGCTTCACTTATAGCTTTATTATCTCTAAAGGGAGATGGAAAGGCACTTAAAAAAGCAACCAAGGAAACACTTGATTCTGTAAAAAATGCTTCGGTAGCTCTTTGCTTTACACTTGCTGTTGTTCAGATTTTCAGTAATTCGGCAAATTCTGCAGTGGGAATAGGGATGCCAAATTACTTGGCTAATATTTTATCTTCTGTATTTCAAGGAAGCTGGCTTGGAATAGCTCCTTTCCTAGGCGAATTAGGGGCCTTTATAACTGGTTCAGCAACAGTATCTACTTTGACTTTCTCTCCTATTCAGTATCAGGTAGCTAATTCAGTTGGGATTAATCCAACTGTTGTACTGGCTCAGCAGGTAATAGGAGGAGCAGCAGGAAACATGATATGTATACATAATGTGGTAGCTGCAGCAGCAGTGGTAGGTCTGACAGGGCAAGAGGGGAATATAATAAGAAAGACACTTCCTGCAGCGATGTTTTATGCAGTGGTAGTAGGTCTATTAGGATTTGTAGTTAACGGAGTCCTCTAATATGGAAAAATGTGAGGGATGTTTTATATACCGGGGTCAAGAGGACCTTATAAAAAAATATAAGGAAATACAGAATAAGATATACTTGAGCCCTCTAGCAGTAACTATAGAAGAGATTGAATTTTACCATAAGAATAAAAAGATATTTGGTAGAGATACAGATAAATAAAATAGCTTATTTTTGAATAAAATAGTAAAATTTTAACAGAGACCTTCTTCAAAGGATTATTGAAGAGGGTCTTTTTCTTTATACAACTCTGTTTCTACAAGAAAAATTTAGTTTATTTTAACTGAAAAGAACCAAAAAAAATAAAAACAAACCCAATGATTCCTACAAGAATTTATGGGATTAAAAGGTATAAAGTCAATAAAAATAGTCATTTAGTCTTGAAGAATACGAACATATTAAAAAAAAAATTGTTATCTATCTGCAAAAGTTACAATAGGATACAATGTATCAAATAGAAAAATAAATTTTAAATTAAATCACAAAAAATTAGTTTAAGTGATAGCCAATAAGGGGGATTAAAAAATGATAATCAAGATGAAAAAAGATGCTGAGTGGAGTGTAATAGAAAAGATAATGGATTCTCTTAAGAAAAAAGGACTGGGAGTACATGATATAAATGGTGAGGAATACAGAATCATAGGAGTTATAGGGGATACTTCTGGATTGGATATGGGTAGTATAGAGGGTCTTCCAGGTGTGGAAACAGTTACTAGAATTCAGGAACCTTTTAAAAAGGCTAATAGGGTTCTAAAAAGTGAAGATACTGTAATAGATGTAAAGGGAATAAAAATCGGTGGAGGTAACTTCACAATTATGTCAGGACCTTGTTCTGTAGAATCAAGAGATCAAATAATAGAAGTAGCAGAAGGAGTGAAAGCAGCAGGTTCTCAAATCTTAAGAGGAGGGGCCTTCAAACCTAGAACATCTCCATATGCATTCCAAGGGTTAGAATTAGAAGGACTTGATCTTCTGAAAGAAGCCAGAAAAATTACAGGTATGCCTATAGTAACTGAGATTATGTCTCCTTCACTTGTGGATAAATTTGTAGAAGATGTAGATATAATCCAGGTAGGGGCTAGAAATATGCAAAACTTTGACTTACTTAAGGCATTAGGAAAAACTCAGACTCCAGTACTTCTTAAAAGAGGTATGTCGGCGACTATAGAGGAATGGATAATGTCTGCAGAATACATCATGTCAGAAGGAAATCCAAATGTAATTCTTTGTGAAAGAGGGATAAGAACATTTGAAAAATACACAAGAAATACTTTAGATCTAAGTGCAGTACTAGCTGTAAAGAAACTAACACATCTTCCTGTAATAGTAGATCCTAGCCATGCAACAGGAAAGAGATGGATGGTAAAAAATCTGGCTATGGCAGCAGCAGCAGTAGGGGCAGACGGACTTATGATAGAGGTTCACAATGATCCTGAAAATGCTCTTTGTGACGGAGCACAGTCACTTACACCTGCAGGATTTGCCGAAGTTATGGTAGACGTAAAGAAGATAGCTGAACTTGTAGATAAAAGAATTTAAGGATAACACAAAAAAGGAGAGGTCATTCCTCTCCTTTTTTATTAAATGGGTCTATCCCAAATTACATTTAAATTATATTCCTAGTCATTTATAGGTGATCCAGTTGGATCACTTTTTTAAATCAAATATTTATTCTTTTATTTCTCTTTTAAAAAGATATATTAAGACACAGAGATAGTTCTAAGCATTTCCCAATCTAGCGTAGGTTAAGTCGCTTATCATAATCTGAAAATGATCTTGAATTGTAATGTTATAATTATTTTTTTAATTTAAGATCTATTACTGGATTTGACATTGATTCAAAACCTTCAATTCTGCACTCTACAATATCTCCATCAGTTATATGTACAGCTCTAGGAGTACCTGTTGATATAATATCTCCAGGCAGCATAGTTGATACTTTAGAGTGGAATGAAACTAAATAGTCTGGAGAAAAAGTCATATTCGAAACAAAATTCTGAGCATATATTTCACCATTAATAACAGTTGATACCTTTAATTTTTTAACATCTTCAATTTCATCTGGTGTAACCAGGATTGAACCCAAGCTTAAAAAGGTATCAAAATTTTTAGCTCTAGTAAGATAACGGGGATTAAGACGAAGAATATCTTCAGCTGTCATATCAATTACAGTAGTAAATCCTGCAACTACACTTAGCCAATCTTTTTCTTCTACGTCCTTGCATTTTTTCCCGTAAATTACCGCTAATTCAGCTTCACCTGTAGTTTTTTCAGATTGCACAGGAATTTTAATTTCATCGTTCGGTCCTATGATTGTAGTCGTAAATTTAGGGAAACTGGCTGGAGCTATCGTTGGAGCTTTCTCTGCAAGGTCTCCGGCGTGATCTACATAATTTAGACCGATACCCCAAATTTTACTTGGATTTCGGTATAGAGGTGCTAATACTGCCTTTTCTTTAGGAATAGTGTACTCAGTCATCGCTTCTGACTGAGATTTTCCACCAGATAAATACCAATCTTTTATCTCTTCTAATTGTCCTGAATTAATTATTTCTTGCATATCAGTTAACCAACTGTTGCCTGTCGTTTCATTAATCTTAGCTATAGGTAACATACCACTATCAGTTACTATCGTAGCAATTTCCAAACCATCAAGTTTAATTGTTGCCAATCTCATTTTCTAATCTCCTCCAATATTTTTCAGATATCATATTAATTTGTGTTTTTAGTTTAGAATATATGACCATATATTCTAAATTACAAAATTTTATTTAAATATATACAATTTTTATATTTGATTTGACAATGCAGGTTTTAAAATATCTTTTTTTAAATAATTCAAGAATCATTTTATTTATATTTCAATCTGGATTATATATCAAAGGAATTTCCTCTTTTTTTAGTATCCTTAATGCCCCTTGGGCTAAGGCTGACATCTCATGCTCCCCCGGATATACTTTTATGGGAGCAATAAAATCCACCCGTTCTTTTATAAGATCGATGATTTTTTCAGAATAAGCCATACCTCCCGTTAGAATTATGGTATCTACATTACCCTTTAAGACTGTAGAAAAAGCTCCAATTTCTTTTGAAATCTGGTATATCATAGCATCAAAGATTAGTTTGGCTTTTTTATCCCCTTTTTCAATGAGATTTAAAACCTCTATAATACTATTGGTTCGAAGATAAGCAACTGCCCCGCCTTTCCCAACCATTCTTTTCTTTAAAAAATCCTCGTTATATTTTTTTTCAAAACACATTTTGATAATATCACCAACTGGCAAGGCTCCTGATCTCTCAGAAGATAAAGGTCCTTCACCATCTAGTGCATTTGTGACATCAATGACTCTACCATTTTTGTGTGACCCGATAGTTATACCGCCACCCATATGCACCACAATAAGGTTTAAGCTTTCATAGGGTTTTCCTATCTCCTTGGCGTAACTTCTAGCCACTGCCTTTTGGTTCAGTGCATGAAAAATAGATTTTCTTTCAATTTCTGGGATTCCGGATATCCTGGCAACAGGTTCAAGTTCATCTACTACAACTGGATCTACTATATATGAAGGGATATGAAAATCTTTCCCTATCTCATAAGCAATTATTCCTCCTAAATTTGAGGCATGTTCTCCTGAAACTCCGACTCGCAGATCTCTCAGTATAGCGTCTTCTATGAGATAGGTTCCGCCTGATAAAGGTCTGAGAAGTCCACCACGTCCCACTACAGCATGAAGTCCTTCATTTAAAAGATTGTTCTCATCAAGTACTTTCTCTATTATTTTTTTTCTAAATTCAAATTGATTTATAATTCTTTTGAACTGCTGTATATCGTCTGAAGAATGTCTGATGGTTTCGGTGAATATCTCATCATCATTTTCAAAAACAGATATTTTTGTAGAAGTGGAACCTGGATTTATTGCCAGGATTTTAAACTTTTTCATATATTTCCTCCTGTACTTTAAAGATTAAGAATTTATCTTCGTATATAATTGCTCTCTATCTCCTTTATGATCTTGATCCGGTTTTCTGCAAATCGGTCTGCAGCATCACTGGTGGCAATGTTCTTATTTTTTGAAATTTTATATATTTCCATTAAACGGTCATATATAAGTTCTACGTCTTTCACTGCCATATCTCTGTTGTATCCTTGAAGTTCGTGATAGACATTTATAAGTCCACCAGCATTTATTACATAGTCAGGTGCGTACAATATCCCTCTTTCCTTTAACTGCCTTCCGTGAACTGCATCTTTCAGTACATTATTTGCACTGCCGGCTATGGCTTTGCACTTGAATTGAGGCACTGTGACATCATTTATAACAGCCCCTAAAGCACATGGTGAGAAAATATCAACCTCTAAGGAGTATATGTCGTCTGGTTTGACAAATTCAACCTGGGGATGCTCATTTTTCATTCTTCTTATATGATCGTCATTTATTTCTGTAAAATATATTTTAGAGGCTTTTTCGGTTTTGTAATTTTTATCTGGATAATCTTCTCCTAAAAGATATTTTATAAGGTAATACCCTGTTTGACCTGCTCCCTGTACTGCAAAACTACGGTCTTTTATAGAATCATCTCCGAAGACTTCTTTTAAAGTAGCTTTGATACCCATAAAAATTCCCCAGGCTGTTACAGGCGAAGGATTTCCGCTTTTACCTGGCAGTCCAACTACATAGTCGGTTTCCATGGCGACATAAGACATATCTTTCGTATTTGTATTTACGTCTTCAGCAGTTATGTATCTCCCATTTAAACTTTGTACAAATCTTCCGAGACTTCTGAAATAAGCTTCACTTTTAACGACTTTAGGATCTCCGTATAAAACAGTTTTTCCTCCTCCTAGATTAAGTCCTGCACAGGCGGCCTTATATGTCATCCCTCTAGAAAGCCTGAAAGCGTCTAAAATAGCTTCTTCTTCATTTTCGTAGTTCCATATCCTTGTACCGCCTAAAGCTGGTCCTAGGCTTGTATCGTGAATGCATGTGACTCCTCGGAGGCCGGTGATCTTGTCAAAAAAGTAAACCAATTGTTCATGACCGTATTTTTCCATGTACTCAAACTTTTCCATTTAAATCCCCCCTCAATAATTCAATCACAATTTTAAATTTTCTATATATTATATAGATACACTAAAAATTCTATCTTCTTTCAAAAGAGATTTTTATTTTTATGACAAAATTTATGCGAATGCTACCAAAAATTCATGTATTTTTTATAAAAAATTAAAAAAAACTTGCTTTAAACTATGGTCTAAGGTGTATATTTATATAATACATAGGAAGGGAGGAGCCGTATGAATATAGATGAGGTAGCAAAACATTTTCATATAACAAAATCAAAATTAAGATATTATGAAAAAAACGGTGTAATCAGAAAGATTGCCAGAGACAAGAATGATAATAGACTTTATACAAAAGAGGATCTTTTGTGGATTGAGTTTTTTTTGAATCTGAAAGGAACAGGGATGTCTTTAAAAGATATAAAACACTATATCTCTTTGAAAAAAGGCGGAATAGAAACTGTGGATGAAAGAAAAGATATTCTTCTTGATCATATAGAGCTTATAGATGAAAAAATACAGGAGCTCATTTTAACTAAGAAAGATCTTCAAAAGCAGATCAAAAAATATGATGACGAAAAGGGAGTATGTATTATAAAATGTTCGTCAGATAGAAAAAATTAAACAGATAAATGTCAAATAAATATATCTAGGAGGAAAACATGTTAAATTTTAGTTTTTATAACCCTACCAATATAATTTTCGGTAAAGATCAGATGAAAAACTTAGACACCCTTGTACCTAAAAATGCAAAAATTCTTATCACATACGGAGGGGGTTCTGTAAAAAGATTTGGGACACTAGATAAGGTCAAGGAGGAACTTGGGAAATCTGAAAGAGAAATATTTGAGTTTGGAGGTATAGAGGCCAATCCAAGATTTGAAACTCTTATGAAAGCCGTTGAAATAGTTAGAGATAAAAAAATTGATTTTCTTCTTGCCGTTGGAGGAGGTTCTGTAATGGACGGAACAAAATTCATAGCAATAGCATCAACTACCGACGAGTTTATAGGAAAAGAGAGCGAACTTTTAAAATTTGGTTTTAATCCCATCCCCGTAAAAACTGCACTACCATTTGGGACAGTGGTGACTCTTCCTGCTACAGGTTCCGAAATGAATAACGGTGCAGTTATAACTAAAGGGATAGACAAACTACCTATATTCAGTAATTTTACATTTCCAAAATTTTCGATCCTTGATCCGACTCTTACATATAGCCTTCCTGCTACCCAGGTTGCCAACGGTGTCGTAGATACATTTATTCATACTGTGGAACAATATGTGACTTATCCAGTAAATGCAGGTTTTCAGGACAGAACAGCTGAAGGAATACTACAGACCCTTATAGAAGTAGGGAAAGAAACCATAGAAAATCCTACAAATTATGACGCCAGAGCAAACCTTGTATGGTGTGCCACTATGGCCTTAAACGGTCTTATCGGCTCAGGAGTGCCTCAGGACTGGACCACACATATGATAGGGCACGAAATGACCGCTTTATTTGGTTTGGATCATGCTAAAACCTTGGCAGTAGTTCAGCCAGCAATATGGAAAGTGAGGAAATCATCGAAAAAAGAAAAACTTCTGCAGTATGCAGAAAGAGTATGGAATATAAAAGATGGTAAAGAAGATGAAAAAATAGATCTAGCTATCATGAAAACTGAGAAGTTTTTCCACAGTTTAGGTATAAAAACAAAACTTTCAGATTATAATATCGGGGAAGATGATATACAAAAGATTATTAATTCTTTGGAAAAACATGGAATGACAGCTTTATCAGAGAGTAGAGAGGTTACTTTAGAAATTTCTGAGGAAATTTTACGAAAAGCTTTATAAAATTGAAATTAGGAGTGTAAAGATTATGATGATTGTAAACGAAGAAAAATGTATAGGGTGTGGGCTTTGTGTTAAAGACTGCTTTCCAAAGGATATAGAGTTGATAGATAAAAAAGCCAAGATTAACAATGTAACATGCTTTAAATGTGGTCATTGTATTGCTGTTTGTCCAACAGATGCAGTTACTACAGATGAATTTGATATGTCAGAAGTCATTGAGTATGATAAGGAAAAATTCCAGGTAGACCCTAATAATTTGTTAAATTTCATAAAATTCAGAAGGAGCATAAGGCAGTTTAAAGACAAAGAGGTAGAGGAAGAAAAGCTTTCTAAAATTATAGAGGCTGGAAGATTTACAGAAACAGCCGCAAATATGCAGGATGTTTCTTATATTGTTGTTAGAGAAGGTTTACAGGAACTGAGGAGATTAACGTTAGAAACTCTAAATGATATAGGAAATAAAATTTTATCCAATATAACTCCAGAAAATATAATATATGTGAAGTATGCAAAACTTTGGGTAAAGATGTATGAGAAATACAAAGAAAATCCAGATAAAGAAGATGAGCTATTCTTTAATGCACCTGCTGTTATAGTTGTAACTGCAAACTTTCAAATCAACGGTGTTTTAGCGTCTTCAAATATGGAGCTTATGACAAACGCTCTAGATCTCGGAGCTCTATTTAGCGGCTTTTTTGTTAGGGCTGCAGAAGGAAATAAAAAGATAAGAGAGTTACTTGGAATAAAAGAAGGAAAAGAAGTTGCAACATGCATGATCATAGGTTATCCAGATATAAAATATAAAAGAACAGTCCCTCGAAAGTCTCCTAAAATATCGTGGAAATAAGATAATCAATCTAGGTAAGATAAATTTAAAACCCCTCCTCTAGGCACTTCCTAAAGGGGGGGTCTTCTGATTATTATTTTAAAGTTATGCTACTTCTAACTCTTCTGCAGTAAGAAGTTCTCCTTCTGTTTTTGCAACGATTAGAGTACAAACAGCGTCTCCAGTGATGTTAACCGCAGTTCTAGTCATGTCTAGGATTCTGTCAACCCCCATGATTAGACCTATACCTTCTACAGGAATTCCTACTTGAGTAAGAACCATAGACAGCATGATTAGTCCTACACCAGGAACACCAGCAGTACCAACAGAAGCTAGAGTGGCCGTAAGTATAACAGCTAGATAGTCAGCAGGGCCAAGGTTTACACCGTATACCTGAGCGATAAATACTGTAGCGACTCCCTGCATTATAGCAGTTCCATCCATGTTTACAGTTGCTCCAAGTGGGATAGTGAAAGAAGTTATATCCTCAGGTACTTTAAATCTTGTCAAAAGAGTATCCATTGTTACTGGAATAGTAGCACCACTACTTGATGTAGAGAAAGCTACAGATATTGCAGGTGCAAATTTCTTAAAGAATGTAATAGGGTTATATCTTGCAAAAGCAAAGAGTAATCCTTGATAAGTAATGATTGCATGGATCAATAAAGCTGCTAAGACAGTAAGCATATAAACGAAAAGTGGCTTCATGGCATCGTATCCAAGAGTTGCAAAAGTTTTACCTATAAGTCCGAAAACACCAATTGGTGCAAATAACATGATAATTTCTACAAGCTTAAGAACGAGGTCGTTGATTTCAGAGCAGATATCCTTTAATCTCTCCCCTTTTTCACCCATAAGAGTTAGAGAAACACCACATAAAATAGCAAAGATGATTATTTGAAGCATATTACCGTTTGCCATTGCAGCTACTGGGTTAGTAGGAACCATATCAATTAGAACATTAACAAATGATTTCGATTCTTTTATTGCAAAGGCTGATTTTTCTACAGTTCCTAGATCCAATCCTTTACCAGGGTTAACAATGTTCGCAAGTCCAAGTGCGATAGTGATAGCAATTGCAGTTGTTGTCAGATAGAAACCAAGAGTTTTAGTACCTATTCTACCGAGTTTTTTGATATCCTTCATTGAAGCAGTTCCCATGATTAGTGAAAAGAAAACTAGTGGTACAACCATCATTTTTATAGCATTCATAAAGATTCTGCCCATTAGATGGAAAGCAAATCCTATAACATAGTCATTTACAAATGGAACTTCTCTCACAGGATAAAGCATAGCTCCAATAATTGCTCCTAGAAGCAGGCCGATGAAAATTTTTGTTGTCAGCTGCATTTTTTTCATATAACATTCCTCCCAATTTTAAATTATTAATTATGTCTTTAGTTTAAATAAACCATATATAAAATTAAACTTGCAACAAATATTCATTGTTAAAATGTTTATCAGTTGCACTATTTATTATATTAATAATACTACAGTGCAACATACAAAATCCGACACAAAAAAACATAAAAAATAAAAAAAAGTCTTAAACTTTTTGTTTAAGACTTTTAATTTAGTTATAAAAAGAACATTCATACTAAATTTTTAGCATCAGTAAAATACCTTCAAAGAACTTTTTTACACTGATTTTTCCACAGTAGGGAGATTTACCTCTTTCAAAATCCATTTGTTTACGAACTTCTTTAAAATCAAAAATAGTTCCTGAATACTTTAAAAATATCTCATTTCCATAGTCCTCTATACCCAGATTAGAAATATTCTGGAGAACTTTACTTATAGTCCTTCGGATTCTTTGTTCTATTGTGCTTGTATTTATCTCTATTCCTTCGTTCTTTTCATGGACTGACCTTAGAAAAGTATATACATCAGAAAGCTTATACTGTTGTTTGGATTTGTCAGATTGATCCTTTATCCATAAAATTCCGTCGGAAATATCATTACAGCCAAGATCTCCTAAAATACCAAGTTCCCCCAAAACTATATTTATCTCTTTTTTGATATCGGTTTTCTCAGTCTCTGTCTTTTGTGGATTGTTTCGGAGAATATCCATACTTTTAAAGGCACTTTCAAAAGAAGCTATTACATTTGACATTTTAATTTTTTCTTGAACCTTTTTTATTACAGAAAGGACCTCTACCACATTTATAGGCTTAGTTATAAAAAACTCTACCCCGCTTTCGTAGGCTCTAGAGATCATCTCAGGAGAACGAACTTCAGAGATCATTATAAAATTTGTGTCAATATCTGTGTTTCTAAGAGCGTTAACAATTCCTATTCCGTCAACCTTTGGAAGAAGTAGATCGGCCAACACAATATCGGGTTTTAAACTTTTGATATCCTCTATAGCCTTTGCTCCTTCATTTGCTGTCCCTACGATCTCACCGAGTTTATTTTTGATCAATATATTCTTTAATATTTTCTGTATTCCGGGATCGTCATCGACTATATAAAAATTCATTATCAATTCACTCCTTTATATTAGATTGGTAACTGGGATTTTTATGGTAAATGAAGTAAAGACATTTTGAATACTATCGCAGCATAATTCCCCCTGATAGTATTCATCTACCAAGTTCTTCACGTGTGACAACCCTATTCCAGTGGACATCTTTCCTGAGACCAAGTCATATTTGGTGGAAAATCCCGGTTGGAAGATAAGTTTTAAATCTTCTTTTTCAATACCCGGTCCGTTGTCAGTAACTGTGATCACAAGATTTTTATTTTCAGTTGTTCCCTCTACTGTTATGAGGCCGTTTTTGTCAATTGCCTCAATTGAATTTATAATAAGGTTATTAATCAACGATATTAAAGGGAGATAATTTATAAGTTTTATATTTTTTTTGACATCAAACTTGAGGTAGATATCTTTATCTACAGAATTAAGGATTTTTCTTGTACTGTCTTCTATGATCTTCAACACATCAAAAAGATTCATAGTGAAGTTTCGCTCTTCCATCTCTGTTTCTAGGGTACTCTCTATTCCGGTAACTACTCTAAAGTAATCTTTTTTTATCTCATGTATATTTCTTGAAATTTCAAGGGCATAGTTTTTCAGTTCAGCATCTTTAAGTTCATCATATAAAAGGTAACTTTTCTCCATAGTGTGTTCAATGTCATCTATTGATTTTTTTAAAAAGAAAACCTCTGTTTTAAGTTTTGAAACAAAAATAAGAGATTCTTTATATTCCTTATCTTTTTTATCTTTATCATATCTGTTTTTTACATAGAGAACAAAGTTATAAAAAAGATAAACTACAAAGGCTCTTACAAATCCAACTAGAATAGCCTGAAATATGGCCACTTTAAATGGAAAATCCCACCAAATGTTTCTAATAGACAACTCTAAAATATTTGATGTTGAATCACAGATCCACATACTCAGAATAAATATAGAGAATTTATTTTTTTTATTTCTTATGTCCAAAGCCATAAATAAAAGGGCATACATTACATAATATCCTATGGTTGGCAGATATTTATGAAAAGCATCTATATATGAAATATCAGAAACATTTAGAAATTCTACAAAAGCTCTGAAAAATGGGATAAAGAACCCTATGATCACACATGTAATAAAAATAGGTATATCCGAAAAAAATAATAAAGCAATAGGCAGTACAACTCCTGCGATAGAAAACCTAAACCATGATGAAAAGGGACTCATATATATCTGTCCCATAAATATTGTTATTACACAAACAATAAATATATTTTCAAAATTTTTCCTTTTCCAAGGCAAAATATCACCTCACTTAAAAATATGATTAATACACTGATTCATTTTAACATAAAATGATTAGTTTTAATATAGGGATAAAACATCAACCAAAATAAATAAAGTCCTATAATTTATTTATTATTACATTTTATTTTAAAACATAAAAATTTAAATTATGTTATAATAAAAAACATAAAATTTAAAAGATCATTTTAGGAGGTAAAATTGAATATAAAATTAGTAGCAATAATTCAGTGTGAAAAAGCAAAAAATAGATGCAGTGGATATGCATGTTCTGATTCATTTTATAAAAAAATAAATTCATTTAGTGAATATAACAATAAAACTCAATACCTCTCTTTTACATGCGGAGGTTGTAACGGAAAAGGAGTTGGTCCAAAGATAAGTAACCTAGTGAGAAGAATGCCAAAGTTAGCAGATATAAAAAAGAATGAAATTGCTGTTCATCTTTCTTCGTGTATAACATTTGATAACCGTCATTCAGATAGGTGTCCAAATGTGGACTTTATGAAGTCAATAATAAACAAAGCAGGAATAGAAACAATAATAGAAGGATCTTATATAAGTAAAAAAGCCCAGATAAAAAGAGAATTGGGAACATATAAAAAACATGAGGTGAATAATGAAAGTCGCAATAAATAATATAATGGTTTCAATAGAAAAAGATCAGAAGAAAGCCCTTATTAAAGAAATCGAAAAACGTGGAATAAGAAAAAATAATATAGGCCATATAGAATATGAAAAAAAATCTATAGACAGCAGAAAGAAAAAAGATATCAAGCTTGTGTATAATATCTCTGTAACACTTGAAAAAGAACTGGATCTAAATAGGCTGAATAACGTCTCCCTGATAAATGAAAAAATCTTTCCTAAAAGAAAAGTAAAAGATAATATGGGGAAGATAGCCATTATTGGAACAGGCCCTGCTGGACTTTTTGCAGCTTTAAGGTTATGTGAATATGGCTATGAACCTCTTATCTTTGAAAGAGGGAAAAAAGTAGATGAAAGACATAAGTCAGTGGATCTTTTTTATACTATGGACCAGCTAGATGAGGACTCTAATATACAGTTTGGAGAGGGAGGAGCCGGGACCTATTCTGACGGTAAGCTTAATACGAGGATAAAAAGTGAGTATATAAACAAGGTGTTTAAGGAACTGGTGGATCACGGGGCTCAAAAAGAGATTATGTGGGACTATAAACCTCACGTGGGTACTGATGTGTTAAAAGATGTGGTAAAAAACCTCAGGGAGAAGATTATATCAATGGGAGGTAAATTTTATTTTGAGACTAAGATGACGGATATAGATGTGATAAACGGTAAGATCAAAAAGATTGAAATTCAGAATAAAAATAAGAGCAGGGAGAGTATAGAGGTGGATCACCTTCTTCTCTGCATAGGGCATTCGGCACGAGATACATATCAGATGCTTCACGAAAGGGGCATATATATGGAGAACAAGGCCTTTGCAGTTGGAGCACGTATAGAGCATCCTAGAGCTGATATAGACAGAATGCAGTATGGTGATTATGCAGATCACCCTCTTTTGGGAGCGGCCACATACAATATGGCTTATAATAATAAGGCTGAAGAAAGAGGAATATTTTCTTTTTGTATGTGCCCTGGAGGAGAGATTGTCAATGCAGCCTCAGAAAATGGAGGGACTCTTGTTAACGGAATGAGTAATTCCACAAGAGATGGAGAATTTTCCAACTCTGCTTTGGTGGTCGCCGTAAAAGAGAACGAATTTGGAGAAGAACTTTTCTCTGGGATGAAGTTTCAGAGAGAACTTGAAAAAAAGGCCTATGATACTATCTCAAACTACGGAGCCCTTTATCAGAGGGCAGAAGATTTTCTGAAAAACCAAAAAAGCAGCATGGAGATAGAGTCTAGCTATAAAATGAGGCTAGAATCCCATAATTTAAATGATTTTTTCCCTGAGTTTATCAGTAGAAATATGAAAATGGCTTTAGAACACTGGGGGAAAAATAAATACTTTCTTTCACCAAGAGCAAATCTAATCGGACCAGAGACTAGAACCTCTGCTCCTGTAAGGATTACCAGAAAAGAATCTGGAGACTCTGTAAGTGTCCAAGGTGTCTACCCTGTAGGAGAGGGTGCTGGTTATGCCGGAGGGATAATGAGTGCCGCTGTTGACGGCTTGAAAATAGTGGATTTAGTTTTTACAGAGGTAATTGAATAGAAGTTAAGTTGTTATTTGTCAGAAATTCAGATAAATTACTGACTTTATTTAAAGTTCCGTTACTTTTCCTTGATGAAAAGTAACCAAAAATCAAGGCCTGTGAAAAATAAGCTAAATAACCTTGAAAATCCAAGAAAAACTCGAAACTCGCTACGCTCAGACAGTCGATTTTTTTTACGGATTTCCCTGCGGTTATTCTTAACGCTGATTTTGTCAATGGCCGAAAGAATTTCAAAAGATTTAAAAAAATTATTTAAAGATTTTAAATTCCCCTTTAAAAAAATACCGTTAAGAAATCATCTTGTGAAATCCACTTTCATTGAAATAAGGAGGTTTACCGACTATATTTCAATAGAAAGTTAGTTCAGAAGGGATTTTAGGTATTTTTTAGGGGTGCTTTTTCTTTGGTTACTTTCTTTGGGCAAGCAAAGAAAGTAACACAGCCTTTCGGATAAATTCAATACTTTAATTTAAAGAAAAAAATCAACTTGGTTTCAACAAATTTGTCGTAGCAAGGTTAATAATCATCTCAAATAAATATAAGATTAAAAAAATTCGGCTCAGAGCCGAATTTTTTATTATTTTACTTTTTTTAGTATAATTTGATCGATATCATACCTATTTTCATAATTAACTAGCTCTATACTATCTCTGCTTGTTTTAAAGTACATGGTGTCATCGTCTAGCCGAAGATAAAGTATTTTTTCCTTGATAATCCAGTCTCCGGTGAACTCTTCATAAGAGACTGTTTTTCCATCAATTGACTCGACAACTGTTATAAAAAAACTATTTTTCTGCTCGTCAGGAGGTATTATATAGAATGGTATAGATTTTTCTTTTTCAAAAAGTTTTAAATCTATATTATATTTAGAGTTGTCTTTCCTAAAATTTTCACTATATCTGTATATACTTGGTGACAGATTAAGATTAAAATAATAAAGTTGGGGAATATCAGAGTAAATAACCCTTGGATAACTGTTATATCCTGATATTTTGATTAATTTGTTGCTGTCTTCTGGGGTCATGAACAAAATACCGTTTTTCATACTCCATTTCCCTCTTATTTCTTTTGAAATTTTCAAATTTTTCTTTGATTTAATCTGTATATAAAAACGATTGTCTATATCATCAACTTTTAATAAAAATAATTCCATATATTCAGTATTGTTTTCCCCTGTGATAAAGTTATAGGGCTTAGAATCAAAATGTAGTCTGCTTCGATTTGCGTTGCTACATCCTGTGAAAGTTGCTAGTACAAAAAGTATCAGTATAAAATATCTGTAAAGTTTCATCTAGTCCTCCTAATTTTTTCTTTGATTATACTCTAAAGGTTTTGTAAAATCAAACCCTATCGTTTTGTGATTTTTCTTTTTCGAGTATTTTTTTCAAAGTATTTGGAATTTTGGCCAGTTTTTTATCACTATAGTCAAAAGATCCAAGAGTTACGTTTCCAGTCAATACTTTAACACCCTCTTGGTTGGTTACTTCATGTGAAAGGACGAAATAACTTCCCCTTATCTCTACAGGATAAATTTTAATATTTAAAATATCTCCTAAGGAAATTTCCCTAAGGTACTCTACATTGGCCCTTCTTTGTATTAAGCCTTTATCCTCACCGATACTGATCTCTGACAGGCCTATAGTTTTTAACCATTCGATTCTTGCTTGCTGAAATGCCACTAAAGCCCTTTCATTTCCCATATGCCCTCCGTAGTTTATATCCGATATTCTCACTTGATATTTACTTATAAACATAATTTTTCTTAACCTCCAGTTTTTTCTATAGATATTCCTATAATATCTAAAAATGATATTTAGAATCTATCACTTATCTGATATTTTATCAATGAAAAAGAGAAAAAAATAATGTATACTAAAATGTAAAAAATCAATCTATAAAGGAGTGATATAATGAAAAATTTTAATTACAATATTCCGACAAAGGTGCTTTTTGGAAAGGGAAAAGCCGAGAAATTAGGATCTGAAGTAAATAAATACACTTCTAAAGTCCTTCTTGTATACGGAATGTCAAGCATAAAAAAATCTGGGCTTTATGATCTTATTAAAAAACAGCTTACTGATTTTAATATCAAATGTTTTGAACTGGCAGGAGTAGATCCGAATCCAAGAATAGAAAGTGTCTATGAGGGAGCAAAGATATGTAAAGAAAATAATATAGGACTGGTGTTAGCTGCCGGTGGTGGAAGTGTAATTGACTGTGCAAAAGCTATAGCTGTGCAGGCTAAATACGAAGGAGACGTCTGGCAGGACTTATATGTAGACAGTAAGCTCGGTGAACTACGTGATGCATTACCAGTAGCCTCTATACTTACTCTCGCAGCTACAGGAAGTGAAATGAACGGAAACTCTGTCATCTCCAAAATGGAGACGAATGAAAAACTTGCAATTGGTCACGGAAAGCTAAGACCTGTCTTCTCCATACTTGATCCGACTTATACATTTACAGTTAATAAATTTCATACTGCAGCTGGGGTTGTAGATATTATGAGTCATGTTTTTGAGCAGTATTTCTCCCCAGACAAGAGAGGGTACCTTCAGAGCAGACTTATGGAAGGAATATTAAAGACTGCAGTTCACTTTGGTCCTATAGCTTTAAAAGATCCAAAAGATTATGAAGCCAGGGCAAATCTCATGTGGTCAAGTTCTCTGGCTTTAAACGGAATGATGTCTTGCGGTAAAGAGTCAACAGATTGGGCCACTCACGCCATGGAACATGAGCTAAGTGCCCAGTATGATATTACCCACGGGATGGGACTAGGGATACTGACACCGTACTGGATGGATTATGTGCTTTCTGAAGAAAATGCTCACAGATTTGTAGATTATGCCAAAAATGTATGGGGTATAGAGGGTGACTCTGAGATGAGTGTTGCGAGAAAAGCCATAGATAAAACAAGAGAGTTTTTTACATCCTTGGGAATTCCGAAAACATTGACTGAAGTTGGGATAGATCATGAAAAATTTGAAATAATGGCAGAAAAAGCTGTAAAAAACGGCCCTCTTGGTACTATGAAGGCTCTTGAAAAGGAAGATGTATTAGAGATATACACAATGGCACTATAAAAATTTAAAAGGAATTATCCCTGCTGCACCATATAAAACTTCAAAGAGTAAAGGGAGTGAGGAATATGAAAAAAATATTTGTTTTATTGATTTTGCTTACTGCTATTTTAGGGTGTACAAGTAGGGAGTCGATGACAAAAGAGGAAATAAGCCCTATGTATTATAGTTTATCGGGAAAAGTAGAAAATGGAGTTAGAATAATTGATGTTGAGGCTTATAAGTTTGGATTTAATCCCGATATTATAGTTGTAAATGCAGGAGACAAGGTGAGGTTGAGATTAACTTCTTTAGACGTCGTTCATGGGTTTAAACTTGAAGAAATCGGAATAAATAAGAGAATAGAACCTGGGAAAGATAATATTGTAGAGTTTTATGCCAATGAAATAGGAACTTATGAATTCAGATGTTCTGTGTTCTGTGGACCTGGACATATGAAAATGAAGGGCTGGCTTATAGTAAAGTAAATTAAAAAGGGAGCAAGGCTCCCTTTTTAATTTTTGTTATAATCCGTTTTCAGACATCTCTTCAAGTTTTGCGATACGCATTGCAGTACTAGGGTGAGTGCTGAAAAGCGAAGCCATTTTCTCTGCTGACAATGGATTTACGATAAACATGTGTGATGTTGCAGGATTAGCCGACATGGGAATTCTTTTACTAGACATCTCCAGTTTTCTAAGAGCTCTGGCTAGGTATAGGGGGTTTCCGCTCACCTTTGCTCCATAGGCATCAGCCTTGTACTCACGAGTTCTTGATATAGCCATCTGCACAAGCATTGCTGCTATAGGGGCTAAAATCATTGTGGCTATAAGTGCAAAGGGATTTTCATCTCTGTCATTATCGCTTCTTCCAAAGATAGCCGCCCATCTTGCCATATGAGCCAGATAGGTAATTGCTCCAGCCATAGAGGCTGCGATAGTACCAATTAGGATATCTCTGTTATTAACATGACCTAATTCATGTGCTATTACTCCAGAAAGTTCATTGTCATCAAGAATGTCTAGTAGACCTCTTGTAACTGCCACAGCAGCATGTTTAGGATTTCTACCTGTTGCAAAGGCATTTGGCTGTGACTGGTTTATAATGTATACCTTAGGCATGGGCAGGTCTGCGTTTCTTGCAAGCCTTCTTACGATTTGATATACCTTTGAGTCTTGGGTCAAAGGCTGGGCTTTATACATAGACAATACCATCTTGTCACTAAACCAATATGAAAAAAAGTTCATTCCAAATGAAAATAAAAGTGCTATGGTCATACCTCTTTGTCCGCCTAAAATGTTTCCAAAAAACATCAGTATAATAGTCATTACAAACATTAATAAAAATGTTTTTAAAGTTTTCAAGAAAACCACTCTCCTTATGTTATTATATAATATAGATATCATATTAGCTTATTAAAGTAAACCCTTTTCAGATTTGACGAATAAATAAAAGTAAAAGTTGGCATATTTCAGTAAGTCTGGCATAGATTTTTAAGATAGACATTATTTTGAGAAGGAGGAAATAAAATGTGCAGATATTGCATGGAGAATACAGATAGTTTTTACGAGGAGATTTTTAAAAAAATATTTCACAAGATACTTTTAATTTTCAAAAAATGAAAAAAGGCAGGCTATAAGCAAATATAGCGCCTTTTTTTATTTCATTTCATCTTCTAAATCCACTGTAAAATTTCTCATATCTTCCATCAGTATAGCATTCGGATTGCATCTCATAACCATACCGTCTAAATACATAAGGCTTTTAATTACCGGGAACATCTGATCGCCAAAATTCATTCCAAAATTTATCCCCATTTTGATGGTTTCCATCATTCTTCGTGTGAGACTTACTTCACTCACTGTGGCCATGGTAAAATCACTGTATAGTTTTAAAAATTCCTTTTCAAACTCATCAAATACAGGCCCGTCCAATCTCTCTGTGGACATCTCATGAAGGTATTTTGCTGCATTTTTATAGTCGTATCGGCTTAGGTAATAAAAAAACCAAAATAACCCTTTTTTTAATTTTAGTGTAATTTCAGAGAGAGAAGCACAATCTACAAGATAGATGTTTTTATCTTTTCCTAAAATGACGTTACCAGGGTGTATGTCTCCGTGAAAAACGCCTATTTTAAATATATAAAAACTGTGAAGTCTAAAAAGCTCTAAAAGAGTCTCATAAGTAAGTTTTTTATCATTTAACAAAGAGTCAAAAGTTTCTCCCTCTATAAATTCAGTCACTAAAATTTTTTCACTTGAAAGCTCTGGATAAACCTTTGGAAACTTCAAATTTGAAAGGTTAAACTCCTTTGAAAAATTGTTTTTATATAATCTTAATACCTCTATACCTTTAGCTTCATTCTTGAGATCTAATTCATCTAGAGTATAGTTTCTTATATTTTCTATTATCCCAATAGGGTTAAATATTCTGTTGAATTTTGGCCAGAGAAACCCAATTTTTTTTATGGGTTTTTCAATTCTTTCAATATCCTCTATAAACCCATTTTTAAAATCTTTTTTTATTATTTTTACAGCCACTACTTCATCATTTTGCAAGACTGCTTTATGAACCTGTCCCACTGAGGCAGAAGAAAAAGGGTTTTCATCCAAAGATTTAAACTGATTCAGTATTTCAGAATCATGCGACACAAGTTGGGAAAAACTCTTTTTTTCTGCTGGGAAACTGTGAGTGTAAAGTTTAGAAAGATGATAACACATCTCTTCTTTTATAAAGTCAACTCTTAAAGCATAATGCTGAGCGATTTTTACAGCTAAAAGGCCCTTTTTTTCGATTTTTTCAAGATCTGGGAGTTTAGAAGAATAAAATGATTTAATAAGTCTTAAAAATGATATTCCATTCATCTTTATTCCTCCTTTAAAATAATTTTGGAAACAATTCTTCCAGATTCATATATGGTAGGAAGTCCGCTTCCAGGATGTGTCCCTCCTCCAACTATGTAAAAATTTTTATATCCCTCTAATTTATTGTGAGGCCTAAACACAAGCATCTGAGACACCTGATGTCCGAGGTTAAAAGTAGCACCAAGGTAGACGTCTCTTTCAGTCTCCCAGTCCTTAGGTGTAATGATTTTTTCCACCTCTATACTCTCTCTTATATTCTTAAAATTACCTTTTTTCTCCATGGCATCTAAGACCTTATTTTTATAATCTGTCTTTTCCTTTTCCCAGTCAATAGATGATTTATTATTTGGAACTGGTACCAGAATATACAGAGCCGATTTTCCTTCAGGTGCTAGGGTAGAATCAGTTACAGATGCGTTCTGAACATAAAAAGAAAAATCATCTGAAAGTATTTTTCTATGGGACATTTCTTCTACATTTCTCTTATAATCCTCTGCAAAGATGATATTATGATGGGGTAGTGTGTTGTAAATTTTATTTAAGCCCAGATAAATCATAAATGTAGAGCATGAATATTTCTTACTTTTTAATTTATTATCACTGTACTTGCTTTTAATGGGTGCTGGAACAAGATTCTTTATCCCGTAGGCAAAGTCTGCATTCATAATAATATGATCTCCAAAGATTTTTTCACCATCTTCTAGCAGAACCCCTATAGCCTTTGTGTCATCAAAAAGGATCTCCTTTACCGAAGTAGAGAGTGATATTTTACCACCTTCTTCCTCTATAACTTTTCCCATGGCGCTAGAAAGTCTGTTTAGTCCTCCCTCTACATGGTATACGCCAAATTTATGCTCAAGATAGGATATTATACTGAAAGTTCCCGGTGCCTCCCAAGGAGACATTCCTATATATTTTGCCTGAAATGTAAAGGAAAGTTTTAAATCTTCATCGGTGAAGTAATCACTGAGAACATTATATATTGATTTGTGCGCATCAAGATAGGGCAGGCTTTTGAGAAAATTAGGCTTTAAAAAATCTAAAAAATTGTCGTAGGGCACCTGAAGACAGGGAAGAAGTTTCTGAAACTTTTTCTCCTCTCGCTCTATATACTGCAAATAATTTTTATGTTCTCCTGGAAAGACTCGGTCTATCTCCTCTTTCATTTTTTCATCATTGCCCATGGAATAAGGATAAAACTCTTTTTTTTCTGAAAACTTAAGTCTATACATGGGATTTATCTCCATAAGATTCACATAATCTTCGAGTTTTCTACCAGTTTCAGTAAATATCTCCTCTAATATATTCTTCATTAGGAAAAAGGTAGGCCCTAGATCAAATGAAAACTCACCTACGCTCAGACGGGAGTTCCTTCCCCCTATATGATTTTGTTTTTCAAATATATTTACATCATATCCTTTAGACGCCAGAAGCATACCAGCAGAAAGTCCTCCGGGTCCGGCTCCTATAATAATAATTTTTTCCATAATAAACTCCCCCTTATATAGTAATTTTATATATAATTGACTATATTCCTTTATAAGAAAAATAAAAATAAAAATTCAAAATAAAAAAATCACGTAGTCCTTTTTTTTATTATTTTTTGTGATATAATTATAAAGAGGTGATACTAAATGAAAAAAACAAATGCGATGCGTTTATTAGATAGTAAAAAATATAAATATAAAACAGCAGAATATCCTGTAGATGAAAATGATCTTAGTGCAGTATCGGCAGCAGCAAAGACAGGAGAGGATATAAGAAGAATTTTTAAGACTCTTGTGCTTTTAGGAGATAAAAGCGGTTACCTTGTGGCGTGTATTCCAGGAGAGAGAGAGCTAGATCTTAAAACCCTAGCAAAGACAAGTAAAAATAAAAAAGTAGAGATGATCCCTATGAAGGATTTGGAAAAAATAACAGGATATATAAGAGGAGGCTGTTCTCCTCTTGGGATGAAGAAAAAGTATCCTACCTATATAGATGAAAGTGCAATGAAATTTTCATCTATACTAATAAGTGGCGGTAGGAGAGGGGTGCAGATAGAGTTAGAGCCGGAAAAGCTGGCTGAAGTCCTAGATGCAGAGGTTACCTCAATATCTTTTATTTGACTATATAGGGAGAGAGCTATGAGTGTTGAATGCAATAGACTTCACATTTTGGTGGATAAGATACCCAAATTATACATAAAAGAAATGGATTATATAAACATACCAAGTGATGGGATATACTTTATCACAGAGACAGGAGAGACCTATAAAGGCCTAGAGAGAATCGTAAGAATAGGGTTTAACAAAAAAAAGGGAACCTTCCAAATAAGATCAGGGAAGTCTTATGGGGATCTTCCTCTTTCAGAAAAAATCTGAGGAAAGCTGTACAGAAGAGATATAGAAATTATAAAAATCCTGAAGAGATAAATGCTTTCTTAGATCAGTATATAAGAGAAAATATGAAGATAAGTTTTGTGAAAATCCGTTCTTCCCGTGTTAGAAAAAGAATGGTAAGAAAATTCATAAAATGCATGGATTTGGCAGAACATTATAAGCCATCACCAGACTGGCTTGGAAAAAGCTCATCTAAGGCCCATATTAGGAAAAAGGGATTTTGGCATCTTCGAAACTTTAAAACTTCTAAAATCAACGTTGAAGATAGTATTGACCTGGAGTTTTTATCTGAAAGAATAAAAAAACTTGATAAACATCATCAATAAAAGATATAATTATCCTGATAACAACTATTATCTGGAGGATAAATTTGGAATTTATAAAAAGTAAAGAGAATAAACTCTATAAAACAATAAAAAAGTTAAAAACCAGAAAATACAGAGAAAAAGAAAAGCTCTTTATTGCAGAGGGTCATAAGTTTTTGGATTTTAAAGAAATTCCTAAGGCGATAATCTTAAGAGACGGTGACGATAGATACCAGGACAAGGTAGAAGAATTTGTATGTCCAAAATATATTTTCTCTGAATCACTTTTTAATGAAATAAGCTCTCAGGAAAATTCTCAGGGGATAATTCTAATTTACCCTATGAAAGAATCCTCTATAGCGAGTATAGGTGATAACATAGTAATCCTTGACAGAATTCAGGATCCAGGAAATCTAGGGACAATAATAAGAGTATCTGATGCAGCTGGATACAAAGATATAGTCCTTTTAAAGGGTAGTGTAGATGTATATAACGAAAAAACAGTGAGAAGCAGCATGGGATCTCTCTTTAACATGAACTTTATCTATATGGAAGAAGACGAGCTTATAAAATTTATGGCTGAAAAAAATTATAAGTCCACTGCAACTGCCTTAAGAGAGGATGCAGTATCATATACTGATATCATTCCAGGTTCAAAAAATGCCATAATATTCGGAAACGAGGGGCAGGGTGTGTCAGAGAGACTAATAGAAGTCAGTGATAGTAAGGTAATAATACCTATATACGGCTCTGCTGAATCTCTAAATGTGGCAGTGGCTACGGGTATTGTTCTTTATAAGTTCAGAGAACTTTTGGTTTAGGGGGATTGATATGAAGTTCAAGCATATAGATAAAAAAGTAGTCTACAAGAATGATCACTTTGAAATATCCCAGGAAAAGTTGATACTTCCAGGAGGAAAAGAGGTATGGTGGAGTTTTATAGAGGGAGTAGATGCTGTTGGGATACTTGCTCTTACAGATGACAACAAGGTTATCCTGGTAAAGCAGTACAGACCAGCGGTACAGGATTTTGTATTAGAGATACCTGCCGGACTTATAGAACCTGGAGAGTCTCCAGAAGAAACTGCATACAGAGAACTAGAGGAAGAAGCCGGGTACAGGGCAGAAAGTATGGAGAAAATATATGAATATTACTCCAGTCCAGGTATATCAAAGTCTAAAACACATATCTTCCTGGCAAAATCTTTGGTAAAGACAAAGCAGTCCTTGGATGATGATGAATTTTTAGAGATTATAGAGGCTTCTTTTGAAGAAGTACAAACTCTAAGCCTAGTAGATGGAAAATCAATACTTGCAATAAAGCATCTTGAGATATTAGGGACTCCTTCTCTACGTGAAAAGTAAATTAAAATAAAATTGATGACAGTTTTGACTGTCATATGAAAAATAAGAGGTATCAACAGATGATGAAAATTAATTATCAGAAAGAGTTAGAACAAATATTGGAAAAAATAAAGAAATCTGAAAAAAAGCCTAAGCTTCTTTTACATTCATGCTGTGCTCCATGCAGCTCGTATGTCCTTGAGTACCTTAGTGAGTATTTTGATATCACTGTAAATTTTTATAACCCAAATATAACCTTTGAAAAAGAATACCAAAAGAGGCTAGAGGAACAGAAAATTTTCAACAGAGATATAGCGGTAAAGAATAAGATTAACCTTATAGAGGGAAGGTATGATGTAGAGGAGTTCTTTAAATGTATAGAGGGTCTAGAGGATTCTAAAGAAGGAGGGGAGAGATGTTTCAGATGCTATGCTCTAAGGCTTGAAGATACTGCAAAAAAAGCCAAGGAAAAGGGATTTGATTATTTTTCTACTGTGCTCTCAATAAGTCCACTGAAAAATTCTCAGAAAATAAATGAAATAGGAAAAGAGCTACAGGAGAAATATAAAGTAAAATTCCTTATAGGAGATTTTAAAAAGAAAAATGGTTATAAAAGGTCTGTAGAACTGTCTAAAAATCATGACCTTTATAGACAGGATTACTGTGGTTGCGTTTTTTCCAAATTAGAGAGAGAAACTAAATAAAATAACAAAAAAGTCTGGATTTTTGTCCGGACTTTTTTGTTGGTAAAAAGATTTTTTTGATAACGCCCATCATACATGGAAGTTTATGATCAAAAATTTTAATAAATCTAAATACACATATTAGAGGAATTATCCTGTTATTGGTATAAATTAATATAGAATAAAATGTTTTTCGTTTCTAACGCAAACTATTAATTTATTAAAAAGGGAGGAGATTAAAATGACAGGATATTTCACAGAAAAAATAAAAGAATCACTGGATTATAGAAAAAATATAGTAGTTCCTAATTTTGTTTATATTACTATCTTTTTAACGATATTTACGCTTTTATATATTTTTGCATCTATAGTAATAATTCCTGAAAACGGACCACAAAATTTTAATTTTATAAATGAACGCGGCACAATAACAGTGATGTCTGCCATTTTTCTCATATCTGCCGGAGCATTCTCCTTGAGTTCTGCCATTGTAACTCTAAAATACAAAGACAGGTGTAAATGGTTCTGGTTAATATTATTTTTTGCATTTATGTTTTTAGGATTTGATGAACTTTTACAGTTTCATGAAAGAGCTGGAAGAATAATTCATAACATAATAGAACCGCCTTCTATTTTTAGAAGTTGGAATGACATTATTGTGATTATGTACGGCCCGATAGCATTAATGGGAATATTTTTTCTTTTTCCACTTGGAGTCCGCTACCCAATGGTCATGGAATTTTTTTTGATGGCTTTTATCTTTTATTTTATTCATACTTTCATTGATTCAACTTTTCAACCAAGAACTGTTTCTTCTACTATTTTTGAAGAATCTTTTAAATTGTTATCTGGAGAATTTTTAGCTTTAGGCTCCTTTATGGGGCTTCTAGGCCTATTGTGGAGTTTCCCCATAAATAATCCCGCAGACTCATGACTTTTGTAAAAAATATAGCTTGCTATTTATTCTAATTTAATTAGGAGAATTATTGATTTTGAATTCTTTTATATATTCCTTCCCCCAGGTTTCCAGCAGAGTAATTATTTCAAAAAGCTTATAACCTGTCTCTGTGAGCTCGTACTCTACTCTTGGAGGAACCTCTGGAAAGACAATTTTTTTAATTATTTTGTCAGCTTCAAGTTCTTTTAGATTTTCTGTGAGAACTTTCTGGCTCACTCCAGGGAGCTGTCTCTGAAGCTCTAAAAACCTAGTTGATGATCGGTTTAGATGACAGATTATAACGGATTTCCATTTGCCTTTTATTATACTCATGGCATAATCCAATGAACAGATGTAATTTTTGTCATCAACGGTTAACATAAAAATTCACTCCTATAAAATTTGCTTAGTATCCATTAATTTCAATAAACTTACTTTTTAGTAACTATACTTACGAAAAAGTGCCTACTTTTAATAAATTATAATATCTGATACATTATATATATAAAACAATGGAGGTGTCAAACAATATGAAAGTAATCGCTATAAACGGAAGTCCTAAAAAAGACGGAAATACATACCACGCACTGAATATGGTCATCAACGAGCTAAAAAACGAGGGGATAGAAACTGAGATACTACACATAGGTAATAAAGCCATAAGAGGCTGTACAGCTTGTGGAGCATGTATAAAAAATAAAAATGAAAAATGTATTATTGACGACGAGGTAAATGAGGCCATCCAAAAGATCAAGGAAGCAGACGGGCTGTTATTGGGGTCCCCGGTACATTATTCTGCTATAGGAGGGACTATGAAGTCTTTCTTAGACCGAGTTTTCTACGTGGCAGGAGTCAATGGAAGTCTGTTCCGTCATAAGGTTGGAGCAGCTGTTGTAGCAGTCAGACGTTCTGGAGGTCTGCCTACCTTTGATCAGCTGAATAACTTTTTAAACTATTCTGAGATGATTATTCCTACATCTAATTATTGGAATGTGATACACGGAACAACTCCAGGAGAGGCCCTAAAAGATGAAGAGGGTGTACAGATAATGAGAATCCTCGGGAAGAATATGGCTTGGGCACTAAAGCTTGTAGAGAATGGCAAGGATAAGGTAAAGGCCCCTGAAAAAGAGGCTAAACAGTTTATGCACTTTATAAGATAGATTTATCTGACTTTATAAAAAAGTGGCTTGGATAAAAAATCCAGCCACTTTTTCTTATGTATAAGAAACTCATTTACAAGATTCTATTTATCTACAGAATAAAAGCATCTTTTTGGAGAAACAACAGCGTTTTCTTTTTTTAAGGCTTTTATGACTTTATCAACATCTTTTTTATCTGCATTTAATTTTTCAGCTATTTCACCAGCCTTCAGTGGTTCTGATTTTTTTAAAAGTTCTAAAACCTCGTTTTTTAATTCCATAAAAACACCTCTCTTTTTGTAATGATTACAAATCAATGATAACATCTTAAAAACTAGAAATCAAGGGAAATTTATATTAAGTTTTGAATATTATTTAAAATATTGTAAAATATCTAAAATAGATTAGAACAGGAGCAGTTTTATGTGGGATAATAAAAGATTTCATACACTTAATTATGAATTGAAAAAAAAATTCGGAGAAAAAATATATAAAGTATCCTTAGACGGGGGATTCACATGCCCAAACAGGGACGGGACTTTAGGCAATAAAGGATGTATATTTTGCAGTGACAAAGGAAGCGGGGAGTTTGCAGGTGACAGAAGAAAGAGTATAGGGGATCAGATAGATGACCAGTTGAAACTCATAGAAAAAAAGTTTCCCAAGGGGAAGGTAATTGCCTATTTTCAGAATTTTACAAATACCTATGCCTCTATAGAAAAACTGAGAAAAATATATACAGAAGCTTTGTCCCATCCTAGAGTATCAGGCCTTGCCATAGCAACAAGACCAGACTGCATTCCAGAGGAAGTTTTAGATCTTTTAGAGGAGCTAGGGAAGGAAAACTTTATCTGGATAGAACTAGGTCTTCAGACAATCCATGAAAAAACTTCAGAACTGATCAATAGGGGATATTCTTTAGAGCAGTTCATAATATCTGTTGAAAATCTCCTAGAAAAGAAAATACCCTTTGTAACACATTTGATCTTAGGACTTCCTGGAGAATCAAAAACAGATATTTTAAACAGTGTCAGATTTGTAAATAAATCAAAAAGTTGGGGTATAAAACTTCATCTATTACACATTATAAAAGAGACACCCCTCCATGAATATTACAAAACAAATTCCTTTCCTCTAATGGAGAAAGAAAATTATATAGAATTGGTAGTTGAAATATTAGAAATACTGAACCCAGAGATGACTGTACACAGGATAACAGGAGATGGTACCAGAGATACACTTATTGGACCTTTATGGAGTTTGGATAAGAGGTCTATATTAAATGGTGTGGACAAACTTTTAAAGGAAAAAAACTCCTATCAGGGTAAATTTTATACAGAATATTAAGGCCAATTTGGTAGCTTAATAGGCCTTATTCCCATATAAAATAAAAAAAGAAGGCCCTCTGGGAATACCAGAGGACTTTCTTTTTTTTATGAGTGCACCTCTATACTTAGATGCTCTCATAATACGGTTAGGTGGGGTAGGTGTCACCTGTTATATTTTTCTGTGTCTTAGCGTAATTTCCTCCTAAATAATATAAATATATTAAAATTAATTTATTCTTTGTTTTATTGATGATTTTCAGTATAATTTTTATACCAGTCTATAAATTTCTCGTATACAACGGGCTTAGTAAAATAGTATCCTTGAGCAAAATCACATCCCATTTTTTTCAAAATATCAAGAGATTTTCTGTCCTCTACCCCTTCAGCCACAACTTTTAGATTTAAAATATGTGCAATGTCGATGGAAGATTTTACTATATCACTGTCCTTTTTGTCTGTTTTAAGATTCTTTATAAAGAGCCTGTCTATTTTTATCTTGTCTAACGGAAGCTGCTGAAGGTATGACAGTGTAGAATATCCTGTGCCAAAGTCATCTAGTGCAAAACGAATTCCAAGATCTTTATATTTCAATATGAGTGAGGATGTAGCTTCAAAATCCTTAACAAGATCCCTCTCTATTATCTCAAACTGAATTTTATTGATTGGTTTTCCAGAAGATTTCAAGTCAGAAAGAAAGTCAAAAAACTTTTCATGCTCAAGAAGTTTGAGAGGTACATTAACTGCTATATCCATCTGGATATTTATTTTTTCCATGAGGATAATAGAATCCAAAGACTTCTTTATAACCCATCTGGTAATATCATCTATAAAAGTTGTTGTTTCTATATACTCTATAAAATCATTTGGAGGAACTAGGCCAAGTCTTGGATGATTCCATCTGATCAGAGCCTCTATACTGCTTACTTGGTTTGTGAAAAGATCTATCTTAGGCTGATAGCATAGAAAAAATTCATTCCTGCTTAAAGCCTTAGGAATATCATTTACAAGGTTAAAGTTTGCAGAAGACTCCCTTTCCATTTCTGGAGTAAATATTAGATAATGTTTTAAGTTTTTTGCTGCTAGATCCTTTGCAAAATAAGCTTCTCTGATGAATTTCAAGGTGTTCCCACCATAAGTAGAAACTCCTATAGTTGCAGATGTATAAAAATCAATCTCTCTAATTTTCAAAGGGTTTTTTAAAAAATCAAGAAAAAGATCTATATACTTTTTAGGGTCTGTCTTGTAAAGTAAAACTGCAAAAGTACCTGTATCAAAATGAAATAACTCCATTAAATCATTATTTTTCATAAACTGTTTAAAAGATTGATTAAAAGCTGTGATCATATCTGTATAAAAATTATATCCAAAATCTTCGGCAGCCTTATGATAATTTTTAAGCTCTATCAAGATAAGTGTGGGCGAAAGAGATTCATCAAAATCCATATTTTCAAAATATTTTCTATTCGGCATACCTGTTATCTGGCTATAGAAAGAACTTTTTTCAACTCTCTTCAAAACACTTATTAGATAGTGAGAGATAAACCCAGACAAAATACCTACCACCGTAAAGAAAAATATCCTATAGAGATAATTATAGGGAAGCTGCATCTCCATCGTAGCAGTATTAAGTGGCATATAGGGCCCTAAGATCAGACCACCAGTTATACCAAATAAAGTTCCCCCTATGGCTCCGAAAAAAAATGAACTTAAAATTATCACAAGATACATAATATGAGAATATGAATATTTTATTCCTCCTGTTTTGTAGACCAATATAAAAACACTTATTTGCAGTAAAATTATGGCTAAAATCACCAGGTTTTTTTTCAACCCTTTTAAAGCAGTCCACTCAGAAAGGCGGCTGATTAATAAAATAATATTCATTGGACGTTGACTCCTTGGTTTTTAATACGATTACGTAGAAGTATAACATAGATGAAATATGAGGACAAGCTCAAAACTAAAAAAAATATCATTAGAATATATATTATGAATGATAGGACAAAAAAAGGATTCCTATAGGGATCCTTAAAATAAAAATTTATACTAATATAGTTTAGGGTTGATTCCGTACCTGTTTTGGTAAGGGTCTCCCTCTTTGACCATAAATATAAATAGAATTATAACCCCTATAACCGGGACTATGCCTATAAGCATCCACCACGCCGACTTATCCACATCATGAAGTCTCCTCACCGCCACTGCAATACTAGGAAGAAATACAACTAAAGCGTAGATACTACTTAAAAGTCCGCTTCCGTTGGCATCGAGAGTGCCGGCAAAAGAGTCTACAGCTGTCAAAAGAATACTAAATATTATATTAAACAGTACAAAGTACCAATACTCTTTTCTTCTGGCTCTTCCGTTAAAAACAGCATAATTTTTAAATGCTTTTAAATACCACTTCATAAAACCTCCTTCAATAAAATTAATATACTTAAAAAGAAAATACCGTACAAATATATATAATCCTTTTACAGGACATAAATTGTATGTTTTAGCCTTAATCTCTTTATTTTGTTGAAAAAGAATAGTATATACTGTACAATAATAAAAATACATACTTGGAGTGATGGGTTTAATGGATGTAATAACCGGAATAGAAAAGATAATAATTTGGAAAAAGACCAGTCTTATCAGAAAATTTTTACTTATGACTCTCATAGTCTCCATACAGCTCTTGATCGCTTTTTTTATATTCTATTTAGGTGGAACAAAAAATTCATATGTTTATTTAGAACTTTCAGTAATAATATTAGGTGGTTTTGTTTTAGGCCCTCTTGGAGGAGCGTTATTAGGATTAACAGGCGGATTTTTTTTAGGGCCTGTTATGCCTGCCGATACGACGACGATGCTTATGCAGGAAAAAGCAAGTTGGTTGTTTAGGCTGTTTTTTTATATATTTACTGGATATATTTCAGGAGTGGTTATAGAATATCTTTTAAATATTATCGACAGACTCAGTTCGATTACCCTCTATAACCCAATTACCAAGCTTCCCAATAAAAATTATTTTGAAAATATGACTAGAGATTACTATTTTGACGAACGCATAGCAGTTATAAAATTTGAAGAGTATCACAAAATGATAGAAAATTTGGGCATTGATTATGCAACGGATTTTATAAACAAAATATCTGATATTTTTGTAAAAATTTTTAATGAAAAAAATAAGAATAACAAGGAACAAAATGTATTCCATCTGGAAGAGGATAAATTTGCAATTATTTTTTCAGATTCAGAAATGAAGAACAATTTTAAAGTCGTTTATAAGACTTTTTATAAGGCAATAAAAGAAAAAAATGTGACTTATTTCCCCAGTTATTTTATAGGAATAAGTCCGAGAACTGGTAGTAATACAGAAGTTTTGCAGAAGGCAGAAATAGCAAGAAGGTCGGCCAGGAAAAATCTTAAGTTCTATGAAATATATTCTCCAGAATTAAGTGAACAATTAAATAAAAATTTTGATCTTTCACTGGAGATTCCCAGAGCAATAAATAATAGAGAGTTCTTTCTCACCTATCACCCTAAAATCAATCTTAAATCTGGTAAAGTGGAAGGAGTCGAAGCTCTTATAAGGTGGCTTCATCCAGAAAAAGGATTAATTCCTCCTGATGCTTTTATACCTTATATAGAAAAGACATCAATGATCAATACAGTTACAGAATGGGTGATAAAAACTGCTTTTTTTGAAATTAAAAGTATGGAGAAAGAAAATATAAATACCAATTTTTCTGTGAATATCCCTTTAAAAATTCTTGAAAATCCCAAAATTATAAGATATATAGAAGCATACAAAAGAAATCCCCTTTCTATTTATAAATTGGAATTGGAAATTTTGGAGAGGGATAATGTAGAGAATTTTAAAAAAACAGCCTCTGCCATGAAAGATTTAAAAAAATTAGGGATTAATTTTTCTCTAGATGACTATGGGACAGGTTACTCTACTTTGTCTTATATGCAGCAGCTTCCTTTTGATAGGATAAAGATAGACAGGATGTTTATAAAAGATATAGAAAATGATGAAAGTATGAGAGAACTTGTCCAGTCAACTATTGATATTGGACACACCTTGGGAATGGAGGTTGTAGCAGAAGGAGTGGAGACCATAAAAGCAGTAGAAATACTTCAGAATATGGGATGTGACTATGCTCAGGGATATCACTATGCCAAACCCATGACTTATCCTGAATTTATAAGATGGTATAAAGATTATAATTCTACTGAAAAATTATCCTAAAATTTTTAATAGTTTAAGTTTTTTTTTAGGAATCAAATTAATTATATTTTAATATTTGCACAGTAGGATAGATAAGATTTAAGAGGCGTTACATTCAAGCTCCTGGGATTTGAGGAGTTGTTATACTTTCCCCCTTGTCCAAAAGGCCCGTAGGGGCCTTTTTTTTAGGCAAAAATAATTAAATATTAAGTAACTTATTTATAAACCAATTAAAAAAATAATTTAATCTGAAGTGGGTGATAGGACAAATTATATAGTTATTTATAAAAAATCCGATTTAGTATAGAGGCTATAAAAGAATTCAGTAAATACATCCAAAATATTTTTTTTGTTTTCCATCATAATGTAGAGGTCTCCTTTTTAGATGATATGCTATAAGTATTTACCCGATGTATTTTATAAAGTCAGTATAAGCATAAAAAGGCACTACCTGTAGTATAGATACTAGAACTAAAAAAATCTACCGGTTAAAGGCAGATTTTTTTATTTTTTCTCTATTTTTTTCTTTTCCATGGAAGTATAAATATGTTTATTATCTCCGAAAAGTGCCACTCCTCTTGCAAGTTCTCTAGCCATATTCAGAATAAGTAAGCTAAAAACCTCTTTATTTTTATGAAAGATTTCCTTTAGTTTTTTCTTTGATAAAACCAAAAGTTCCATATCAGTAGCTGCTATGGCAGTAAAAACATGCTTTTGTATTCCCAGTACTGCTGTTTCGGCCATACTAAATCCTTTTTCTATATCAAGAAACTTTTCTCCATTTAAAAAGAACTCTGCTCTTCCCTCTAAAACTATATAAATATCACTAGGAGAATCTCCTTCCTTAAATATAATTTCACCCTTTTCTATAGAAATTTCACTTAGGTTATTCAAAAGATATTCTAGATTGTTTCTTTCAAATCCCCCAAAGAGAGTTATTTTACTTAACATATTCATTACCTTTTGCCTATCTAGATGGCATTCATTTTTTATTTTCATATGACTACCCCTTTGATTAGTTTATCATAATAATGTGATATTATAATCTCTTATTTTTTAAATGTAAAGAATCGTACCAGGATACAAAAACCCCCTTCTGCTCAATAGATTTTATCTAGTAAACAAAGGGGGCATAAAATTTATTAATAATATAGATTTTCTTTGAGAAAAAAGTAAAACGTAGTTTAGTTATACAGCCTTCTTTCCCTGTTCCTTAACTCTGAACCTATTGTCACGGATATCATAAAGTTCAAAATCTATTTTTCTAAGGAGGGCCTTGTCATGGGTTACCATAATAACAGCTCCTGGATATTCTAGCAGCATATTTGCAATGGTGTTTCTAGAATAGTCATCCATGTAAGTCGACGGTTCATCTATTATTAAAACATCTGTTTCTGATAAGATATGAGCAAAAATTTCAAGTCTTTTTTTCTCACCGCCAGACAGCATAAATAATTTCTTATCTCTGAATTCAGGATCATGGTTATACAGCGAATCAATAGCAGCCTCTATAAAGTCATCTGATAAACCTGTCTTGTCCTTTAGATAATCTTTTATATATAACTGCTCATTTTCCAAAACAGTTTCCTGCTCTATAAAAGATATTTTAGCCTTCTCATTTATCTCTACAATACCACCTGTAGGGGATTCTTTTCCTGCAAGTATTCTGAGAAGAGTGGATTTTCCAGAACCATTTTCTCCCACAATACAAATTTTACTGTCTTTCAAAACCTCAAGGTCAGCATCTTTATAGAGGAATTTATCTGGAAATTCTTTAGAAACCCCAGATAGGGTAACCATATTATCACCGATATCCCTGTTTTTTGTGAAGAAATCCTCTGGAGCAGCAGCATATTCATACTTGTATTCTGGAGAAAATTCTATCTTCTGTTTTTCCAGTTTTTTAAGTTCTTTTCTCATTCTACGTAATATTACAGCATGAGCATGTTTATTATCAACTTTTTCCAAAAGTTTAACTTTTCTGTGGACACTTAACTGAGTTTCCTCAATAACCAGATCAGTTTTTTGGTTGTGCTTTCTCTCTTCTGAAAGTTTTAATTTCTTCTCTTTCAGGAAATTACGGTAGTCACACTCATAGGCTGTAATGGTTTTATTGTCTATATCAAGTATCTTATTGGCAATACCTCTTATAAAGTCAACGTTATGAGAAACAACCACAAAGGCCTTAGAACTCTCTGAAATATAGTTTGAAAGCCAAGCTGTTTTTTTCTTGTCAAAATATGACAGCGGCTCATCTAAAATAATCAAATCAGAATTACTAAAGAGTGTTATTGCAAGTCTTATATACTGCTTTTCTCCACCGCTTAACTCTCTGAACGTTTTCTCTAGTTTATCTCCTATTTCAAATACATCTATGAATTCCGATTGTATATGGATGTAAGAGTATCCTCCTAAACTCTCAAATTTATCTGAAATATCAGCATATTTTTCCATAATTGCCTCATTTTCATCAGCATCATCAGAGAACTGAGTGGATATTAGTTCTAGTTCATTTTGTGTGGCAATCACATCTTCAAAGGGAATATTCAGTAGATCTTTTACTTTCATATTTTGATCTACTCTGCCAAACTGGTCAAAGCACGAAAAACTAGTCTCTTCATTTATTATAACCTGACCATAATCAGGGTCCTGTTCACCTGTAATTAATTTTATAAAAGTGGATTTACCTGTACCGTTATGTCCTGTAAGGGCTATTTTGTCCCCAGAGTTTATTTCTAAATTGACTTTTTTGTATAATTTTTGAGTAAAAAATGATTTTGAAACATTTTGAAATTCGATAATATTCATAATTTGTTCTCCCATACTCTTGATCTAAACAACATTATACCATATTTTATTTAAAACTACTAAAAAAATTGGACTTTTTTACATTGGTATCTCTATAAAAGCTCATATACAAGGAACCTATAAACTAATTTATAAGTTAGTTTTGATATAAATATAAAATTAAAAAATGAGAAAAGAAAAAAGTTATATTAAAATTTTAATAGTTGTGAAAATAAAAAAAGCTGTCAATTAAGACAGCTTTAAGTACTTTGATTATACAGTTTTGATGTTAGAAGCTTGAGGACCTTTTTGACCTTTAGTGATCTCAAAAGTAACTTGCTCTCCCTCTTCTAAAGATTTGAATCCATCTTTTTGAATTTCAGAGAAGTGTGCGAATACATCAGTTCCATCCTCAGAAGTGATAAATCCGAATCCTTTTTCTGCATTAAACCATTTTACTGTTCCGTTTGCCATTTGTAATACCTCCATAAATTTTGTTTTGAAATCTAGAACAATTTTTAACTAAATCATCACAAAACTTATAAAGTATTGAACGAAAATTAGAATTAAATTTTATTCTGAATCACTAAGAAAGAGTTTATCATTTTTACAGATATATGTCAAGAAATAATTTTATTTATACTGTGGAACTCAAAATTTCAAGACTATCTACTGTTTCTTCTTGGTCTATACTGTAATAGATATCAGGATGGGTTTTGTTTCTTCCTTTTTCTTTGGCCTTGTACATATTTGTATCTGCCCGTTTCAAAATTTCATCTAGAGTTTCAATGTTATCAAAGGTAGCAGTACCTAAGCTTATTGTCAGAGGAATACCTAAATTAAAATCATAATTTTCCACGGATTTTCTTAGTTTTTCTGATACTTTCCAAACTATTGATTCGTCTGTTTCGGCACAGACCACTATAAACTCCTCGCCACCCCAACGGCCTATAAAATCATTTTTTCTGAGATTGTCTTTTAATATATCAGCTATTTTTTTTAAGACAGAATCTCCTGCAGGATGTCCAAAGGTGTCATTTATTTTCTTAAAATAATCAATGTCCAGTAAAATAAGGGACATTTTACCCCTATACTTCTTAGCTCTCATTAATTCCTCTTCTAACCTTTCTTCTAATGTCCTTCTGTTCCATATATTGGTGAGGATATCCACTCTTGCCTGATATTTTAGTTCTTTCACCAAGTTTTCTTTTGCAACAGATTCATTTTCTAAACTTAAAAAAAGCCTTCTGTTTACCATCATCATAATAGAAAATGTCACTATAATCTTTATCAACTGACTTACTATAAATAAGTGTAACAAAAGACAGTCCTTTGTAAAAGAAGTCAAGGTCATAGTGATTGTAGAGGTTATCAAACAAACTAAATAGATAAAATAACCCCGAAAGAAAAATTATACCTCCTGTCAGTTTATAATGATTATTCATACTTGGATCTTTGTTTTTCCAGAGTATCCTTACACACTGAAAATTTATAATTGTAATAGCCAAGTACAGTAATATCAGTCTATTGTAAAGATTAGGAGATATTAATCCAAAATAAATGTAAAACATAAAGAAAACTCCAATTACCGAAAAATAAGGCCATTTTAATATCTTCTCATTTATAAAATCTCCAAATCCAAAATATAGTATAACAGACCCTGTAACAATCAGAGTGTTGCTTAATACGATGGAAAAAAAATCCGGGATAACACCTCTCATAAAAATAAGGGGCATACCAATGGCCTGCAGTAAAAAACAGGTCATCCAGCTTGAAATTCCATTAAACCGACTTTTGTTTTGCCTCCACAGGAAAAAAATAACCAGTGTAACTATTATATTACTGATACAGTGGCTTATCAGGGCAATTTTTACACTCATCCCCATAGCCGGAACCTCCTTTTCATATCTATAAATATGTAATTTTATGACATTTCTCAGTAATATACTGTCAAAATATAAAAAATCATTTAATTTTTTTATCAAAAATAAAATAATCTTATTTTCAATAACATCTATTAATTCAGATTTCTTAAATCTGCAGGAATAATATTAATAAGAAGTAAATTATTATGAAGGTTTAGACGTTTTGTTTGTTATGCAAGTGCAAAAGAGGAGGGGATCAGATGAAAGCAGTTGTCCATAAAAAATATGGTTCACCAGATATACTTCAGCTTATAGATATGAAAAAGCCGGTTCCCAGTGACGACGAGGTCTTGATAAAAATATATGCCACTTCAGTAAACAGAACCGACTGTGCGAGTCTGAGAGGTAAGCCACTCTTAACCAGAGTAGCCACAGGGATATTCAAACCGAAGCTTGAAATTTCAGGAAGTGAATTTTCAGGTATCGTAGAAGAAACTGGAAAAAATGTCACTTCTTTAAAAAAAGGGGACAAAGTTTTCGGTTTTGATGATCAAGGGCTAGAATCACATGGAGAATATATGAAAATATCTGAAGAGAAGGCCTTTATTATACCCAAAAATATAAGTGTAGAACAGGCTACTGCTGGTATAGAGGGTGTACATTATGCATATAATTTCATCAATAAAGTAGATCTAAAAGCCGGCCAGAGAGTACTTGTAAACGGTGCTACTGGAGCTATCGGTTCAAGTGCAGTTCAGCTTTTAAAATATTTTAAAGTTCATGTCACTGCTGTATGCAGCGAAAAGAATATAAATTTGGTAAAATCACTGGGGGCAGATGAGGTGATAGACTATATCAGTGAAGATTTTACAAAATCTAATCAGAAATTCCAATATGTTTTTGATACTGTGGGGAAAAGTTCTTTTTTTAAATGCGGACCCATACTGAAAAATGGTGGAGTTTATATTTCTTCAGACTTAGGTTATATGGCACAAAATCTATTTCTGCCCTTTATAACTCCTTTTATAAAATTCTTATTTAAAAACAAGAAAACTGCTTTTCCTTTTCCTGCAAACATAAAGAGAAGTATACTTCTAATTAGAAAACTAATAGAAGAGGAAAAATTTCATGCGGTGGTAGACAGAAGCTATACTTTAGAAGAAATTTCAGAGGCCTACAAGTACGTAGAAAAAGGAGAAAAGCTTGGAAATGTCATCATAACAGTAGTGCATTCAGATTTTAAATAGACCTTACTATAAAATTAATAAAAATATCCGAAACTTGGTGTAAATATAAAATATTACCAAAGGAAGAAATATTGGTAGAAGTTGTTATAAACTTTTGGTGTAGGATCTATAATTTTACTTTAACATTTTGATAAAAATAGATTTGGAAAAATAAAAAGGCCTTCTAGGCCCCTATACTCAATCATCTTCTTTTTCGTCGATTTCAAGGAGTTCTTTGATCTCATTCATTCGGACACTATTATCCTTCCCAGTTATCTCCTCTTCCATTTCGAGCTTTTTGAACTCGTTTAATAATTCCTGATACTCCGAATTGGTCATTACTTTGTCTATTTTTTTCATATAAAACACCTCTTTAAAATCATAATAAAAGTTCAAGATGAATAAGCACTATGTTTAGCTTATTGACTGTGTATTATAAAAATATTTTTAATCTTTAATTTTTCAAATTTAAAAACCATTTTTGAAGTCTGTTCCTCCATATCCCAGGCTTCAGGGCCATTAGGGATATCTTCCATAAAAAATATTTTTTGTTTAATAGTTATCTCAGCAGCTTCCTTTTTTATATTATTATTGAGAATTTTCCAGTAGATAAATTGATATTCAAGGTTAAAAAATTCTAGAATACTCTTGAATTCCTCTTTTCCTAAAGCCAATTTTACAATATCACCATTTTTCATGCTGTAAATACCTATATCTCGGTGAACTAAAGAAATAATTTTGGAAATATCCGAGGAGTTAAGGCTACTTATATAATCCTCTATTATACTTTTAATTTTATTGATATACATAGTATCACCTTTGGGATTTTTAAACCATTGCAACGATATATAAAAATTTTATTAGTAAACATAGGATCACAATAAAATAAGGTTTTATTCAGTTTCATTTTACATTTCACTTATGTCTTGAAAGCCAGACCTAGGTCTGGCTTTCTTAGGGAGAAAATTTTAATAGGTTTGTTTCTAAAAAGATAATCTCAAGATACACCATATCTTGAGAATATCCTTAAAAAAATTATACTCGATGCAGGTTTTTTTCCTTTAATATATTTATTATTATATTTTTAATTTTATTTTTTCTATGGTCAGTCCTTCTTTTTTTCTGTGTTCTCTAGGAGCACAAGTTTTTTTATTATTAGTGCGATTTTTTTATCTTTTATTGATTTTTATTTGTGAGAAAATCTTTTGATTCTAACGGTCTTATAAATTTAAGTTCCATTTATAAGACTGTCTAGTTTTTTAAAAAAGTAAAATTTTAAATAAATGGCCTTAATGTCTCTTATAAAAATATCCTATACTCCTTAAAAAATAACCTGTTGCAGTTAATTATACAATTCGAGAAACATTAAATATAAAAATCAGGATTATAAAATTTGTTTTGATAAATATAATAATTTTAATTTTATATAGATGAAAATTATTTGATATTAAAACTTCGAAACCCAAATACTGTTGAAGAAATTTATAAGATAGACATTGATACACTTATCTCAATTCTTTGGAAAGTCAGGTATTTAAATGCATATAAGATTATTTCTATAGATCTATTTCTATATTTATTAGGAGATTAAGGTTTTAATAATATTTTTCATATGTTATACTTTCAAAGAGATAATTATAGTCAGCGGAGTGAGATTTTATAAAAAAAATCAGAGAAGAAAAAATAAAAAGTAAACATTTGGAGGCACATGTAAATGCGTGTGTCATTGAGGTTAACTTTCTTATATTATAGAACATATCAAATTACAGTATATAGTAGAAAATAACCAGTAGAATTATGAAATACACCTAATATATACCAAGCAGTTTAAATAACCAAAATATAATAATAAAAAGGAGGTGTGAAAGGGAAGGGGGAAATAAAAGTAATGCTAGAGGACAGGTGGTCCCTCATGCTTTTAGTAAATTTTACCTTGATCCAAAAGGATGTCAAATATAATGATAATTACTCTAATGGGAATAAATTACTTAATTTCTAGAAATAATCCAAAACGAAAAGTTTTGTCAATAATAACCTATATTTTAGGGATAATACTTCTATTAAAAAATATGTTTTTAGGGTAGAGGCTGGATTAATTTCCAGTCTTTTTTTCTTCTTTAATATAAATATTAGTCTAGATAAAAAACAAATAAAATGCAAGAGAGGTTCTTGTCTTTTTCAGTTTATACTATTAATATCCTGATTGAAACGTATAGAAACACTTGGTAAGATATACATATAGTGAAGATTTTGAAGAAGCTCTTTATATGGCAAAGGAATGTTTAAAAATCTATCATAATAAAAAATGAGATAACCATTAGCGATTATCTCATCATATTTTTCAATTATAAATATTGAATATAAGTTTTGAGGTGACAGCCACCTTGGGGAGATTACTGTCGGGTATAGCTGGTTGGAAAGTTTTGTTATACTCTACTTTATCATAAAACTATCAAAAAATGAACTTTTTTTTATAAAAAAATGTAATTTTATTTTTATTAAGTAGTATTTTTATATCCTTGATACTTCAACTAAAGATCTGTATTGGATAAGTTATATGATTCACAAGTTATTAATCAAAATGTATTCTTTTGAAATTAAACATGTAATTTTATATATTGATTTAATTAGTTAAAAACAATGTTTATTTAAATTAATTTTTATGTATTATAAAAATATTTTTTAATTTTTCAAATTTAAAAATCATTTTTGAAATTTGTTCTTTCATATCCCAGGCTTTAGGTCCATTAGGGATATCTTCCATAAAAAATATCTTTTGTTTAATAGTTATCTCGGCAACTTCATTCTCTATATTTTTGTTTGGAGAACTTTCAGAAACCGATAAATCATATCAAAATATATCTGAGTTTCTTAATTATTTTGATAACATTCCATTTAACCATTCAGTTCCTGTCCTGGTGAAGATAGGTAAAGCATCAAGAAAAATAAGTGACAGGATAATAAAAAAATATCAAAGAGTTCCTTGGGAAACAATAAAGGATTTTGCAAATATTTGCGATATGGACCATGAGTTATTTAGTCAAACTGCCTTGCTTGATTTAATCAAAGATGAGCTTCCTCGTATAGAGGATCTTCTGGAAAAAATAATAGCAAAAGAACTTAATGAAAAGAATTTTTCTTTTAAAGAATACAAGTCTTTATCTTTAGGTAAATCCATTACTTACGTCAATTTTAAACGTATAAATGCTCATCTTCTACAATTGAAAATATCCGAAATCATTTATGAAACCCTATGGCAGATATCCTAATCGAATACGATATTCGAATCTTTTTTCTTTTGAAAATACGTTATTAAGATTAAGCATGGCAAAACAAATTTATTTTAGAATTAAATATGCACAGGTTAATATTTTCGTGCATTTCTAAAATTAAACAGAGTACAAACACCGGCCATTTTGAGACATAAAAGTGATGTATATATATTTAAAAATGGCTTATCAGATTCATTTGAATATGTTATCCTCAAATTTTGTTATGTCCCTTCCAATCATAGCAAAGGATAAAAATAATTTTTTACGGGACCTCAGGATTAGCTGCCTGAGGTCTTGTAATTTTTATAAATAAAATGAGTTTTTAATCCATTCCTTAAATACCAATGATAAAAAGATAGAAGATAAAATTATAAAAAATACTCTAAAAAAAATAGAAGCTTAAATTGCCAATTTTGAAATCCTATCCTTTTTTACTTTCGAAATTAAAAATTTAGATAAATGCTCTTAATATCTATTATAAAAATATGTTATACTCTATTCATATATAGGTCATTATTAGGAGTAGTATCCAATGAATAAAAAAACTAAAAAAGATACAATAACCAGGAAAGAAAAAATAAATTTTTTGGGGCACATGTAAGTGCATGTATCATTTAGGTTAACTTTTCTTATTTCATAGGTGGAAAATGACAGTTGTTGGTATAAAATATTAAATGAATCTTCAAAATTAGGACGGTGTATTGAAATAAATCAATAATAATAATTTTCATAAAAAAGAAAGTTTACTATCAAAGGAGATGTAGTTCATGGGAATTAAAGTTGCAAAATTTGGTGGATCATCAGTTGCTAATGCAAGCCAGATGATGAAAGTGTTTAATATTGTTAAAAAAGATCCAAAAAGAAAATTTGTTATTACTTCGGCGCCAGGAAAAAGAAATAAAGAAGATTCAAAAATAACAGACTTACTTTATTTGTGCCGTCAGCATGTTCAAAAGTCAGTGCCATTTGATCAAGTATTTGAAATTATATCTAATAGGTACGAAGAAATTGTCAGGGATCTTAATCTTGATTTTAATATCAAGCCCTATTTAATTGAAATAAAAGAAAATATATCTAAAGGTGCTAACACAGATTATGTAGCAAGTCGAGGAGAATATTTAAATGGTCTTATTTTATCACAGCTGTTAGGGTTTAAATTCTTAGATCCAAAAGATATGATTTATTTTAACCAAAACAATAACCTTGATGTTGAAAAAACTTATAAAACAATTCGTGAAACCTTAATAGGTGTTGAAAATGCAGTGATACCTGGGTTTTATGGTTCATCCTTTGATGGAGAAATTAAAACTTTTTCAAGAGGTGGATCAGATGTTACAGGAGCCATTATAGCTAAAGCAGTTAACGCAGAAGTTTATGAAAATTGGACAGATGTTTCTGGTTTTCTTATGGCAGACCCAAGAATCGTTAATAATCCTAAGCCTATTGAAAAAATAACTTATAAAGAGCTTAGAGAGCTTTCTTATATGGGTGCTAATGTATTACATGATGAAGCAGTATTTCCAGTACGGGAAGCTGGTATTCCAATTAATATCAGAAATACTAATGATCCTGACCATAAAGGGACAATCATTGTCGAGGATTACAGTGATAATTTAAAGGTAGGAAAAATTACAGGTATAGCAGGAACTAAAAACTTTACAGTTTTAGCTATTCATAAAGACCTTATGAATGGACAAATTGGTTTTATTAGAAAAATATTATCTATATTAGAAAAATATGAAATTTCTGTTGAGCATCTACCATCTGGGATAGATACTTTATCTATTGTTATTCAAGATTGTAAAGTAAAAGGAAAATTAGATAAGGCAATTGAAGAAATCAACCAAGAGTGTGAACCAAACTCTATAAATGTTTTTTCTAATATGGCAATTATTGCTACTGTTGGTTATGGAATTGCAGAGATACCAGGAATGTCTGCAAAAGTTTTTGCAGCTTTAGCAAAAGAGAATATTAATATTAGAATGATTGATCAAGGTTCAAGTGAAATCAATATTATTATTGGTGTTGAATCAGATGATTTGGGAAATGCTATTAATGCGATCTACTACGCTTTTGAAAATGGAAATTAAAAAGAAAAAAGAATTTGGCATAAAACGTGTATGATGAGCTAGAAATCACCACTCTGAGTCTGTTTCAAGTTCTAGTGTCTTTCCATCAAATCAAGTGCTCCTTAAGGCATTTTATCTGTTTAGCAATAGCGGAAAAAAACCTTAAAAAGTAGGACAAGGTCTATGGAGAATTATCCATCATGTACTATGGTCGATTCCCAGAATAGGAAAAGTATAAAAATATGTTATACTCTTTCTATATATAAAGTGATAACAGGAGCAGTATCCGATGAATAAAAAAACTAAAAAAGATACAAGAAGCAGAGAAGAAAAAATTAAAAACAAGTATGTTGGGACGCATGTAAGTGCTTCAGGTGGGGTCTTCAACGCCCCTATAAATGCCAGGGGTATAGGGGCAAGGGCCTTTGGACTTTTTGTAAAAAATCAGAGACGTTGGGAAGCAAAACCACTTACTGATAAGGATATAGAAAAGTTCAAAGAGGCAATGGAGAAAAATAAGTATACTCCTGATGTAGTTTTACCCCATGACGGATACCTTATAAACCTTGGAAATCCAGATGCAGAAAAAAGAGGAAAATCACTAAATGCATTTATCGACGAGATGAAAAGATGTGAACAACTGGGTCTGAAATATATAAACACACATCCGGGAAGTCACCTGAATGAGATCTCACGAGAAGAATGTCTTGATCATATATCTAACGGAATAAATAAAGCCTTAGAATCCACAGAGTATATTTCTGTGATACTAGAAAACACAGCTGGCCAGGGATCTAATCTTGGAAACAGATTCGAAGATCTAGCTTATATAATAGAAAGAATAGATGATAAATCCAGAATAGGAGTCTGTTTAGACACATGTCACACCCTTGCAGCTGGTTATGAGTTAAAAGATAAAGAAGGATATGATAAAACAATGAATGCGTTTGAGAAAACTGTAGGTTTCAAATATCTAAAGGCCATTCATCTCAATGACTCAAAGTTTGACACAGGAAGCCGAAAAGACAGGCATCATAGTATAGGAAAGGGTGTTCTCGGAATGGACTTTTTTAAGAGATTTATGAATGATACCAGGTTTGATAAAATGCCTATTATTCTAGAAACCATAGATGAAACATTGTGGAAAGAAGAGATAGAACTTTTATATGATTTAATAGAAGATTAAGGGGGAATAAATTATGTTGTTTGAATTACTGAAAAAAAGAAGAAGTATAAGAAAATTTCAAGAAAAACCGGTAGAAACTGAAAAATTGGAAACTATTCTAAAGGCGGGACTAATATCTCCAAGTGGGAAAAATAAAAGACCTTGGGAATTTGTGGTGGTAGACGACAGTGCTAAATTAGATAAACTTTCTAAGGCAAAACCTGCAGGAGGGCAGCTTGTGAAAGATGCCCCAGTAGCAATAGTGGTTTTAGGTAGAGAGGAAAAGTCAGATACATGGTTAGAAGACTGCTCTATAGCTCTTACATTTATGCAGCTAGAGGCGGAAGAAAAGGGCCTTAAATCATGCTGGGTCCAGATTGACAAAAGACCATCTGAAGACGGAAGAGGAGCAGATGTTATAGCAAGAGAGATATTAGGTATAGAGGAGGATATCAAAGTGCTTGCTATACTGGCAATGGGATATCCAGAACAAGAAAGGCCAGCTTATACTGAAGAGGACATGGATTTTTCAAAGGTTCATTACAACAGCTATGGAACTTCATATACGAGCAAATAATTGATAAAACTTAGTATAAATAAGATAATAAATTAATAAAGGTTAATATTATAGGGGTTTATAAACTCTTAATTGACATTAGCTTAAAAGGCAGAAATTTATTCTGCCTTTTTATTATAGAAAAAGAAAACCACCTGCTCTGCAGGTGGACCCAAAATGCCGGAAGGCTATGCGTATAAAATAGAAAACCTCCTTTGATATAATCAACTTAGGTTTGCCGACCAGTTGAGATACAAAAGGAGGTTTAAATGGATAGTAATAGTTTAGCACACACAAGATGGAATTGTAAATATCACATAGTCTTTGCACCTAAGTACAGGAGAAAAGTAATCTATGGAAAGATAAAGCAAGATATTGGGCAAATACTTAGAAAACTTTGCGAGAATAAAAAAGTAGAGATACACGAAGCAAGCGCATGTAAAGATCACATACATATGCTTGTGAGCATACCGCCTAAATTGAGTGTATCTAGTTTCATGGGGTATTTAAAAGGAAAAAGTTCATTAATGATATTTGATCGACATGCAAATCTAAAATATAAGTATGGAAACAGGCACTTTTGGTGCCGCGGATACTATGTAGATACAGTAGGTCGTAACAGGAAAAGGATCGAAGATTATATTAGAAATCAGTTGCAAGAAGATATTGCAGAAGATCAATTAACATTGAAAGAATATATTGATCCTTTTACTGGAGGTAAAGTAAAAAAGAGCTAGAAACAAAGAGCTACTTGAGTAGCTAAATGAAATATTACGCGGTTGGCAAACCGTTCAGAAGGGCTTCAGCCCAATGCTGGAAAAGCGCCCTTCTAGGGCATGAGCAAACTACCACTTGAAGTGGTAGTTTTGATTTTATCTAAACAATAAATGAAAATCGGAAAAAAATGGTATTATATAGATAGAGTTTTGGAGGTGGTTTTTATGAATAAATTGATAGCTCGACCTGGAATTTATTTTATGGGGGCGATTGTTCTTGATGCAGGAGTGAATTTTGGAATATTCAGCAGGAATGCAACCAGTATGACTTTACATATATTTGAACACTCAGATGATTGTGAACCTTGTTTTTCATATAAATTAGATAAAAATGTTAATAAAACAGGAGATATATGGCATGTGTATGTAGAAGGTATGACTGAAGGTTACTATTATGGGTGGATAGTAGACGGGCCTTTTGATATGAAGCTCGGACATAGATTTTCCCCTGACAAACTAATTTTAGATCCCTATGCAAAGTGTATAACTCCTAAAAATGGCTGCCCAAAATCTCCTAGAAAAGGTTTGATATTAGATACCAGAACATACAACTGGTCTGAAGATATGAAACCAAAAAACGAATTTCGAGATACAATTATTTATGAGATGCATGTGAAATTGTTTACTGCAAACAAAAATTCTAATGTAACACATCCTGGGACATATAAGGGACTTATGGAGAAAATTGATCATTTAAAGGATCTTGGAGTCACTGCTGTACAGCTTCTTCCTATATTTGAATTTGATGAGGATGATGTAGTGGGAACCAACCCTATAACTGGAGAAAAGTTAAAGAATGTATGGGGGTATAACCCTATTGGTTTTTATGCACCTACTTCGAATTATCTTTCTGGAGACAGAAAAGTACTTGGAAAACTAGGAGAGCATGTTATCCAGTTTCGTCAACTTGTAGAAGCGTTGCATAAGAAAGGTATAGAGGTTATTTTAGACGTCGTATTTAACCACACTGGTGAAGGTAATGAAATGGGTCCTATTATATCTTTTAAAGGTCTTGATAACTCTGTGTATTATATTTTGGAAAAAAACAAGATGTACTACTCAAATTATTCTGGAACAGGTAACACGGTAAACTGTAGTCATACAGTAGTAAAAGAACTCATTATAAATAGCTTGAGATACTGGTATGGACAGCTAAATGTAGATGGATTTCGTTTTGACTTGGCAGCAATATTAGGTCGTGACAGCACCGGGCGATGGATAGGAGACTTATCTCTCCTAAAAGATATTGCCGATGATCCCGTTTTATCCGGATCGAAACTTATCGCCGAAGGATGGGACGCAGCCGGAGGTTATTTCTTAGGAGAGTTTCCATGCGGTTGGGCAGAATTAAACGGTAAATTCCGTGATACTGTAAGAAGGTTTATACGTGGCGATATGGGACAGGTACAGGATCTGGCCACAAGACTGGTCGGAAGTCCTGATCTTTTTAGAAAATTTGGAAGAAGGCCTTATCATAGTATAAATTTCGTAACTTCTCATGACGGATTTACAATGTGGGACCTTGTTTCTTATAATAAAAAACATAATCATGCCAATGGGGAGTACAACAGAGACGGGGATAATCACAATAACTCTTATAACCATGGTGTAGAGGGAGATATCCTAGATATATCTATTATAAAATTAAGAAAAAGACAGATGAAAAATTTTCTTGTAATACTTATGCTTTCTCAGGGTGTTCCTATGATTTTAATGGGTGATGAGATGGCTAAAACTCAGCAGGGAAACAATAATGCATATTGCCAGGATAATGAGATGAACTGGATTAACTGGGATAGACTAGCTGAATTTAAAGGTATACATAAATTTATGAAAAATATGATAAAATTCAGAAAAAGTCATCCGGCACTTAAAAGAGAACATTTTTTTACTGACACAGACATAGATGGAGATGGTTATAGTGATATAACCTGGCATGGAGTAAAGGCCTGTACTCCGGATTGGTCACACTATTCGAGAAGTATTGCCTTTATGATTGACGGAGGAGACACCAGGGACATTGAAGAAACAGATAATGATATATACGTAGCTTTGAACTCATATCACGAGACACTTATCTTCGAACTGCCTATTCTTAAGAATGGGAAGAAATGGTATAGGGTGGTAGATACATATTTAGAAGAGGATTTCCTTGAAGAGCCAACTATAGTACAAAGAAGAAAATATCTGGTACATCCTAAAAGTTCAGTAATACTTATATCTAAATAATAAAATAAAATATATAGTAAGGTGAGTTTCTAGGGTATAGGGGGTGATATATTGGAAAAAGACCTCATAAAAATTCTGAAAAAATTCCAAAAAGATGAGATAACAGAGCATCATACTTATATGATGCTCTCAAAAATAAGCGGAGAAAATAATAAGGAGACACTTATAAAACTAGCTGAATCAGAATTTTCTCACTATGAATTTTTTAAGCAATATACCAAATGTGAAGTAAAACCAAATTGCTTTAGAGCCAAAAAAAATTATTTTATGGCAAAATATTTCGGACTAACTTTTGGACTAAAGGCCATGGAACTAGGGGAACAAAAGGCTCAGAAAAACTATAGGGGTATAATGGAGAAGGTACCTGAAGTCCAAAAAATTCTGGAAGATGAGGAAAACCATGAAATAGATGTAGTTGATCTTTTGAAAGAAGAAAAACTGGTTTACGTCAGTTCAATAATATTGGGCCTAAATGATGCACTTATAGAACTTACAGGAGCCCTTGCAGGTTATACCTTTGCACTAGATGATTCAAAAGTTATTGCGATGGTTGGTCTGATTACAGGAATCGCAGCCTCCTTATCTATGGGAGCCTCAGAATACCTGTCCTCAAAAGCAGAAAAAAATTCAAATAAAAACCATAAAAGAGCTGCAATTTACACTGGTATAACCTATATGATAACTGTTTTCCTTTTGGTAGCTCCTTTTTTGTCTGGAGCAACTCCTTATATGGCATTGTTCTTAACTCTTGTAACAGGAATCTCTATAATTTTTGTATTTAACTATTATGTTGCAGTAGCTACAGGATCCTCGTTCAAAAAAAGATTTTTTGAAATGACTTTTTTAAGTCTTGGTATAGCAACTCTGTCTTTTGTTGTAGGAATATTTATAAAAAATCTTTTAGGAATAGATTCATAAAAAAACCATTGCTCATTTTAGTTTGAGCAATGGTTTTTTTATCTGACCACCTTTTTTAGAGCCTTCATTATCTCTTTATTTTCAAATACTTTAGAAAGTTTCACACAAAACCAATCATATTCTTTTTCTGAAAGCTTTAATTTTTCCTTGATAAATTCATCCATCTTTTTCTTTTCTTCTGGTAGAAGTTCAGTTCTTGTTGAGTTGTTTATCTCCTCTATAGTCCCTTTCCCCTCAAAATATGAAAGTATCTTGGTCCAGTTTGTGATGATGTCGACCTTTCTTAGAAGCATAATGCAAGTATAATTTAGCTGAGGTATCTCACCGTATCCTTTTCTTTTTAAAAATCTTTTTGCATCATCATCTTTTTCCGTAAAATAGAGAACTTCACCTGCCTTTTTTGTGTTCATTATTTTTGGCATTTTTTTTGTTTTTTTCTGCATTCTTAGATATTTTGAAAGTGGCAAAGATTTTGACTCTAAATAAAATTCAACAGCAAATTGGTTGAAATTTTTTCCATCTTGCAGTTCACCATCTTCTATAATTTCTATCATTTCATCTACTTTATCAAAATTAACCATAAAACATAACCCCCTAGTTATTATTACTTAAAATAATTATACTACTCATAATTGATTTTTCCAATAAATAAATTTGAAACTTAATATAAAGTGTGGTAAATTAATTATACAAAGTATTGGGGGAATAGGCGATGAACATTTCTAAAAAATTATTAATATCTGTTTTTTCCGTTGTATTAATGGGATGTAGTAGTGGGAAGTATCATAAAGTAAAAAAGGGAGACACCCTTTATTCCATAGCTGTAAAAAACAAAGTAAGTGTAACAGATATAATGGTTTTAAATAACTTAAATACCCCGCATATAAATACTGGAACCAAGTTGCTACTCAAAGGAGAGGCTAAAAATTCAAAAGCCAAACCAAACTACCATATTATAAAACCAGGGGAAACTCTCTATAGATTATCAGTATGGTATGACATCTCAGTAGAACGACTGAGACAATACAACAATCTTCCGGATAACACTATATATGTTGGTCAAAAGATATATTTAAATTCAAAATATTCAAAAAATAACACACAGATTTATAAATCAGCAAGTAAAAGTTCATATATTTCTCCTACCTTAAAGTCATTTAGGTGGCCCATAAAAACAAAAGAAATTACAAGTAAATTTGGGAGCAGAATCCATCCTATAACAGGAAGAAAGACCACACATGACGGGGTAGATCTGAAGTCAAAGATGAATACACCTGTGTATGCTCCTTATTCAGGAACTGTAACATATTCCGGATGGATGAGGGGATATGGTAAAGTCGTGATAATAAACCATGGAAATGGCTATGAAACTAGATATGCACATCTGAATAGATGGTTAGTCAAGAAAGGTCAAAAAATTTCAAAAGGTCAGGTTATCGCAAAAACTGGAAATACAGGTTTATCAACAGGTCCGCACCTTCATTATGAAATTCGTAAAAATAGTAAACCAGTAGATCCTACAATTACAATATAGCAGCCTTGTGGCTGCTTTTATTTTACAAGGAGGTAAAATGAGATTAGATAAATTTCTTACTGAATGTGGTGTAGGAACTAGAAGAGATGTAAAGAATATAATATCTAAAAATGAGATAACCATAAATGATAAAAAAGTTAACTCTCCAAAAGAAAAAATAGATTTAGAAAACGACGTAATCAAAATCGGAGAAAGAGTTTTGAAATATAAAAAAGACAGATTCTATATAATGAATAAAACATCTGGATTTATAACTGCAACTGAAGATACCAGAGAAAAAACTGTGATGGAGTTACTTCCAGAATGGGTAATCAAAAAAGATCTTTTTCCAGTAGGCAGACTTGATAAGGATACAGAAGGACTTCTTTTGTTTACTAATAACGGAAAAATCGCCCATGAACTGCTTTCTCCTAAAAAGCACGTGGACAAAACTTATCTGGTAAAACTCTTAAAGGAAATAGACAAAAAATCAGTAAACCTATTAGAGGAAGGGGTTGATATTGGAGGTTATATTACGAAACCTTCAAAAGTTCAGATAATTAATAATACGGAAATTTTACTTACGATTTGTGAAGGAAAATTTCACCAAGTAAAAAAAATGCTTGAGGCTGTTGGAAATAAAGTAATTTATCTCAAAAGGCTAAGTTTTGGAAATTTAGAACTTGGTGACCTTCCTTTAGGTGAGGTAAAAGAAGTAGATTTAAAAGATATTTTTTAGGAGGTACGTAATGAAAAAAATATATTTAATATTGGCGAGTCTCTTATTGATTGGTAATATAGGTTTTGCCAGAGATGTTGAGATTGTGAAAAACTCCAAAGACGAGGAGATTGTTTTAAAGCCAGATAAAACATGGGAAACTATAGATAATTACAACAGAAAATCCGAGTTCCAAAAGATGGTCAAGGTTGAAAATCTAGAGGTAGCAGGAAAAAGGAATCAGTCTAGACGTGTTAATTTTGATGTTGTAAATTATTCAGACTATGAGTTGGAGTATGTAGTATATAAAATTAAGATCTTATTTGCAGACGAATATTCCCTTAGAGAAATTTTCACAGTTAGAAACATAAAACCAGGTGAAAAAGAGGAAGTTCGTAGATTTATAAATGTAGAAGAAGTTGATGGTAGAGATGTTGTTGTGGATGTTTTCGATTTTAAAATGAAAACAATATAATTTCCGTATTTAATTTTAGAGGACTTTTTTAAAAATTAACTTGAAAGGTTTATATTATGGATATAACAAAAAAAGAAAATTTTCAAATCGGAAACCGAAAAAAAAGAAAAAGAAATCTAAATTCTAAAAATATTTTTTCAATGTATAAATCTGAAAAAACTTTAAAAGACTATATGTTTTATTTGAATAAGTTTTTAAATTTTGTTTACGAAGGAAATGGAGAATTTCATAAGGACGAAATAGTTCGGCTCATGACAGAGGTGGAAAAAGAAGATATTGAAGATTATGTTTATCATCTTATAGAGGAACGGGAATTAAAAAATACTTCTGTAAACAAGATAATATCATCTTTGAAAAGTCTTTATAACGAGTTGGAAAAACATGGCCATGAAAATCCTTTGAAATTTGTCCCACTTTTAAAAGTATCTAGACATAATTTTGAAAATGTTCTAAAGGTATCTTTTTCAGAAATAAAAGAAATACTGAAAAAGCATGAAGTCTTGGATGACAAGAGCTACAGAAACAGAATAATAGTTCACACTTTATTTTATACAGGAATGCGTAGTCAAGAACTTTTAAATCTAAAGTATAGTGACATCATCAAGCGTGAAAAAGAGTATGTCATTAAGCTTGAAAAAACCAAAAGTGGTCGTGAACAGTATAAGGCCCTTCATCCAGAATGTATGGAAAAAATATTTTCTTATAAAAAATACATAAAGAAATTATATAGTTTATCAGATTCCCAGTTGGAAGAACAATATATATTTCCATCAGATTTTTTAAATAATACCCGTCTTTCCTATAGTTCCCTATATACCATAATACAAAATATGGGAAAGTTAATAGAAAAGGATATCAGTCCTCATAATATCCGTCATGCAGTTGCTACGGAATTATCACTTCAGGGAGCTGACATTATGGAAATCAGGGATTTTTTAGGGCATGCTGATACAAAGGTTACAGAAGTGTATATCAATGCCAAAGGGTTATTGGAAAAACGTGCTATAGAAAAATTACCTGCTCTGGATTAATAATATTAGGTTTAGTTCAATTTTAAACAACTCAAAAAACTTCAAATGAAAAAGAAGGTGACCTCTAGTAGTTATTCTACTTTGGCACCCTCTTTTTTATTTTCCCTTAAAAGATCAATAATTTAAAAATTAATATATTGAAACTTTTTTTCCAAGGTATAAATTTTTATTTTCCCAGTTCTTTAGGTTTAGATTAATTTCAATATCTTTATAGTATGAAAAAATTATATCACCAGTCATTTCACTTTTTTTATTTATTTTTCCCCACAAGGTATAATATTCTTTGTCAGTTTTTGAAGTATATTTCCCACATGGTGAAATATTCCCTTTTTTTAGGATATACTCATCTACTTCTCTCGTGGAAGAATAATTGTCATATGGTAACATATTTTCTTCATTTAATAAATATTTTGCTAATTCTTTCATTTAGACCACTCCTCTTTTACTCTCTCTATTTTAAAATATTGTTACTATAAAAAACATCACTTAGACAAATTAAAATTATATTCTCATAATCACTGTATAAGATTTAAAAATTAAACAGAATTATTTTATGCCAAGTTTCAGACACAAAAATCATTATACTATACTCATATTAAAAAGTGTGTGGTGAGTTCTTAAAAAAGATTAACACCTTCATTGTCCATATTTAATTTTATAAGACTTTAACTAAAATGGAATTCTATAATACAGTTTATTAAAACAAATAATAACTATAATTTGTTAAAAAAATATGCAATTTATAAAGCCCTTATAAATCAAGCTTTACAATCCATATCTTATTTGTGTAATAATTATTTGAATAACAGAAATAAATATAACTATCATTATATATAACTATGATTCCACACTAATTAAAATATTTGTTATTCGAGTTAATATTGTTTAGATTTCTTCTGTTTTGAGTGCTTTTTTTATTTGATTATCAGTAAATTAAAATCACTTTAAAATAAGAGCGAATTTTTTTAAATAAGAATCCCAAAAAAATATTTATTATTTAACTAATTATAATTTTTTTTATTCTTTAATTTAAAATTTTGATGTCAGTTAATTTTTTTATGGATTAATTGTCTGTAATAGATACTATTTTATTTTAAGCCTAAATAGTGGATTTTTAATCTAATAATCATTTTTAAAGAATATTTGATTAAAAAATACATCTGTTTTTAAAATTTTATGATCAATTGAAAGAATCTGGATAAAATAACAATAAAATCCAAAATATTAAAAAAATTAAAAAATATTCAGGACATATTTCTAAATAATTCTCAACAAAAATCAAAACTACCACTTCAAGTGGTAGTTTGCTCATGCCCTAGAAGGGCGCTTTTCCAGCATTGGGCTGAAGCCCTTCTGAACGGTTTGCCAACCGCGTAATATTTCATTTAGCTACTCAAGTAGCTCTTTGTTTCTAGCTCTTTTTTACTTTACCTCCAGTAAAAGGATCAATATATTCTTTCAATGTTAATTGATCTTCTGCAATATCTTCTTGCAACTGATTTCTAATATAATCTTCGATCCTTTTCCTGTTACGACCTACTGTATCTACATAGTATCCGCGGCACCAAAAGTGCCTGTTTCCATACTTATATTTTAGATTTGCATGTCGATCAAATATCATTAATGAACTTTTTCCTTTTAAATACCCCATGAAACTAGATACACTCAATTTAGGCGGTATGCTCACAAGCATATGTATGTGATCTTTACATGCGCTTGCTTCGTGTATCTCTACTTTTTTATTCTCGCAAAGTTTTCTAAGTATTTGCCCAATATCTTGCTTTATCTTTCCATAGATTACTTTTCTCCTGTACTTAGGTGCAAAGACTATGTGATATTTACAATTCCATCTTGTGTGTGCTAAACTATTACTATCCATTTAAACCTCCTTTTGTATCTCAACTGGTCGGCAAACCTAAGTTGATTATATCAAAGGAGGTTTTCTATTTTATACGCATAGCCTTCCGGCATTTTGGGTCCACCTGCAGAGCAGGTGGTTTTCTTTTTCTATAATAAAAAGACCAACTTTTAAAAAGTTGGTCTTTTCTTAAAAATTTAGTCGTTTCTATCTCTTCTAAAGATATAAGATTCTCCTAACGTACCAGTATACTCATCAATATAAGATTGAGCTCCTGGAGAAGCAGATGCTTTGTAAGAATTTAGATAATCCATAAATTCTTTTACTTCAGCTTGTGCTGCAGCAAATTCTTCTGGAGTTGCATCTGGATTAGATGCGATAGCATCTACTTTTGCTGATAGAGCATCGTACTTAGCGATTGTATCAGCTCTGTTAAGTGAAGCTCCTGCCTGTGCATCCATTGGTTCAGTTGAAGTACATGCAGCAAGTAAACCTGCAGCAAATAATATAACGAGTCCCTTTTTCATAAAATTACCTCCATTATTTAGTTAAATACCGCTATATTGATTAGAAAAAAAACTGCCCTTAGGCAGCTTTTTTAAATAAAACAGTAACATTACTTACTAGGAGAAGATTTGAAAATTCGTGATCCGCTCAATGTTTTATTGTAGTCTTCAATATATTTTTGTGCTCCTGGAGAAGCAGATGCTTTGTAAGAATTTAGATAATCCATAAATTCTTTTACTTCAGCTTGTGCTGCAGCAAATTCTTCTGGAGTTGCATCTGGATTAGATGCGATAGCATCTACTTTTGCTGATAGTGCGTCATACTTAGCGATTGTATCAGCTCTGTTAAGTGAAGCTCCTGCCTGTGCGTCCATTGGTTCAGTTGAAGTACATGCAGCAAGTAAACCTGCAGCAAATAAAATAATTAGTCCCTTTTTCATAAAACTACCTCCCTTGTTATTTGAAAACCGCTATAGTATATTTTATACCCAAAACCCGGATATTTCCTTTTTTTATTTTTATTTAAATAATACTATAAAGGTTTCATCTAATACTCTAAAAGTAAATGTTTCAGTTATAAATAATTTAACTTCACTTTCAGAATGCTCTTGATAACCTATTGAAAAATCTTCCCCTATAGAAAATTCTATATTTTCATTATCAAAAGGTAATAAAACAGCGCCCTCTATACTCCTACTTACTATGACATCCCCTCCTATCAAAGATTTTATCTGATCTAGTAGTGGAAATCTTTTACCCATAGAGCTTAGTTTGCACCAGTATTCTTCACTAACTACAAGTGTGTAAGGTTTGGGAGCAATAGATCTCTCTAGCTCCATTATACCCTTTGACACATTAGATAGTATCTCTTCATCGGAGTCACCAAAAGTCTTTACCTTGTGTGAAGAGCAATCAAAGATACCTGTAATATCTGCTTCTTCCAGACCTTGAAAAATAACTTTTTCTTCAAAAAGTGCTATTTTTTTTACAGCTTCATCTAGAGCGTCGTAGTTGATATCCTTAGCTCCTCTTTCTATATTATCAAGTTCCCAACGACTGAGAACAAAACTAACTCTAGGTTCCACAAGCGGTTTAACTTTAAAAATTCCATAATTCAAGATAGGGTCGTTATGTACTTGTATTCTTCCCTCTGTAACAGAGGTAAAATCAAGTCCCATAGGTCCCTGTACATTTACGAACTTTCTAGCTGAAAGATAGTAAGTTAAAATTTCTCTGGCTCTTTGGTCTATCTCTGACCAGGCTTTACTGGAAATTGGAGCGAGTTCTCTTTTTAACACATTCATCCATATCCCTCCTAAATTATTTCATACTTCCTATATTCAAAGATTTACCAAAAGCGATGGAATCCTTGGGTTCATCTGATTGTTCGGCTTCTTCTTCCAAACTTGTAACTGGTGAATTGGTGAAAAAATAAGTTTGCATTTCTTCATTCCATCCATCCATATTTCTCCTGAGCCACTCCATCAACATTACCGCATGCTCCATCTCTTCATTTCTGTTATGCTCAAGAATAGATCTGAGTTCATCGTCAGTTGCGACATCGGCTCGCTGGTTATACCAGTCTACAGCTTCTAGTTCTTCTCTCAGACTATTAATTGCCCTGGTAACATCTTTAGTTTTTTCACTAAGAAGTTCAAAAGGCTCATGAAACTGATTGTTCATATAAGGCACCTCCTGCTATAATTTACTCACTATATATTTACAATGTTAATAATCATAATCCTCCTAAAAATTGAAAATAAAAAAAAGTTGTATTTTTATTGGCAAAAAGCTTATGATAATGTATAAGAGGAAAAAATAAAATTTATCGTAAATAATTAATCATTAATAAATTGATAATATACTCAATAATCAGAAGGAGAATATATGCAGACTCAGATTAAAAAAGTTGTTATTTCAATGTTGTTACTGGTAGTAATATTCATGTTTGGAATTCTTGGGTATTATTATATTGAAGAATACAGTTTTATAAATTCACTGTATATGACATTTATTACTTTATCTACTGTGGGATTTCGGGAAGTTATACCTTTGACAGATCAGGGGAAAATTTTTACCTGTCTCTTAATATTCGCAGGTGTATCTGGAGTGATATACTCCCTAGGGCATCTGACTACTTTTTTTATAGAAGGGGAAATGAAGAATTATCTCAAGGGGGTAAAAATGAAGAAAAAAATAAATGCAATGAAAGATCATTACATAATTGTAGGATGTGGTAGGACAGGAAAAAAAATTATAGAGGAATTCATCAGTAATGAATTAGAATTTGTAATTATCGAAAAATCCTATGAAGAGATAGAACGCTATATCGAAAAATTTGGAGATCGTTTTCATTATATAATTGGTGATGCCACAGATGATGAGAATCTAAAAATGGCCGGTATAGAAAAAGCTAAGGTGATTTTATCGGTTCTCGCTACAGATGCTGAAAATCTATTTATAACTTTAAGTTCTAGAGAACTAAATAAAAATATTAAAATAGTTACAAGAGTTATCGAAGTAGGAAACAGTAAAAAATTAAAGATGGCAGGTGCGGATATAGTCATATCACCATTGGAAATAGAATCCAGTAGACTTTTTGCCACTGCTACCCAGAGTAATATACTTAGTTTTTTAGATATAATGAGCAATAATAGTTCTCTGCAAACTTTAAAGTTTGCTTCAGTTGAAATAAAAACTACCAGCGATTTAGAGGGAAAAAACCTAAAAGAAGCGATGATTCCACAGAGAACAAATTTAATTGTAATCGGAATAGAAAAAAAATCTAGAACTGAATTTAACCCTATGTCTCATACAAAAATTAATGCTGGAGATAAGCTGCTTGTACTTGGAAGTTTAGATCAGATAAACTCTCTTAATTCAATAGCAGATGGAAGCAACAAAAAATCTTTTTAAATATTATTTTATTTGTTCAGAATATGATAAGCCTTCCCTGATTAGATGATGGGAAGGCTTATCTATTATTAGAACACTAACTTATTTTTTTTTACCTATCACCAGAAAAATAGGATATTCAGCTATCTCACCGTCTGATTTTTGTTTTTTTGTAATATGAGGTTGTGAAATGGTTATAAGATCAAAATTATTCTTTTTAAAAATTTCAGTTAATTTTCCTTTACTAAAACCATTGTGTCCAGAAAATTCTTTTCCGTGAAAACTCCCGTCTTCTTCTTCTAAGTCTGCTATACACAGGTATCCACCCTTATTTAGAGCTGCTGACCAATTTTTTATTATATCCTCTACATTGTCTATGTGATGGAGAACCATGAGATTAAATATACAGTCATATTTTTTAGAAGTATCAAAAGGTTTATCATGATCTAACAGAATTGTGTCGCAATTCTTACAGGCTTTTTCTTCTATTTTATTTTTCACCTGGTCAATCATCCCTTGAGAAGAATCACAAAATGTGATATTTTTAAAATAGGGTAAAAGATAATATCCTAGTAGTCCGGTTCCACATCCGTATTCCAAGGCATTCATATCTTGAGTATTATAAAGAAACTTCAACATATCTTTTGCCACATCAGAAGCTCTTATTTGTTTCCATATATCTGAATCCCAGTTTTTCGCCGCTTCGTCAAAGTTAATTTTCATATAATTCCTCCAAACTTGGGTTATTTTAATGACTACTATATTAGTATATATTTATTTTTTCAGTAATTGTATTTAAATTTTAAAATAAAAAAAAGGGAGAAAAAAATAACTCCCTCTCTATCTTCTAACAGACTCCTAAAGAACTATTAGATCTAAATTCTCTTGAATTATCAGTTATAGAAATTTTTATATCTTTGAGTTTATTTTCTGTTATTTTAATTATTTCACCTTTATACTTCTCCATTATATTAGAATAGATATGTTTCAAATCAAGGTCTGTAATGGTTTTTTCAAAACTATTATTTAATTTAACAAGGTATTTTAATTCTTCTCTGGGAGCATTTCTTAGAATTTGTTTGCATAAAATCCAATAATCGGCAACACAGTTTTTTATATTTTCAAGTTTCTTCTTTGTGGGATCCATAGTAAATTTTTGAACTGACAATATCAGTTCTAACCCTACTTTTTTAGTTTTTTCAAATTGGTTTTCGAATCCCTCTTTTTTATAAAGGGCATCTATTTTTTTTCTTGATATCTTATTTAACATCTTATGACCTCCAGTAAGTAATCAATAATTCGGTATAATGTTTACACTTTTTAGACCGACTCAAATAAAAAAAAGTTATAAAATAATTTTTTTAAAACAATTTCTGCAATAAAGATTAATAAAAGTTTGAAAATTAAGTTCTGAAATGATATACTT